>NZ_SOAW01000006.1 GCF_004364645.1 Naumannella halotolerans | reverse complement strand
AGCGTGCGGTCCGGATGATCCGGGAGGCCGATCGTGAGGACGGCAGCACGGAGTATCAGTTGATCGGGCGGGTCGCGAAACAGCTCGGGATCGCCGAAGAGACACTGCGACGGTGGGTCCGTAAGGCCGAGGTCGATTCCGGGGAACGGCAAGGAACAACATCGGCGGAGAACGCGGAGATCAAACGTCTGCGCAAGGAGTTGGCCGAGGCGAAACGGGCCAATGAGATCCTGCGGACCGCATCAGCGTTTTTCGCAGCGGAAATCGACCGTCCCACACCGAGATGATCGCCTACATCGAGGCGTATCGCGATCAGTTCGGGGTCGAGCCCATCTGTGCTGCTTTGGCGGAGACAGACGGTGGGTTCATCACTGCCCGCGGCTATCGGGCGGCGAAGACCCGACCAGCCTCGACGCGGATGCTGCGGGATCAGGAACTGGGGGAGGTGATCAGCCGGCTGCATGCCGACAACTACGGCGTCTACGGGGTCCGGAAGATGCATGCCCTGCTGCGCCGAAAGGGTTGGCTGCTCGGCCGGGACCAGACCGGGAGGATCATGCGCCAACAAGGCCTGCACGGGGTGCGGCGGGGTAAACGGATCTTCACCACCAGACCGGACCCTGCCGGCCAGCGGCCCGCGGATCTGGTCCAGCGTCGGTTCGTCGCTGCGAGGCCGAATCGGTTGTGGGTGGCTGATCTGACGTTCGTGCCGACCTGGTCCGGCATGGCTTATGTCGCGTTCGTCACCGACGTGTTCTCCCGCCGGATCGTCGGCTGGTCGGTGCGCTCCACCATGACCACCGAAGCGCTGCCACTCGAGGCGTTGCAGATGGCCACCTGGAATCGAGGCGAGCTGTCCGGGCTGACCCATCACAGCGACCGCGGCAGCCAATACGTGTCGCTGCGCTACACCGACACCTTGGCCGAGCTAGGGATCGCAGGCTCGGTCGGCAGCGTCGGAGATTCCTACGACAACGCCCTAGCCGAGACGATCAACGGTCTCTACAAGACCGAACTGATCCGCCAACGCCGGCCCTGGAAGACCGTCGAGCAGGTCGAACTGGCCACCCTGGAATACGTGTGGTGGTTCAACCACCGCCGACTCCACTCCGAGCTCAGCTACCGCACCCCGATCGAGGTCGAGGCCGCCTACTATGAGGCCTCAACCAGTACCGAGGAACCAGACGGTTCCCTCGAACCCGCATAGGAACGAAACCCAGTGCGGTT
>NZ_SOAW01000005.1 GCF_004364645.1 Naumannella halotolerans | reverse complement strand
TGGGGTTGACCCTGTTTGACGGACACCTTGTTGGCGGGCCTGCGGGTCTGCCGGAGAGGATGTCTGTTATGGCGTCGAAGAAGCGGAAGTCGTATACGCCGGCGTATCGGCGCGAGGCTGCCCGGTTGGTGATCGACACTGGCCGTCCGGTCGCGCATGTCGCGCGGGAGATCGGGGTGGGTGAGCAGCTGCTGGGCCGGTGGGTCGGGATCGAACGGGCCCGTGATGACGGTCCGCCACCGGCGTTGGATGCCGATGAGCGGGCCGAGCTGGAACGGTTGCGGGTGGAGAACACCGAGTTGCGGATGGACCGTGAGTTCTTGAAAAAAGCCGCGGCCTTCTTCGTGACGGAGAATCAGAACCGGTGAGTTGTTATCGGCTGATGGCGGCGGAGAAGGCCACCTACGAGATTGCGCGCATGGCCCGACTGCTCGGGGTGTCGAGATCGGGATTCTATGATTGGCAGGCCCGCGACACGGCTGGCCCGTCGCTGCGGGAGCAGCGCCGTGAGGAACTGTTGATGAAGATCCGACAGTTCCACGCCGACTCCGATGCGGTGTATGGGTCGCCGCGGATCTTGGCTGATCTTCGCGCCGACGGGCAGCAGGTCTCCCGTAAAACCGTCGCGAAGCTGATGCGGCAGCATCAGATCGTGGGGATCAGTCCCCGCGGCTGGAGGCCGTCAACCACGATCCCTGATCCCCACGCCGGGCGTTTGCCCGACCTGGTGGAACGGCGGTTCGATCAGGGCCAGTTGAACCGGGTCTGGACCTCCGACATCACCTACCTCGCCACCGCCCAAGGCTGGCTGTACTTGTGCGCGGTCCGTGACGGCTGCTCGCGGCGGGTGATCGGTTGGGCGATCACCGATCACCTTCGTGCCGACCTGGTCGACCAGGCACTGTCGATGGCCTACGTGCTGCGCGGTCAGTTGCCGACACAAGTGATCTTTCACGCTGACCGGGGCTGTCAATACACCTCAGCCCAGATCGCTGACCTGTGCGCCGATCTGGGGCTGCTGCAATCGGTCGGCCGGACCGGGGTCTGCTGGGACAACGCCGCCACCGAGGCGTTCTGGTCAACACTGAAGACCGAGTTCTACCAGCGCCGCACCTGGACCACCAAGGCCGAAGCCAAGATCGCGACCGCCCGCTGGATCGAGGAACGATTCAACCGCCGCCGCCGGCACTCCTCCATCGGCATGATGACCCCAGTCCAATACGAGCACCACCTACACCAGACGGCTACCCTGGCCGCCTGACCACGTGTCCGTCGAACGGGGTCAAGCCCA
>NZ_SOAW01000004.1 GCF_004364645.1 Naumannella halotolerans | reverse complement strand
ATACGACTTCCGCTTCTTCGACGCCATAACAGACATCCTCTCCGGCAGACCCGCAGGCCCGCCAACAAGGTGTCCGTCAAACAGGGTCAACCCCAGGTGGCCTTCCGTGTGGCGTGTCGCGGTGAAACGTGGATCGAGTGTGACGTTTGTCTTGTTGGTGGGCCGGCGATCTCCCGGGACCGCCAGCGCTGCTTGTTGACGCTGGTGCCGGTGGGTCAGCGGGTGGCGGGTGGTGTGGGGGTTCATCGGGTGGCGAGGTCGCCTGGTGGTTCAGCTGGTGGCGAGGCCGCTGGGTGGTTCAGCGGGTGGCGAGTCGTCGGGTGGTTCAGCGGGTGGCGAGTCGTCGGGTGGTTCACCGGGTGGCGAGTCGTCGGGTGGTTCAGCTGGTGGCGGGTCGGCTGATGCAGCTGGCCAAGGGGCGGTGGGTCCAGCTGTGTCGCTTGGTCGTCGGTGGTTCAGGCAGTGGCGGTCGTGGCGCAGCTGATCGGTGCCCGCAACCAAACAAACGTCACACTCGATCGGCGGTAACGGCCTTCCGGGTGGCGTGTCGCGGCGAAACGTGCATCGAGTGTGACGTTTGTTTTGTTGCCGACGACTGCCTGGGCAACCGAAGCTCCGGCAATCCCAACTGATGGGCAGGTCGGAGCCGATCGGTCGAACGGCGTAGGCCGTAGCTCGTCGGCTCGGGTCTCGTCGGCTCGGGTCTCGTCGGCTCCGGTCTCGTCGGCTCGGGTCTCCTCGGCTCGGGGCTCGTCGGCTTGGGTCTCGTCGGCTCCGGTCTCGTCGGCTCGGGTCTCCTCGGCTCGGGGCTCGTCGGCTTGGGTCTCCTCGGCTTGGGGCGACCGATCCGACGGGACCGGCTGCGGTGGTGTCGGTTGGGGTCAGGGACAGTTCCAGCGGCGTTCCGCCGCACCGACAACACAATCGCCGCCGCACCCACGGGGTGCGGCGGCGATCGGTTGTGCCGCTCAGGCACGCTGGCTCAGGCCCGGCCCAGTCACCGACCTCAAGCCCGACCCGGCTCAGGCGGTCGGCTGTTCCGTCGGGTCCGAGGATCCGTCATCATCTCCGTCGTCGTTCGACGGTGAGGGTGACGGTGAGTCGTCCTCAGAAGGCTCGCTCGAGGGAGCGGGCTCATCACTCGGCTCCACCGTCGGCGGGGTCTCGGCGACGACCACATCGACCTGGGTGCCGCGAGTGACCCGCGAGTCCGGATCCACGGACTGGCTCACCACGTAACCGTCCGGGGTGTCATAGGTCTCCACGGTGCTGAAACTGACGTCCAGTCCCAACTCGGAGGCCTCGGACTCCACATCTTCACGTGGGCCGTTCACCCAGTCGGGCACCGTCACCAGTCCCTCCGAGTACGTCAGCGTCACCGGGTCGTCCAGTGCGACCTCCTCGCCGCTGCTCGGATCGACCGAGATCACCTGGTTCTCCGGCTCGTCACTGTCCTCATCGGCGGTGGCGGTCACGTTGGTGAACCCGGCATCCTCCAGTTCGGACTGCGCCTCATCGACGTCCATGCCGACCAGACCCGACGGGATGGCGCCCTTGTCCGGCCCGACATTGATCGTGATGGTCACCGTGGAACCCTGTTCGACTATGTCCCCGGCCGGCGGATCCTGGTCGACCACGGTGCCGACGGTCTCGTCATCGGCGCCCTTGGTCTCCTCCACCGTGGACTGCAGCCCCTGGTTGGTCAAGGTGCTCTCCGCACCCGCCTGGGTCGACCCCTCCAGTGCCGGCACCTGCACCAGTACCGGTTCGACCGGCTGCGACCGGTTCCACCACCACAGCCCGAGCGCGCCGGCGACGACCAGCAGCACCGCCAAGGCGATGATGATCGGCGCCTTCTTCGAGCGCCGCTCCTCCTCGTCCTCACCGTCGGCGTCCTCGTCGTCGGGGTCGAGGGCATCGGGATCGGCCAGCGGAGCTGCGGCCGGAACCACCCGGGTCGCATCCGGATCGGCCGCACCGACCGGCAACATGGCGGTGGCCGACTGGCCGGCCAGCACCCGGCTGATGTCGTCGCGCATCTCCCGCGCATCGTGGTAGCGGTCGTCGGGGTCCTTCGACAGCGCCTTCAGACAGATCGCGTCCACATCGGGAGTGACCGCCGGATCGAAATGGCTCGGCGGTACGGGCTGCTCCCGTACGTGCTGGTAGGCCACCGACACCGGGGAGTCGCCGATGAACGGCGGCCGCCCGGTCAACAGCTCGTAGAGCACACAGCCGGCGGAGTAGATGTCGGAGCGGTTGTCCACGGTCTCCCCGCGGGCCTGCTCCGGGGACAGGTACTGCGCGGTGCCGATCACCGCTGCGGTCTGGGTCATCGTCGCCGAGGAGTCGGCCACCGCGCGGGCGATGCCGAAGTCCATCACCTTCACCTGACCCTGCGGGGTCAGCATCACGTTCGCGGGTTTGATGTCGCGGTGGATGATCCCGGCGGTGTGCGAGTACGCCAGCGCGTCCAGGATCCCCTGGGTGATCTCCAACGCCCGCTCGGGCAGGATCTTCCGGTCATCGCGCAGCACCTCGCGCAGCGTCAGGCCCTCGACGAGTTCCATCACGATGTAGGGGATCGCGGTGCCGTCGTCGTTGACCTCCTCACCGGTGTCGTAGACGGCGACGATGTTCGGGTGGTTCAATCCGGCCGCCGACTGCGCCTCCCGGCGGAATCGGGCCTGGAACATCGGGTCGCTGGCCAGGTCGGTACGCAGCTGCTTGATCGCCACCGGGCGACCGAGGCGGGTGTCGTAGGCGCGACGTACCTCGGCCATCCCGCCACGGCCGAGCAGGCCCTGCAGCTCGTAGCGGCCGCCCAGCATGGGAGCGGCGGCCCGGCGGGCGCGGGTCGGCGGCGCACTGTCGATCGGCTCGGTCGGCGAGTTGCCGAAGTCTTTGGTCTCGTCGTCGTTCATGTCGTCTCCACTGAGTCCTGTCGGGCTCGGCGATCTCTCGCGAAGCATCTCACAGCACGGCCTCCATCACGTCCCGGGCGATCGGCGCTGCGAGTCGGCCGCCGGCGATGTCACTGCGTTCGATGTCTGCCTCCTCGATGAACACCGTCACCGCCACGCTGGGATTGCCCTCCTCGCCGCCGAAGGCGGTGAACCAGGCATACGGCGGGCGTTCCTCGGTGGTCTGCGCCGTACCGGTCTTGCCGCCGACGGTCACCCCGCTCATCTGACCGTTGACGCCGGTGCCGCTCTCCACCACGTGCACCATCATCTCGGCCAGTGCATCGGCATTCTCCGAGCTCATGGCGGTGGAACGTTCCTGCGGCTGGGTCTGCCGCAGCACCGACAGGTCGTCGGCGCGGACGGTGTCGACCACGTACGGGTCCATCACCACGCCGCCGTTGGCGATCCCGGAGGTGACCATCGTCATCTGCAACGGGCTGGCGGCGACATCTCCCTGACCGATCGCGGCCAGGGCGGTCTGCGCCCCGTTCGGGTCGTCGGGGAACTGGCTGGCCACGGCGGCCAGGTCCGGCAGCGGACGGGTGCCGAAGCCGAACTTGTCGGCCTGGGCCTGCAAGGCCTCCGCTCCCAGGTCGACACCGAGGCCGGCGAAGGCGGTGTTGCAGGAAACCTGCAGTGCCTGGTCCAGACTCACCCGGTCACCGCCGCAGTTGGTCTCATTGCCCAACTGGGTGTTGGTCTGCGGCAGCGTGTACTGCTCGGGGGAGTCGATCTCGTCATCGGGGCTCATACCGCTCTCCAGGGCGGCGGCGGCGGTGACCAGTTTGAAGGTCGAGCCGGGCGGGTAGATCTCCCGCGCCGCCCGGTTGGCCATCGGCCGGTCGGCGTCGTCGTTCAGGCTGGTCCAGGCCTCGCTGGCGTCGTCGTTGTCATGGGTGCCCAGTTCGTTCGGGTCGTAGCTCGGCGTGGTCACCATCGCCAGGATCGCGCCGGTCTGCGGGTTCATCGCCACCACAGCGCCCTTGCGGCCGGCCAGACCGTCCCAGGCGGCCTGCTGGGCGGCGGGGACGATGGTGGTCTCGACGGTCGCACCGGTCGGGGTCTCCCCGGTGACCGAGTCGATCACCCGGCTCAGGAACTGCGAATCGTCGGTGCCGGAAAGCTCGGCGTTGTAGGAGTTCTCCAGTGCCGAGCGGCCGTAGGAATAGGAGTAGTAGCCGGTGATCGGCGCGTACAGCTCGGGGTTGGTCGGGTAGACGCGCTGGTAGTCGAACCGGCCGTCGCTGGGCTCGGTCTCGGCCAGCGGCACCTGACCGGCTGCCAGGATCGGTCCACGGTCCTGGCCGAACTGGGCATCGCGTACCCGGTTGTTCGCCGGATCGGCGTTCCAGGTGTTGTAGCGCACCAGTGCCGAGTAGGTGACATTGCCCAGCAGCAGGGCGAACATCACCATGGCGACGACCGAGATGCGGCGGATCGGGCGGTTCATCGCACCCCCCTGGGTCGGTTGATCACCTGGGTGCTCTCGTTGTCGACCAGGGCCGGTCCGGTGATCACCGGCCGTCGGACCTGATGGGAGATGATCAACAACAGTCCGGCGACGGTCCAGTTCGCCAGCAGCGACGAGCCACCCTGGGACATGAACGGTGTGGTCAGACCGGTCAACGGCAACAGCTTGGTGACGCCGCCGACGATGGCGAACACCTGCAGCGCCCAGACGAATCCGAGACCGGCGGCGAGCAGCTTGCCGAACGGTTCGCGCGAGGCCAGGGCGGTACGCAGTGCGCGCGCGACCAGGATCGCGTAGACCATGATCACTGCCATCAACCCGGCGACACCGAGCTCTTCGCCGATCGAGGCCATGATGTAGTCCGACTTCGCCAGCGGGGTACGCCAGGGCTGGCCGAGACCGAGACCGGTTCCGGTCATCCCGCCCCAGGCGAAACCGAAGAGGCCTTGGATCACCTGGTAGTTCGCCTCGGGATCGGCGAAGGGATCCAGCCAGGCCTGCACGCGGGTACGGACGTGGCCGAAGATGCTGTAGCCGAGGAAGCCACCGCCGGCGAACATCAACAACCCGAGGACTGCCCAGCCGGGGCGTTCGGTGGCGACGTAGATCATCATTACGAACAGGCCGAAGAACAGCAGCGACGTACCCAGATCGCGTTGGAAGACCAGGATCGCCATGGCGACGCCCCAGACGATCAGGATCGGTCCGAGGTCGCGCGGGCGGGGCAGGTCGATGCCCAGGATCCGGGCGCCGGCCATCGCCAGCACGTCCCGCTTCTCCACCAGGTAGGAGGAGAAGGCGATCGCCAGGGCGATCTTGGCCACTTCGGAGGGCTGGAAGGAGAACGGGCCGACCCCGATCCAGATGCTGGAGCCGTTGATCGTGCGGCCGATGCCGGGGACCAGCGGCAACAGCAACAGGCCGATCCCCAACAGCGCCAAGGTGTAGGTGAACCGCTGCAGCGGCCGGTAGTCCCGGACCACGAAGATGCCGAAGATCAACACGCCGACCGCCAGCACGGTCCACATCAGCTGGGTCACCGCGTCGTTCGCCGGTTCGTCGGCGTACCTGGTGGCCAGATCCAACCGGTGGATCATCACCAGGCCGAGGCCGTTCAGGAAGAACACGCACGGCAGGATCAGCGGGTCGGCGTAGGGCAGCCGCCAGCGGACGACGATGTGGCACAGCAGGGCCAGCCCGAGCCAGACCCCGGCCACATAGGGCAGGTTGGCGGGTGACTCACCGAGCAGGTTCATCGAGGTGATCCAGTAGGCGCCGATGCCGACGGCACAGGCCAGGACGAGCATGAACAGCTCGACATTGCGGCGCTTGTGGTAGACGACGACGGTCGGGGCCTGTTCGGGGGTCTGGGTCTGGCTCATCCGCACTCGCCCCCCAGCCCCTGGGTCGGGGTGGTGGTCGGTGTGGTCGTCGTGGTCGACTCCGCGGTCGCTTCGGCCGACGCCGACGCCGACGCCGACGCCGAGGCCGAGCTGTCGGGACTCTCGGTCTCCTCCGGGCGCGGCGGTGCCGACGCACTCGCCTGCGGGTCCAACGGAGCCTCTGCGTCGCGCTGGGCGATGCAGGCCTGCGCCGCCTGGGCGAGTTCGTCGACGGTGTTGCGGGCGGCCAACAGGTCACTGGCCGGGATCGTCTCGTTCACCCGCTGCCGGTAGTAGACCGGCAGGTCGCTGACCTGGGTGTCGGTGGTCTCGTAGACCTGCGAGAGGTTCAACCCGGCGACCGAGTCGGGGATCCCGCGGAAGATCGCCACCTTCTCCTCCGACGGCCCCACGTAGTACTGGGTGTTGATCCACGCGTTGCCGGCCAGACCGCCGACGAACAGCACCAGCAGGGCCAGCAGGACGGTCACCGCGATCCGCAGCCACCGCAGTTTCGGCGGTGCGGACAGGGCGTAGCGGGCCTCCTCGTCGTCCGCGGGGTCGGCGGGAGAGCCGGAGACCAGCATCTGTTCGTCGGCGACGGCGGCTGCCCGCTCATCGGGGGTACGGTCGCGTACCGCCGGGATGGCGCGTTCGGTGGCGGCGCCGAGGATCACCGGTGCGGTCGGCAGGTCCTCCGAGGGGTGCGGCGGCTGCTCGTCCGGGCTGGCCGGTGTCGACGGGGGCTGATCCTTCTGCGTAGGGACCCGGACCAGGGTGTCCTCGGTCCCGTCGGGGTTGACCACCGGGCCGGTGGTGGACCCCGCGTCGGCATCTGCCGTAGCGGCCGATTCGGTGCCCTCGGTCTCGGAGCCGTCGGCCTTGACCGGTTCGGTGCCCTCGGGGGCGGTGTCGCTGCTGTCGGTGTCGGTGCTGTCGGCGCTGATGCTCTTCGGGTGGGCGCCTTCGCTGCCGGTGTGCTCGGCATCGCTACCGGCGGCATCGCCGCCGGTGCCACTCAACTCGGGCTGGTGATCCCCGCCCGGCACAGCAGCGGTGCCCTCGCCGGTGCTCCCCGGTCCGTCGACGACCTCCCCGGGATCGGCCAGCACATCGGCCAGCAGCACGGTGATGTTGTCAATCCCACCGCCGGCATAGGCCAGGTCGATCAGCTCGTCCATCGCCTCCAGCAGAGTGTCCTGGGACAGCGCGGCGGCGATGTGCTGATCGTCGACCAGCCCGCACAGGCCGTCGGAGCACAGCAACAGGCGATCACCCGGGCGTACCTCGATCAGGTCGAGATCGGGCTCGTTCTGCGGCTGGCCGTTGATCACCTTCAACAACAGGTTGCGGTGCGGATGGCTGGTCGCCTCCTCCTCGCTGATCTTGCCCTCGTCGATCAGTGACTGCACCCAGGAATGATCATGGGTGGTACGCCGCAACTGCCCGTCCCGCAGGAGATAACCGCGGGAGTCGCCGATGTGGGCGATCCCCAGTTGCCGACCGTCGAACATGTAGGCCGAG
The DNA here is from genome assembly GCF_004364645.1 of Naumannella halotolerans. Classification (NCBI taxonomy): domain Bacteria; kingdom Bacillati; phylum Actinomycetota; class Actinomycetes; order Propionibacteriales; family Propionibacteriaceae; genus Naumannella; species Naumannella halotolerans. The sequence continues at coordinate 99,719 of NZ_SOAW01000004.1, read as the reverse complement.
ACGGTCGTCCCCATGCCCTCCAGGTTCGGGTCGTCGGCCACCAGGTCGGCGATCTTGTCATTGGACCTGGAGATCGCGCCGGCCAGCAGCTCCAGCATCTCCTCGCCGGTCGCCTTGTCGGCCGAGGCGTCCAGCCGGCGGAACAGGTCAGCGGCCACCGCCGAGGCCAGGTCACCGGCGGCCGCACCACCCATGCCGTCGGCAACCACCAGCAACCGGGTCGAGGCGTACCCCGAGTCCTGGTTGTTCTTCCGTACCGGTCCGGTCTCGGAGTGGGCGGTGAAACGTAGATGCATCGATCAGTTGTCCAGCTTCAACTGGGTACGGCCGATCCGTACCGTGTCGGCTTCGGTGATCTGGGTGGGCTGAGTGATGCGCTGGTTGTTCACGTAGACGCCATTGGTCGAACCGAGGTCCTCGACCACCACCAGGCCGTCGGGTTGCACGGTGATCAGGCCGTGGCGGGTGGACACGTAGTCGTCGTCCAGCATCAGCTGGCAGTCCGAACTGCGGCCGATCCGTACCTCGCCGGAACTGAGGTCTGCCTCGATCCCGGCCTGTGGCCCGCTGGTGATCACCACCCGACGGGGGGTCTTGCGGGAACGTCGTCCCTTCCGGCGCGGTTCCTCCAGCGCCGGGCGGGGAAGATCGTTCGTCGTCACCCGGCGACCGAACATGTCGGTACGGATGATCGACGCGCAGATGAGTACGAAGACCCACAGCAACGCCAGGAAAGCCACCTTGGCGACGGTGACGACGATGGCCGAACCCATCTAGTGCCTCGCGGGGGAGTGAACCAGCAGCCGGGTGTTGCCCATCTCGATCCGGGTGCCGTCGCGCAGCGTGGCCTCGTGGACCCGCTCGCCGTTCACGCTGATGCCGTTGGTGGAGCCGAGGTCGACGACCTTGTACTGCTGATCGGCCCCGGAGCCGCTGACCTCGAACCGGGCATGCAGCCGGGAGATGCCCGGATCGTTGATCCGCAGGTCGGCATCGGTGCCGCGGCCGATGGTGAAACCGGGCGGGTTCAGCGGATGGCGCATGCCGTTCACCTCGACCACCAGATTGGTACGGCGCAGGGTTCCGGTGGTCAGCGGCTCCTCGGCCGGGGCGACCTCGTCGGAATCGACAGCAGCGACGGCCTCGGATGAGACGTTGAACTTGCCCGTGGGCAGGCGCTCGTCGAGGTCGAAATGGAGCATGATCGGGCCGTTGAACTCGTACCCCATGTCGGCGGCATGACCGCGCAGTTCGGGGACGATCTCAGCGGTCAGCTTCTTGCCGTAGGGCGTCAGCTGGTCGTAGTCGTGCTGGGACAGTTCGATCACGAACTCGTTCGGCACCAGCCGGCGGTGCCGGGAGATGATCTGGGCCTGGGAGTCGAGTTCCTTCTGCAGTCGGGCGGCGATCTCGACAGGCTGCACATCGCCTTTGAAGGCGCGGGCGAAGACGCCGTTGACGGCACCCTCGATGCGCTTCTCGAAGCGGTCGAAGACACTCATGAGGCCCCCTTTCAGTGCACGGTGCAGCGGGCACCGGGGAAGGGCACCCGGCCCCGATACTAACGGGCGCCGCTGCCGGTGACACTTTTCGTGCGTGGGTTCTCGACCGCAGGTGGAGGGTCTGGGCCCGGTCCGGAACCCCGGTGGGGTGGGCCGGGCGGCTCAGTCGGGCCGTCGGCCGAGGACGTAGCAGCGGGTGGTGGTCTCCTGCCGTTGCGGGCCTCGCACGTAGTACTCCAGGTCGGTCAGGCCGGCTGCCCCGAAGGCGGCGACCACCGACTCGGGAGGGTGGAACACGAAGTCGAGCTCGATCTGGTGGCCGAACCAGTTCGGGTGCCGGATCACCTCGGCACCGGCATGTAGGCCGACCAGCAGCCACCCGCCGGGGCGCAGCGGCCGGACCAGGGATGCCACGGCCGCCGGCAGTTCGGCGGCGGTCAGGTGAATCAGCGAGTACCAGCCGAGGACCGCACCCCAACCGTCGGCATTCTCCGGCCGCAGCAGCTGGCGCAGGTCACCGACCCGGTAGTCGTGGTCGGGGAACCGGGTCCGTGCCTGCTCGATCATCTCACCGCTGAGGTCGATGCCCCTCACCTGCGCCCCGAGTCCGGCCAGGTGGTCGGTGACGTGGCCCGGTCCGCAGCCGGCGTCGGCGATCGGCGCCCCGGCAGCCAACTCGACGACTCGCTGCAACAGCCATCGCTCGAACGGCAGGTCGGGCAGCTCGTCGACCAGCGCCTCGGCGTAGTCGGCGGCGATCACGCCGTAGCTGGTACGGACCCGCTGGTCGCGTACCTGCGAGCCCTCCGCCAGCGGGGTCTCCAGGTCGGCCGGTGGTGCCGGCGCTGCGTCCTCGGTGGCAGCGACCGGCCCCAGCAGGTGGATCCAGCGGGGGTCCTGTTGCCCCGGTCGCCTGGGCAGCTCGCGGACCAGGGCGGGTTCGGCGGTGGCCATGGCTCGCAGAGTTGCCTCCACCTGGGAGCGGTCGGTGAAACCGTGCAACCGCTCGGCGCGGGTCTTCAGGGCTCCGGCCGGTTGCGCGCCGCGGAGCAGGAGCACGGTCAGCAGCGCCCGTACCTGCGGTGACCAGCCCTGGCGGGCGGCCACGGTCTGGGCGAACTTCACACTGCGCTGTCCGGAACCGGCCCAGGTGGTGGTCACCAGGTCGGCATCGCGCAACTGCCGCAGGGTCTCGTTCACCGTCGGCTCGTCGTAGTCGACCACCGGCTCGCGGCTGGAGGTCTGGTTGCAGGCGGTGCGTACGGCATTGAGCGTCATGGGATAGCTGCCCGGCACGGTTATTTCTTTTTCAAGTAAACTGCCGAGTACGCGTTGTTCCTCACTGGTCAATTCGGGAATTCCATTCACGGGAACAACTCTAGAGTCCTGCATTGTTACGAAGGGTTCAACAATCGTTCACCGCGATGTACTGTCCAGGCGGTCGGGGACGAGGTCGGTACCGGCGGCAAACATCTCGGATGGCGCTGCCTGAGGCGCAGCTCCGGTTTTCTGATCGAATGTCAAGGGAAATCTCAGATTGTTGCCGCCCGGCAACTCGAAATTGCCGGTTTTCTGCCGGTGATCGGCGATCCTTCCCCCGGCATAATCTCGGCCATGGAACGGACCATGGTCGCCGGTACGGAGCTGCGCGCACTGCGTGAGCAACGTCGCCTGACCCAAGCACAATTGGCCGATCGCTCCGGCGTCAGCCAGCGATCCATTCGGGCGATCGAGAACGGGCAGAGCAAGCGCCCGCACGCGGCGACGATCCGTTCGATCGCCTTCGGGTTGGAGCTTTCCCGTGATGAACTCGCTCAACTCTCCGGACAAGGGGTATCGCCGTCCGTCACCGCCTTGGCGGAAATGCTGCGAACCTCCCCGGAACTGTTGCAGGGCCAACTGCGGGGAATTCACTCCACGGCCGCGCTCGGGGGCAGCTGGACCAGCCAGTTCCACCACAACCAGGTCCACATCGGCCGCGACGGTCACTTCGAGCTGACCCGTACCCAGCGCGTGATCACCTCCACCGTCCCCGAGCTGACCCATGTGCTGCGAGTCTGCAACTACTCCGACGGGCCCCGGCACGGGGTGCCGGAGATGCACGACATGTACGGCTGCTCGCTGTCCGGACAGTGGGTGCTGCCGCAGCACAATGTGGTGGTCTACGAACTGAAGTTCGATCGGACGCTCCGGCGTGGGGATTCGATCACCTACGGCTACAGCACCGACGAGCGGTTGCCGACCGAGATCCGCCGGACCAGCAGGCTGCCCGACCGGGTCGTCTCCGGGACCCGCTCGACGATCGACCTGCTGCGGATGGAACTGCGGTTCCGTGGCCGGGTGCCGCGGGTCATCCGCCCCTTCTGGGTCTCGGGCAACCGGCGTACTCCGGTGCTCAGCGATCCGGTGAGCCCGACTCCCTCCGGTTCGTTCTGCGTCGAACAGCAGCGGATGGCCCCGGGGCGGGCCCACGGATTCATCTGGACCTGGTGAACCGCGGTCGCGGGTACGGCGAAGTCCCTGCGGCAGGTCGCCGGAGTTGGGGTCGGCGCCGTGATCGTGCTACGGTCTGTTGTCGCTCAGGGATGAGCATTGCGCGAGTGGCGGAACGGTAGACGCGCTGTCTTCAGGTGGCAGTGTCCGCAAGGGCGTGGAGGTTCAAATCCTCTCTCGCGCACCCACAGGAGACGGTGGTGAATGGGGATCGCGACGATCCGCATCACCACCGTTTCGGTTTTCCCGGTGGTTTCGGCCCGTCGCGCGCGAGGCCGTACTGCCGCCCGGAGCGGCCCCGGGCACACGACTTGGATTCATGTGGTGTGATTACGTGGTCAGCTATCAACGACGGACCCGAGGTTTCATGAGCGGCAACATCACCTTCCGGCACAACGACACTGCGGTGTTGTCGGTCACTGCAGTGGATGCACCGGAGGTGAAGACCTCGGAGGAGTTCGACGAGCGAATAGGGGACTCCTACGGGCGCAACGGCATGCGTCCGGGGATGCTGACCAAGCTCGCCGGGATCAAGGAACGCCGCTGGTGGCCCGAGGGTGTGAGCTTCGTCGACGGTGCGATCGAGGCCGGTCGGCAGGCGATGCAGGCCGCCGGGGTCGAGGCTGACCAGATCGGCCTGATGATCAACACCTCGGTGTGCCGGGAGAACCTGGAGCCCTCGGTGGCGGTACGGGTGCATCACGAGCTCGGGCTGCCGACCAGCTGTCTGAACTTCGACCTGACCAATGCCTGCCTCGGCTTCGTCAACGGGATGCAGCTGGCGGCGACCATGATCGACGCCGGACAGATCGACTACGCACTGATCGTCGACGGCGAGGGATCGCGGGTACCGCAGGAACGTACCCTGGCGCGCCTCGGCGGACCGGACTCGACGGCCAAGGACCTCTTCGCCGAGTTCGCCACCCTGACCCTGGGATCCGGGGCCGCGGCGATGGTGCTGGGCCGCTCCAGTGAGCACCCCGAAGGGCACCCGGTGATCGGTGGAGCCTCGCGCGCGGCGACCCAGCACAATGAGCTCTGCGTCGGCGACTTCGAGCAGATGCGGACCGACGCCCAGGGCCTGATGGTCGCCGGCATGGAACTGGCCACCGACCTGTGGAAGGACGCAGCCTCCGAGTTCGACTGGGTCGACATGGACCGCTACTTCGTCCACCAGGTCAGCCAGCCGCACACGACCAAGACCGCCGAGGCGCTCGGCCTGCCGGTGGACCGGATCCCGCTGACCTTCCCCACCTTGGGCAATGTCGGACCGGCTGCGGTGGCGATCACCCTGGCCAAGGAACAGGACAACCTCGCCAGCGGTGACCGGGTGCTGATGATGGGCATCGGTTCGGGGTTGAACATGACCTGCATGGAACTGCGCTGGTGACAGCCGCGAGCGCCGGAATCGATCCGACCGCACTCGCCCCGGAGGTCCTGCCCCGGCTGCCCGAACTGGACCCGGCGCTGTCGCGCTGGATCCGGACCACCGATCGTCGCGGCGACCACCACACCTGGCATCTGCTGGACAACGGCCCGCAACTGCAGGCAGCCGGAACCGAGATCATCGGCACCGTGCTCTGCGTCCACGGCAACCCGACCTGGTCCTATCTGTGGCGCAATGTGATCGACCAGGCACCGGCCGGCTGGCGGGTGATCGCACTCGACCAGCTCGGGATGGGGTTCTCCGACCGGACCGATCGGCCCCGCACCTTGGCTGAGCGGGTCGACGACCTGGGTGACCTGAGCGACGCGCTCGGCCTGGCCGGCCCGGTCGTCCTGCTCGCCCATGACTGGGGCGGGCCGATCGGACTCGGCTGGGCCCTGGCCCACACCGATCTGCTGGCCGGCATCGTGCTCACCAACACCGCGGTGCACCAGCCGGCCTCCTCACCCGCTCCGACGGCGATCCGGATCGCCCGATCCCCGCTGCTGTTGGACCTGGTCTGCCGGCGTACCCCCGCCTTCGTCCGGGCGACCACCGCGATCTCCCGACCACCGCTGCGACGGGAACTGCGCGATGCGTTCGCTGCCCCCTACGACAGCGCCTCCCGGCGCCGGGCCGTGGCCGACTTCGTCGCCGACATCCCCCTGGCCGACGAACACCGCTCGATGGCGGCTCTGCAGGCCATCGGGAACGGGCTGGACAAGGTCGCCGACCTCCCCGCACTGCTGGTCTGGGGACCATCGGATCCGGTGTTCTCCCAGCTCTACCTCGACGACCTGATGCAACGGCTGCCGCAGGCCGATGTGCACCGTTTCGCCGGCGCGTCCCATCTGGTCCTGGAGGACCGGCCCGAAGGGATCGGCTTCATCTGGCAGTGGATCACCACCCACCTCGCCGATGATCGGGTACGCGATGATCATGAACCCGCCGAGCGGACAGCTGGTGATCATCGGGTTGTCGATCATGACAACGGAGAGGCGGCCGATGATCGACCCGATCACGACCGATCCCCTGGCGATGACCACGTCGATGATCATGCGCGCGCGGCAGCGGCGCAGGTGGGTGGTGTGCCGATCGTCGTCGACGTCACCGATCCCGGGGGTACCGCGATCGTCGAACTCGGTGATCGGCCGACGTCGATCACCTTCGGGGATCTGGCCGAACGGGTGAGCGCGGTGGCACGTGGCCTGACGGCCCGGGGAGTCGAACCCGGAGATCGGGTGGCGGTGCTGGTGCCGCCGGGAATCGATCTGACCACGGTGGTCTACGCCCTCTGGCGGCTCGGTGCGGTGATCGTGATCGCCGATGCCGGACTGGGTCTGCGAAGGATGGCCGGCGCCCTGCGCGGTGCCGGTGTCGATCATGTGGTCGGGATCGGCAAGGCGCTGGTCCTGACCGGCCTGACCGGGGTGCCCGGCAGCCGGATCCGGTTCGAGGGTCGGCGGATCGCCGAACTGATCGAGGACGGTACCGGTGTCGAACTGCCCGACTCCGAACCTGCACCCGATGCCGATGGGGCGATCCTGTTCACCTCCGGAGCCACCGGGCCGCCGAAGGGTGTGGTCTACAGCCGTACCCGGTTGAGCGCGCAGATCGCCTTGTTGCGCGACGGTTTCGGCTTCGGCCACGACGACAGCTTCGTCGCCGCCTTCGCCCCCTTCGCGCTCTACGGACCGGCCCTGGGAATGGCCTCGGCGGTGCCGGACATGGACGTCACCGCGCCGCACACGTTGACCGCTGCGGCCCTGGCCGAGGCGGTCGAACGGGCCGACGCCACGATCGTCTTCGTCTCCCCGGCCGCGCTGCGCAATGTGGTGGCGACCGCGGCAGCCCTGAGCCCGAAGCAACGCACGGCCCTGCAACGCCCGGAGCTGGTGCTGTCCGCCGGCGCCCCCGTACCCCCGGCGCTGTTGCGGCAGGTGAAGCAGTTGCTGCCGCAGGCGGCGACCCACACGCCGTACGGGATGACCGAAGCGCTGCCGGTGGCAACGATCGACCCGACCACACTCGAACCGGTGCCCGGTTCACCGTCCGGGGTCTGCGTCGGTACGCCGCTGCCGGCGGTCACCGTGGCACTCAATCCGCTGGGTGCGGCACCGGAGGATCTGACCACCGATCCCGGGGTGGTCGGCGAGATCGTGATCTTCGGCCCGCACACCAAGACTCGTTACGACCGGCTCTGGGGCACTCAGGTCGCCAGCGAGTGCCCACCCGGCTGGCACCGCAGCGGTGACGTGGGCTGCTACGACGCCGATGGCCGGCTCTGGGTGCAGGGGCGGGTGGCCCATGTGCTGTGGACCGCCGACGGGCCGCTGACCCCCTACGGCCCGGAGGAACTGATCGAGCAACTGCCCGGTGTCAGCGCCGCCGCAGTGGTCGGCGTCGGGCCGGTCGGCACCCAGCAACCGGTGGCGGTGATCGTGCCGAACGGTCGGGTGCCGCGGCGCTCACCGCTCGTACCGGCACGGGTGGCGCAGACGGTACGCGAAGCCGCCGGCGTGGACTTCGCCGCCGTACTGGAGGCCGACTGGCTGCCGGTCGACATCCGCCATGCCTCGAAGGTGGACCGGTCCGCGCTGGCGCGCTGGGCCACCCGCTGGCTGCACGGCAAGGACGCAGCCCGGGCGCTGAAACCGCGTACCGGCTCGGCCCCGGTGACCAGGAGCCGCTGATGCGGGTGCTGGTGACCGGCGCGTCGGGAATGCTCGGCCGCGGAGTGGCCGATGCCCTGGACCGTCGTGGCGAGACCGTCACCGTGCTGCAACGCCGGTCGCTGCCCGGTGGCCCGTTTCGTGAGGTACGCGGGGATCTCGGCGATCCCGACGTGGTCGGCCGGGCCACCGCCGGCCAGGACGCGGTGATCCACCTGGCGGCGAAGGTGAATGTGGTCGGCGCCTGGGCCGACTATGTCCGGACCAACATCGACGGTACGCAGAACCTGCTGCAGGCAGCCCAGGAGGCAGGCGTGGGTGCGTTCGTGCAGATCTCCTCGCCCTCGGTCGCCCACGCCGGACGCTCACTGGTCGGAGTCGGCGCCGGGCCTGCAGATCCGCGCCACGCCCGGGGTAACTACGCCCGCAGCAAGGCCGCCGCCGAACTGCTCGCCCTGGCCGCCGACCGGCCCGGATTCGCGGTCACCGCAATCCGTCCGCATCTTGTCTGGGGGCCCGGCGACACCCAGTTGATCGGCCGGATCCAGGACCGTGCCCGCTCGGGCCGGTTGCCGCTGCTGGGCCCGGCGACGGCATTGATGGACACCACCTATGTCACGAATGCCGTGGATGCGATCGTCGCCGCGTTGGACCGGATCGAGACCGCCCAGGGTCGGGCCCTCGTGGTCACCAACGGTGAACCGCGGCCGATCGGGGAACTGATGGCCGACATCTGCACCGCCGGGGGCGTACCGGTCCCGACCCTGCGGATCCCGCCGTCGCTCGCGTGGACGGCCGGTGCCGCGGTGGAGGGGGCGATGTGGGCGGCAGCGCGACTGCCCGGGGTGCCGGAGATCACCGAGCCGCCGTTGACCCGGTTCCTGGCCGAACAGTTGTCGACCGCGCACTGGTTCGACCAGCGGGAGACCCGGCAGGTGCTGGACTGGCGTCCGCGGGTGAGCCTGGCCGAGGGGTTCGAGAGACTGGCGGCTGCCGCTTCCTGAGGCCGGGAGAACTCCGGGCGGACCGACAAAGTCATCGCGACGTCTCGCCCATCCCCGCCGTCGCTGTCGGTCCGGCCGTCAGTCGAATTGCGGTGAGAGATGCACGATTCGACCTTCCATGATCGTCATCGCCACGTCGAGCTCGGGCAACCGATCGGGATCGGTCGTCACCGGATCGTCGGCCCACAGCACCAGGTCGGCCGTCGCGCCGACCGCGATCGTCCCCAGGTCGTCGCGGCCGACGGCCGGTGCTGCCCACCGGGTGTAGCCCAACAGCGCCTGTTCGCCACTCAGACACTGGTCGGCCTCGAAGACCGGTGCCTCCGGTGAACCGGGAAGCCGCCGCAACCGGGCCCAGGCCATTCCCAACCGGGCATCGTTCTGGGCCACCGGCCAGTCCGATCCGAGCGCGACCCGGGCACCGGCGCGCAGCAGATCCTGCACCCGGAAGCCGTGGGCGGCGCGCTCCGGCCCCAGGCGGGTGGCCCAGGAGTCGGCATGGTCGGCCTCCCGCCACTGCATGTGCAGCGGTTGCATGGAGGCGATCAGGCCTGACTCGGCGACCGCGGCAAGATCATCATCGGTGAGCGTCTCCAGATGCTCCACCCGGTGCGCACCGCCACCCTTCGGCGCTCCCAGCCGGGAGTACACCTTGGCTGCCTCGGCCACCCCGGCATCACCACAGGAGTGGGTGGCGATCTGCCAGCCGGCCGAGTGATAGGCATCGACCACTTCGGCGTACCGGTCGAGGGAGTCCCAGAACGGCACCCGGGAACCTCCGGCGGTGTCCGGGGCGTGCAGCCAGGCCGTACCGGAGTCGATCACCCCGTCCAGGAAGATCTTGATCATGCTCACCTGCCAGTGCCGTCCGCCACTGCCGAGCAGTCCTTGGCGTCGGGCGAGTTGTGCATCGTCGTCGCCCGGTTCATGCCACATCGCCACCACCAGGCGGACCGGCAGCTGATCGGCTTCCTCGATCTCGGCGAGCACCTCCAAGGTGTCCTCGCGGCCGTCCATGATCGTCGTGGTGGTCACCCCGGAGGCGGCCATCTTCTGCAGCTCCGACCGGGTGAGCCGTGCCACCTCCGACCGTGGCAGCACCGGTGCGGCCTCCAACAGCCGCAGATAGGCAGGCATCTCCTGCAGCTCACCGGTCGGTCGGCCGTCAGCGTCCACCACCACGGTGCTGGCGGCGTCGAAGGCCTCCCGGCCGTCCATTCCGGCCAGGGCCAGGGCCCGGGAGTTGGCGACCGCGGTGTGCAGATCGAAGAAGATCATCACCAGCGGCCGGGAGCCGATAGCCTCGTCGAACAGCTCACCGGTGATCGGGCCGTCGAAGACCTTGTAGTCGAGATTCCATCCGCGTACCCACTCCTCGGGGCCGAGCTGTGCTGCGGCAGCGGCCAGCGCCTGGCGTACCCCGGCGAGATCGAGACCGCCGAGGTCGACCCCGACGGTCAGCTCGGCTCCCCAGACCGGGTGACAGTGGGCATCGATCAACCCCGGCGTCACCGTCCGCCCGGCGGCATCGATCACCCGGGTGTGCGGACCGGCGGTTGCCAGCACCTCGGCATCGCTGCCGATGCCGACGATCCGCCCGCCCCGCACGGCCAGCGCCGTCTGCGCCGGGTTCGACTCCGGCGTCATCGTGCGCAGCTGCGCACCGTGAACGATCAGGTCAACCATGCTGGCTCCGTTCGGAAGGGTGTCGGGACCGGTCGTCGGCGATCGTCGCTCAGGACCGAGGCGATGATCGGCGATCCGGCTCAGAACAACTGCGGGACGAAGGTCTGTTCCTGGATCGGTGGCCGCACATAGGGCATCTGTTCCATCTCCGGCAGGACCACCGGCTCAGGTGCCACATCGGTGTAGTCGAACTGGCTCAGCAGGTGGGAGATGCAGTTCAACCGGGCGGCCTTCTTGTCATCGGAGGGGACGACGTACCACGGCGCCTGCTTGATGTCGGTGTACTGGAAGGTCGTGTCCTTGGCCATCGAGTACTTGACGTACAACCGGTGCTCGGCCAGGTCCATGTCCGAGAGCTTCCAGCGCTTGATCGGTTCGGCATTGCGGGCCTGGAAGCGCCGGCGCTGCTCCTCGTAGGACACCGAGAACCAGTACTTGATCACGATCACACCCGACCTGACCAACATCCGCTCGAACTCCGGTGCGGTACGCAGGAACTCCTCGTGCTCCTCGGCGGTGCAGAAGCCCATCACCCATTCCACATTCGAGCGGTTGTACCAACTGCGGTCGAACAGCACCATCTCCCCACCGGCCGGCAGGTGCTCGACATAGCGCTGGAAGTACCACTGGGTCTGTTCGCGCTCGGTGGGCTTCGGCAGTGCGGCCACCCGGACCGTCCGGGGGCTGGTGCGTTCGGTGATCCGTTTGATCACTCCGCCCTTGCCGGCAGTGCCGCGACCCTCGAAGATCACCACCACCTTCAGTCCCTGTTGCTGGATCCAGTACTGCAGCAGGACCAGTTGTTCCTGCAAGCGCTCGATCTCGGCGTCGTAGAACGACCCCTTCAGCTTGCCCTGCTTGTTGTAGCGCTCCGGATGGTCCCGGACCGGTTTGGCGACCCAGTCGTCGGCCCCGGTCGGAGGAGACTTCTTGCCCACCGCCACCACGCCCTTTCGTCTCGGCAGACCACCAGTGTGGCAAACCGGCGCCACCGCGGGGGCCGATTACGACAATGTGTCGTATTCGGGGTGTCGCGGGGTGGCCCGGTGGGCGTTCGGGACAGTGCCCGAATGGGGGAATCAGGCGAGCCGGGAACGCGGGCGGGCCGGCGTCAGGACGCCCCGGCGGTCGCTGGTACGTGGGCCTCGGCCCGGTCGCCGGCGGGTCCGTCGAGCGGAGGCGGCGGGAGCAGCAGCACCCGGGAGCCGACCTCGGCCTCGAAGTCCGCGGCCTGCCGGCGGGTCAGGGTCACCAGCACCGGCGCCTCCTGGGTGCTCAGATCGACCTCCCAGCGGACCTCGAAACCCACCCGGGTGATCCTTCGCAGGGTCCCCTCGACGGCCCCCGGTACGGGGGCGGTCAGTACCTCGATGTCGTGCGGGCGTACCGAACGGCCGGCGATGCTGGTCACCGGGCCGAGGAAGTTCAGCACGAACTCGGTGGCGGGGGAGTCGTACAGCTCGTCGGGGGTGCCGATCTGCTCGATCCGGCCGTTGTTGATCACCACGATCGTGTCGGCGACCTCCAACGCCTCCTCCTGATCATGGGTGACGAAGACCGTGGTCACCGGGACTTCGTCGTGCAGCCGCCGCAACCAGTCGCGCAGCTCCTTGCGTACCTTCGCGTCCAAGGCACCGAAGGGTTCGTCCAACAGCAGTACACCGGGCTCGATCGCCAGCGCCCGGGCCAGCGCCATCCGCTGGCGCTGACCGCCGGAGAGCTGGGCCGGCTTGCGGTGCCCGAACTCGCCGAGGCGGACCAGTTCCAGCAACTCGTCGACCCGCTTGTCGATCTCCGCCTTCGGTCGTCGACGGATCTCCAATCCGAAGGCGACGTTGCGGCGTACCGACAGGTGTTTGAACGCGGCGTAGTGCTGGAAGACGAAACCCACATTGCGCTTCTGCACCGGCAGGTCGGTCGCTTCCCGGCCGTCGATCTCGACGGTGCCGGAATCGGGTTGCTCCAGTCCGGCGATGATCCGCAGCAAGGTGGTCTTGCCGCCGCCGGAGGGTCCCAGCAGCGCGGTCAGGCGCCCGGTCGGGATCGACAGATCGACCTCGGAGAGGGCATGGAAGCCACCGAAGGACTTGCTGATCTTGCTCAGTTCGATACTCATGGATTCCTCGTTCTTCGTCGACGGGTCAGACCCGGTCGGAGCGGGTACGGAGCAGGGAGACGATGACGATGGCGATCACCGAGACGCTGGCCAGCAGGAAGGCGATGCCGTAGGCCGCCTCCTGGTCGAAGTTCAGGTACAGCTCCTCCACGGCCAAGGTGGCGGTACGGGTCTGGCCCAAGACATTGCCCGAGACCACCTTCACCGCGCCGAACTCACCGAGGGAGCGGGCTGCGGTGAGCACGACCCCGTAGACGACGGCCCACTTGATCGCCGGCAAGGTCACTCGCCAGAACGTCTGCCAGGCAGACGCGCCCAAGCTGTGTGCGGCCTGCTCGGACTCGGTGCCGATCTCGTGCAGCACGGGGACGACCTCCCGGATCACCAGCGGCAGGGAGACGAAGGCGGTGGCCAGGATGATTCCGGGGGTGGCGAAGATGATCTGCAGCCCCCAGCTCTCCAGCGTCGGGCCGAACCAGCCGTTGCGTCCGCCGTAGACCAGCACCAGCGCCAGCCCGATGACGATCGGGGAGACCGACAACGGAAGATCCAACAGGGCGCTGAGGAGGCGTTTGCCGGGGAACTCGCGGCGGACCAGCAGCAGCGAGATCGACACCCCGAAGACGGTGTTGATCACGGTCGCGACCACCGCTGCCACGATGCTGAGCCGGATCGCATGCACCAGGTCGGCATCGCTGAACACCGATTCCAGCACCGAGAAGCCGTCGGCGAAGGTGGTGGTGACGATCAGCACCATCGGCCACCCGACCAGCAGCACCAGGTAGGCGATGACGCCCAGCCGCAACAGATAGGTCACCGGGCCGCGACGACGGGCCCGTCGGCGACGCGGGGCGATGGTCACCGGTTCTGGAGTCTGCAGTTCAGTCACGACCGGCCACCCGCCTCTGGATCAGATCGAGGGCGACGATCACCAGCAGCGAGATGATCAACAGCAGCGCCGCGATGGAGGAGGCGGCGGCCCGGTTGTCGTTCTCGATCGCGCTGAGGATCCGTACCGAGGCCACCTCGGAGACGAACGGAAGGTTCCCCGAAAGCAGCACCAAGGACCCGTACTCACCCACACCGCGGGCGAAGCTGAGGGCCGCTCCGGCGGCGATGGCCGGGGTGAGGGTGGGCAGGATGACCCGCCGGAAGACGGTGAATCGGCTGGCGCCCAAGGTGGCGGCAGCTTCCTCCACCTCCCCGTCGAGCTGCTCCAGCACCGGCTGCACCATGCGGACGATGAAGGGCAAGGTGACGAACAGGAAGGCGAGGTAGACCGAGGCCGCGGAGTTGGCCAGGTCCAGCCCGAGCGGGCTGTCATTGCCGTACAGCGACAACAGCACCAGACCGGCGACGATCGTCGGCAGTGCGAACGGTACGTCGATAATCATCTCCAGCAGGCGTTTGCCGGGGAACTCGTCGCGGACCAGCACCCAGGCGATCGCCGTACCGGTGATGATGTTGAGCCCGGTGACCGCTGCGGCGGTGCCGAGGGTGATCGAGATCGCGTGGGCGGTCTGCTCGTTGCTGATCGCGGACCAGAAACCCGACCAACCGCCCTCGGTGGCGGTGATCATCACCGCCGCCAGCGGGATCAGCACCAGCAGGCTGAACCAGAGCAGGGTGATCCCCAGACCGATCCCCGAGGTCCGGTCCAGATTGCCCAGGGCCGGCCGGGTGATCCCCGGCCGGCCGACGGTGGTGCTGGTCATCTCAGGACGTGGCCTTGCCCGATTTGGCGATCGCCTCGGTGACGATCCCGGTGGGTTCACCGTCGGAGCCGTCGCTGAAGAGCTTGTCGGCGATGCCGCCCCAGCCGGGCCCGCCGAAGTTCTCGGTCAGGGTGAGCAGATGCGGCACTTCGGGGTACGGGTTGGCCGGGTCGGCGGCGCCTTCGATGCCCTCGGGGGTCAGTCCGTACTCGGCCAGGTCGGCCTCACCCGGTGCCTCCGGGTTCACCGGTCGGAAACCGGTCAGGACGAACTGGCGCTGGCCGTCGGGGCTGAGCACGAAGTCGAGCCAGTCGTTGGCCGCCGGTGTGGCCTCGTTCAGCACCGCCCCCGGGTTCTCGATCAGCAGGGTGGTCTCGGGAATCACGTACTCGAATCCCTCACCGCTCTGGGTGGCCAGGATCGCTTCGTTCTCGTAGGCCAGCAACACGTCACCGGTGCCGCCGAGGAAGCTCTGGGTGGCGTCGCGGTCGCTGTTGGTCAACGAGACCACATTGGCGAAGAGCTGGTCGACGAACGCGGTCGCCTCCTCCTCGCTGCCACCGTTCTCGGTCACATGTCCCCAGGCGGCCAGGGCGTTCCACCGGGCGGCGCCGGAGGAGGCCGGGTTGGCGGTGACGATCTCGACCCCGGGCTTGACCAGGTCGTCCCAGCCCTGGATGTTCTTCGGGTTGCCCTCACGTACCCCGAGGACCACGATCGAGGTGGAGACGATGCCGGCGTTCTCCCCGGCGTCCCAGTCCTCGGAGACGAGATCGGCGTCGACCAGGCGTTCGACATCGCTGGCCACCGACAGGTGCACGTAGTCGGCCTTCAGGCCGTCCACCACTGCGCGGCTCTAGTCGCCCGAAGCGCCGTAGGAGGTGCTGAACTCGACCCCCGCCCCGGCCTCGGTCTTGTTGAACTCCTCGGCGATGGCCTTGTTGGCGGCCTCGGGTACGGCGAAACCGACGATGTTGATGGTCTGACCCGCATTGGGGCCTTCGCCGGAGAGTCCCGCATCGGTGCTGCCACAGGCGACCAGGGCAATCGAGCCGATCAGGGCTGTGCTGGCTGCCAGCAGGCGAGTGGGACGTGGCATGGGTGACCTTTCTCCGGCGGTACCTCGTGTACCGGTTGAGGCTTCATCCAAACCGGGATCGCGACCGAACACGTGCATGTCTCGCAATTTGGTCGAGATAATCGACGAAGTCATCTTCGGGTAGCTGCGCCCAATGGTGGTCGGGTAGTTGTGTCCCGGTGGTGGTCGGGTAGTTGTGTCCCCGTGGTGGTCGGGTAGTTGTGTCCCGGTGGTGGCCGGGCAATTGCACCCCGGTGATCGCCCGACGGTGACGGGCAGCGCCGATGCAGTGGCACTCGATGACATGTCGGGGGAGGAGGCGTCGGGTATGGCATCGTGCGCCGCAGCAGCGGTGAATGACGACGGTCGATCGGTGAACAGGGTTGCGCGGACAGTGGCAGGATTGACCCATGCCCGCACGTATTCTCGTGGTCGACAACTACGACTCCTTCGTCTACAACCTGGTGCAGTACCTCGGCCAGATCGGCGCGGAGACCACCGTGTGGCGCAATGATGACGAGCGCCTGACCGGTGACCTGTCCGAGTTCGACGGGATCCTGCTCTCACCCGGGCCGGGTACGCCGGAGCGCGCCGGTGCCTGTATCGACATCATCAAGGCCGAGGGTGGCCGGACGCCGATCTTCGGTGTCTGCCTCGGTCTGCAGGCGATCGCCGTCGCCTACGGCGGCACGGTCGACCGGGCCCCGGAGCTGTTGCACGGCAAGACCTCGGTGATCACCCATGACGGTCGAGGGATCTTCACCGACCTGCCACAGCCGCTGACGGTCACCCGCTACCACTCGTTGGCGCTGCTACCGCCGTCCCTGCCCGAGGTGCTGGAGGTCAGCGCCCGTACCGAGTCCGGGGTGATCATGGCGGTCCGGCACCGGGAGCTCGCCGTCGAAGCGGTGCAGTACCACCCGGAATCGGTGCTCACCGAAGGTGGTTACCAGATGCTCGCGAATTGGCTGGCGACCTGCGGTGACCCCGAGGCCCCGGAGCGGGCCCGGGAGATGCGGCCGCTGATCAGCAACTGAGCCTCGCCGCGCTCAAGGTCTGTCGGCGCAGCTTCCTCGTCGCGTTCCATTTCCTGGGGCGGCGCCCGTCGACGTCCATGCCCCGTCGCGTCCGGTAGGTCATCGCGGGTCGCGTCGGTGCTGTGCTCCCCGGTGTGCCATCGGCGTATGGGTGCCTGGCGAGTCCATCGGCGCATGGTGCCCGGTGTGCCATCAGCTCATGGTGCCGGGTGTGCCATCGGGCTGAGAGGGGCGTCCATTGCATCTGTTCCGCAGCAAACGCGCTCATTCGGCTCGTTTGGGTGCATGTTCTGCGGAACAGATGAGGGGGTTCTGGAAATGCGCCCACAGTCGGCTCGACAGACGCCTCGCGATGCCCGCACGCCTGTCCGGCCAACCGATACCGACCCCGACGCCGAGTTCGACGATTCCGACCGCACGTCGGGGGCGATCAGCGGTGCGGCAGGTGCGGCAGATGTGCCAGGTCGCGCAGCCGCTGGCGCTTCCCCTCCACGTACTGACGCACCGAGGTCGAGGACAGGGAGACCAGCGCCAGGATGGCCAGGGAGAAGATGCTCAAGCGTGCCAGGTTGTCGTCGGCACCGGTCAGGCCGAGGACGACGATAAACCCGGTCAGGGCGAACAGCAGCACCGTCCTGGTCCAGACCACGCCGAGTGCGGTGGACAGGGCGAGCGCGGTCAGCAACAGCACCACGGCTCCGGTGAGGCCGAACATGGTCGCCCGGATCACGCTGAGGTCGACATCGGCGTCGGCGGCTTGCGCGAGTGCGGCGGCCAGGCCCTCGGGCCGTAGCCCCATCAGGATTCCCGACACCGCCGGTCCGATGCTCATCAACAGGATCAGCGCGCACCCGATCCACAGCGATGCCGGACGCTTCGGCGGCTTGGCCACTGGTTGCGAACCGGTAGTCGGCACCCCCGACAGGTCCACGATCGGCAGGTCGCCATCGGTCTGGATCATGTCGCCGCCACCGTTGCGGTGGTGATAACCGGTGGAGAAGTCCTCGATGATCTCCACCGGCACCTCGGGGTGGTGGTGCTCGATCGTGTTCACGATGTAGTTGCGTTCGATGTCGATGTTCTGATCGATCCGGTGGGTCACCTGCAGGGTGAACAGCGACAGACCGACCGAGCGGTCATAGGTGCCGGCGGCGAGCCAGCCGACCCGGTGCCCACCGGGCAACAACCAGCCGTCCGGGGTCTCCCAGAACCGCACGTGGTGGCGTTTGTGCGGATTTCCGTCCACCTCCTGCTGGTAGGCGAAGCTGTGCCGGTTGCCGAACAGGAAGAGCGGGCTGACCGGCGCCTGCGGGTACGACCGTTTGAGCACCGAGGAGACGATCATCCGCCAGGTGGTCCGCGGGGTGATCTCCTGGGCCAGCACCCAGCCCGAATCCTCCATCACCTGGTGGATCTGTTTCTCCCGCCCCTGGAAGGCCAGGTTCACCGGGTCGCCGAGCAGACCGTCGCTGGTCCGGGTGCGACCGATGAAGTAGTCCGGGACGTAGATCCAGGTCATGATCCGATGCAGCCGGGGGAGTGCCAGATAGGCCAGTACCCCCCAGAACGGGATCCAGTACCAGAGCCGGGAGATGCTCAGGCCGTCGGCGGCGAGGATGAACGCCAACCAGATCGACGCCAGTGCGGCGACGACGAAGAAGCCGACGTCGAGCAGTTCGGTGAAGTAGCGCGGCCGGACCTCGTCGGAGAAGACCTTGTCCGGTGGGTGGTCGTAGACCGGCAGCGGTTTGTGCGGTGGCGCTTTCGGCGAAGGGACCGGATCCGCCGACTCAGTAGGTACGGAATCGGCCGCCGGCCCCTCGGTGGTACGGGCGCCTGGCTCAGGCGTCGGGTTCTGCATAGGTGCCGGTCAGGGTCGCCCGGGCGAGCAGGTTCCCGAGCGATTGGAAGTGCGCCACGGTCGGTGTGGTGCCCGGATCAACACTGAACTCGGTGTCCAGTGCGTTGACCGCGAAGATGTAGCGATGGGCCCGGTCGCCGGGGGGCGGTGCGGCGCCCATGTAGGCCTCCTCGCCACCGCTGTTCGGCAGGGCCAGCGCCCCCTCGGGCAGTGCGCCACCGAGCGGCAGCGAGGTCACCGAGGCGGGCACCCCGACCACGGCCCAGTGCCAGAATCCACCGGGAATCGGTGCATCGGGATCGAAGCAGGAGATCAGGAAGGACTTCGTTCCCTCGGGGAAACCGGACCAGCTGAGCTGCGGAGCGACACTGCCACCGGAGGCGGTCTGCGGCGCAGCCAAGGTGTCACCCTCGGAGAAGGTTTCACTGGTCAGGGTGAACGAGCCGACCTGAGGCAGGATCTCGTACGGATTGGGTGCGACTGGACGTTCGAGATTCATGGCCCCGACGATACCGCCCGCGACTCGCGGACCGTGGCCGGACCGGTAATCGCATACCGCCGACCGTTCTCCCGGGTACGGAGGCCGCCGGCACATACACAGCCGATGCCCAGCATCGACAGAGCTGGCAGCGGGGTACGCGTTGCAGGCTGGAGCCATGTTGAACCTGTTGATCACCGCCGCCGCCGTCTTCGGCGTCGTCCTCATCGCAGCAATGGCCATCGTGCCGCCGCTGGTCCAGCACCGCTGACTGCTGACTGCCGGCCGCGGAGGGACCGCTGGCCCGGCTGTGGGTGAGGCCACTGCGTAGGTGGCCGCCGTTGTCGGGGGACGGCGGCACAATGGATCCATGTCGCGGCTCCTGGAACAGATCATCGTGCCCAGCGCCAGCCCGCTGCCCCTGGCCTGCTACTGGGCGCGTCTGCTCGGCGGCCGGGTGCTCGAGCCGGCAGCCGACCGTGCCGTGGTCGCTCCGCCGGATGGGGTGAAGCTGGTCTTCGAGTTGTCCGAGCGCGGACAACCCAGCTCCTTCGGGGTGAGGGTCCACGACCGGGACAACGGCATCGACCAGGTGCTGCGTACCGGGGGTCATGCGATCGCCGATCAGGTGGCCGATCCGGAGGGCAACCTGATCCGGTTGCTGGTCGACGACACCGTGGCGCCGGTGTTGTCGGGCTCGTCCAGCTTCCGGCGGTACGTGGCGATCGGCGACTCCAACACCGAGGGTCTGGTCGACTCCGACGGCGCCGGTGGCTGGCGAGGCTGGGCCGACCGGTTCGCCGCCCAACTCGCCTCGACCACCTCACCGGGCCTGGAGTACGCCAACCTGGCGATCAGCGGGCTCCGGGTGGCCGACATCCGGGAGCGGCAGTTCGACGCGGCGATCGCGATGCAACCGGATCTGCTGACCTTCACCGGGGGAATCAACGATGTGATCGGGCTGCGCCCCGATTTCGTCAGCATCACGGCCTACCTGAACGAGATGTTCTCCACCGCCACGGCGGCCGGCATCCGGGTGCTCACCTTCACCAACCCGGACCTCGGCCGGGCCAATCCGCTGGCCACGGTGGTACGCGAGCGGATGCACACGCTGAACCGGATCCTGCGGGAGGCGGCACTGCTGCACGGGGTGGAGCTGATCGACTTCGAACAGGTCCCGATGGCCTCCGATCCGCGGCTGTGGGGGGAGGACCGGCTGCACCTGAACACCCTCGGGCACACCCTGGTCGGGGCGGCGCTGTCTTGGCTGGTCGGCGTCCCCGGCGCCGACCGGGACTGGATGACCGACCTCGACGCCCGGATGATCGTCCACGCCAAACCGCGGATGGGTGACCACCTGCAATGGACCATGCGCCACTTCGGCCCATGGGTGGTCTCCGGGATTCGCGGACCGCAGTACCGCAGCGGACGGGAGGCGAAACGTCCGCAGCTGGTGCCGGTCGAGCTCGAACGCGAGGTGCAGGTGGACCAGGGCGCGGCAGACCGCTCCTGAAAGGGTTTGCGGTCAGCCCCGCAGGGCTCGCCGGGCCACCAGTTCCTTCTTGGCGAACTGCCCGGCCTGCCGGGTGCCGTAGCTGTCGACCGCAGCGCCGACCCCACCGCCGATCACCGGGATTCGCTTGGTCACGAGCAGCGCTGCCTGTTTGCCGGTGACCCGGGTGGTGAAGTGGGTGATCACCGCGCTGGCGACCAATCGGTCCAGTTTCGGGTCGAAGACCGGGGCCGTGGCCACCACCAGCGGTCGGCGCGGGGTCGACTCGTCGGCCCGGGCGAGGCCGTCCTCCCCGAGCAGGCACATCAGCAGCGCGGTGCGTACCTGCGACTGCGACAGGTCGTAGCCGCGCAGGTGGGCGATGCCGGCGATCATCCGCGTCTGCATCACCGCCAGTCCGGTCAGATTGCTCGGGATCGAGATCGGCAAGGTGATGATGCCGCCGAGGTTGGTCAGGAATCCCTGAGCGCCGGCCAGGGCGATGTGCTGGCCGATCAACGCCTCGATCGCCGCATCGACCTCACCGGTACGTGCCAGATGCTTGCCTGCGGTGGTCCGGGCACCGGGGACCTTGGCGTATCCGTCGATCGCGAGCTCCAGCACCCGACGCAGCACCCCACCGGCGGCATCGGTCGTCCGTTCGACGCTCCAACCCTGCGTCAGGGCACGTTCCTGCTCGGCCATCGTCATCCTTCCCAGCGGCGGACACCGGGCTCAAGGGTACGCCGCTCGTTCGACGAGAACAGGCCGCGATCCCTGACCGCCGCCCGGAGCCATCCCTGAGTCCGCGCAACGCCGGACACGTCACCTCGAAGAGAGGACACCGGCCACAAGGAACCGGCACCAGGGACACCGGCACATGGGACACCGGCACAATGGGGTCCATGGGTGTGATCCCCGATGCAAGCACCTGGCCGGACCAGGACCTGGTGTTCTGGTCGGTCGGGCTGGAGCCGGAGCTGTTGGTGGAGGGGTACGCCGCCGGCGCCTTCCCGATGCCGACCGGTGAGCTGGCCGAAACCGGGGACCCGTTGATCGGCTGGTACTCGCCGGTGGCGCGTGGCATCCTGCCGCTCGATGCCCTGCGGGTCACCCGCTCGCTGCGCAAGAGTGCGCGGCACTACCGCCTCAGCATCGACCACTGTTTCGACCAGGTGGTCGAACGCTGCGCCGACCCGAACCGCAGCGGCGGCTGGATCGACGACGAGATCAAACGTGTCTACGGCGAGTTGCACCGCCTCGGCCTGGCCCATTCGGTGGAGACCTGGGATGCGGCGGGACGTCTGGTGGGCGGGCTGTACGGGGTCGGCCTCGGCGGACTGTTCGCCGGTGAATCGATGTTCCACGATCCCGAGCACGGGCGTGACGCCTCGAAGGTGGCGCTGATCGCGCTGGTCGAACTGCTCGGCCGCGACGGTCACCGACGGCTGCTCGATGTGCAGTGGCAGACCCCGCATCTGTCCGGTCTGGGCGTGGTTGAGGTTTCCCGCGCCGACTACCTGAACCGGCTCGGCCGCGCGCTGCGGATGCCGTCACCGCAGTGGCAGCTGCCGCAGGTCTGAGATCGGCGCCGGCCGCGGGGTGCGATCGGGTGCAGCCGCGGGGTGCGGTCGGTGCTGACGTGGGGTGGTTGCCACGGGCTCACTGGTTCCCGCGAGGGTGAGTTCGCTTCCCGGCCCTGGGCTGTCGGTGCCCGGGGTTAGGCTTGACCTGCGGGCGATGACCCGCTCACTGACAGGGGGCTGCCGATGCCGGAACTTCCCGAGGTGGAGTCCTTGCGGAGCTTCCTCACCGAGAAGACCGTCGGCCACGCCATCGCCGGCGTCGAGGTCTCGGCGTTCAGCGCCCTGAAGACCTTCGATCCGCCGGTGGATGCCCTGGCCGGGCTGGAGATCTCCGATGTGCAGCGGCACGGCAAGTTCCTCGACCTCGACGCCCAAGGGGTCCACCTGGTGTTCCATCTGGCCCGGGCCGGATGGCTGCGCTGGTCCGACGACCTGCCGACCACCCCGCTCAAACCGGGACGTGGTCCGACGGCTGCCCGGGTGCGGCTGGACGACGGTTCCGGTTTCACCCTCACCGAGGCCGGTACGCAACGCAAGCTCGCGATCCACGTCGTCACCGACCCCGCCCAGGTCCCGCAGATCGCCTCCCTCGGACCGGACCCGCTTGCCGACGACTTCAGCCCGCAGGTGCTACGGCAGTTGTTGGCCGCGGCCGGCCGGGCGCAGCTGAAGGGGATCCTGCGCGACCAAAGACAACTGGCCGGGGTGGGCAATGCCTACTCCGACGAGATCCTGCACGCCGCCCGGTTGTCCCCGTTCAAACCCGCTTCCTCCCTCGACGAGGAGGAGTTCGACCGGTTGTACGAGGCGCTGCAGGGTGAACTGCGGCAGGCGGTCGAGCGTTCCCGCGGGTTGGCGGCCAAGGACCTCAAGGGCGAGAAGAAGTCCGGGCTGCGGGTGCACGGTCGTACCGGTCAGAAGTGCGCGGTCTGCGGGGACACCATCGCCGAGGTCAGCTTCGCCGATTCCTCCCTGCAGTACTGTCCGACCTGTCAGACCGGTGGCAAACCGCTGGCCGACCGCAGACTCAGCAGGCTACTGAAGTAGCCGGGACGAAGCAGCCCGGTGATGCAGGGACACGTGCCCGCTGGGCATCGAGGAACGAAGGAACAGGTGACGATGGGCGAGGAATTGCCGACGACCGACCCGAACGGTGCCGAGGCGCTGGTGGCCGAGGGTTATCAGCTGCTGGACGTACGTACCCAGGCCGAATGGGACGAGGCGCATGTCGAGGGCGCGACCCACATCCCGCTGGACCAGTTGACCGAACGGGTCGGCGAGGTGGGGCCGCAGGTGGTCGCGATGTGCCGGTCCGGTGGACGGTCGGCGCAGGCGACCGCCTTCCTGAACCATTCGGGCAAGGAAGCGGTCAACCTCGACGGGGGAATCCTCGAATGGGCCGCCCAGGGCAAGCCGGTGGTCAGCGGCTGAGACCGTCGTCGGTCGGACACCGCTCGGCTCGGTTGGCGGGCTAGTTCACTGGTGGCCCTGCTCGGCCGCGAGGGCGTCACCGTTCGGTCTCGCGGACCGTCGTCGGTCCGCTCAGATGTTGGTCTGGATCTCGGTGACCTGGCCGTCCTGGTTCAGGTGAACGTCGATGTTGCCGGTCGGGTCGGAGATCCGTACCCCAGCCGGACCCCACTCGGCATGCCAGTTCGGGACCCGTCCCAGCAGATGCTGCAGGGCCCTCGGCGGGTCGATGAGGCGGCCGGCCATCAGGGCATCGGGCAGCACGGTCATCACCTGGGCGAGTTCCGGCGCGGGCAGGGCCGGCCCGTCCTGCAGCAGCAGAACCACCCGGGTGTCACCGGCCGGTACGACGAACCACGGCACCTCGCCGATCACCTGACAGGCGAGGATCCCGACCTGCTCGGCCACCCAGTCGACCTCCTCGACACCCTCCGGTGCCGGGCCGAACGCGCTGAAGGGAACCTCGTCGCTGCCCAGAGCCGGCACCTGTTGCGCCCGGCCGAAGTCGCGCAGTCGCCCGGACAGGCCGGTCGCGGGCAGGTTGCCGAGTTCGGCCAGGGCCCACCCCCAGCGCACGGTCTGCGGTCCCGGGGCGACCGAGGCGATCAGGTGCGGTACGGCGCTGACCTGCTGGGCGCCGCCGCCGAGGGTGAGCGAGGAGTTGCCCAGATCGACGTCGAAGGAACGGTCGGACCCGAGCACGGCATCGAGCTGCTGGTTCAGGCGTAGCTGAGCGAGCATGCCCCACAGGGCGCCGTCGTTCACGATCAGCTCGAGGGTCAGCCCAGACATGGTGCAGGTCCCTTCCTTCCGGCGCCGGATTGCGCAGTCGCAGACAGGGTAGCGTTTGACGGCTCAACCATGTCCGGAGGTCGATGCGTGGCGCGGGCCTCAGCTCGGGGGCAGCGGCTCGCGTTCCACCGGGCAGGACATGCACCGCGGACCCCCTCGACCGGAGCCAAGTTCGGAACCGGCGATCGGGATCACCTCGATCCCGGCGGCCTCCAACCGGGCATTGGTCTCGGTGTTGCGTTCATAGGCGATCGCCACCCGAGGCTCCACGGCCAAGGTGTTGTTGCCGTCGTCCCACTGCTCGCGTTCGGCGGTGACGGGGTCCAGGCCGGTGTCGATCACCCGTAGCTGGTCGATCCCCATGGCCTCGGCGGCCACCTCCAGGAACGGGCGCAACTCGCCGACCGAGAGGTCGTCGCCATGGTCGGAATGCGGTCCGGCGGTGACCTTCACCGCGGACAGTCGATGGGCGATGTTGGGATACATGACGACCGCGTCGACATCGACCATGGTGCACACGGTGTCCAGGTGCATGGTCGCGCGCTGCTGATCGATGGGTACGGCCAGCACGGTGTGGGCGAGACCGGCCTCCAGGACCGTCCGGGCCAGCCTTTCCGCACCGGCCGGGGTGGTACGTTCCCCGACGCCGATCGCCAACACGCCGTCGGCGAGGGCGAGTACGTCACCGCCCTCCACATGCTCGCGGTCCCAACCGTAGATGGGGGTGTTGTCGGCGAAGCGAGGGTGATGGT
This sequence comes from Naumannella halotolerans, assembly GCF_004364645.1. Taxonomy (NCBI): domain Bacteria; kingdom Bacillati; phylum Actinomycetota; class Actinomycetes; order Propionibacteriales; family Propionibacteriaceae; genus Naumannella; species Naumannella halotolerans. Next base: position 74,559 of record NZ_SOAW01000004.1, on the reverse strand, counting down.
CGTAGATCAGTTCGGTCAGCTGCGTTTCCCGCGAGCGGGCGGGCATGGCCAGCGAGGTGACTGCCGGGTCGTCACCGATCCAGACCGAGGAATCCCTGGTGAACAACAGGTTCGGCAGCGGGTCGATGATGAAGTCGTCCTCGGCCAGCAACGAGGTCACCAGGGTCCGGGTCGGGAACTCGTCATTGCGCAGCCCCGCGGTCAGCACAGTGGTCAGCTCGTCCGGATGCAGCTCGCCGAGGTGGTCGCGGAGCACCGCCCGCAGCTGGTCGCCCAGCCGCTTGTCGGTCAGGGTCAGATCGATCGCCCGCGAACGCGCAAGACCGTCGTTCAGGGTCTCCCCGAGCAACTGGGTCAGATAGAGGACCTCGACGCCCCGGTCCCGCAGCACCTGTGCGAACCCGTCGTGCTCCTCCTGGGCCCGGTCCACCCACGGCAGACCGTCGAACAACAAGGTGTCGTTGTTCCGCGGGGTCAGCCGGCGCAGTTCGTCACCGGGCCGGTGGAGCATCACGGTCCGCAGCTTGCCCGTCTCGGTTCGCACACCTTTTCCCATGGGCTGACCCTAGCGGGATCGGCGTGGATTCTGGGGCTGCGTACCGAATGGGTACGGCGAGCTGCGCGGCTCTGGGGCGCCCAGAGGTCCGGCCGGCCCCGGCCGCACCCCGTTGGTGCGCCACCCCGGTCTCACCGTCGGCCCGCCGACCACCATCACCGGTGACCATCGGCCCGCGGCCCGGTCGATGCGGCACGAGTCCGCTGCCTCGACTAGCCTTTCGGAGTCCTGTCGGCCGGTGAGAGGGGTGAGGACGTGGTCCATCCGCGGCCGCTGCTGCCTGCGCCCGTCTCGCGTGAACCGGCCCCCGCGCTGGCACGGCTGGACTGGTTCACCGCCCCCGACAGCCTGCCGGCGACCGAGTGGCACCGCAGCGGACGGGTGGCGATCCTGCTGGTGCTGCTGACTGCGCTGCTCTATCTGGCGATCGGCTTCCTCGGTCCCTCCATCGTCACCCTCGATCTCGGGCCGCGCAACGGCAGTCTGCTCCCGCCGTGGAACATCGACGGACCGTCGGCACTGCGCAACGAGTGGGTGGTCACCGCCGCCACCGGGCTGGCGATCATCCTCGGCGCCGGTGGCATGTGGATCGGTCTTCGGGCGTTGGCGGCGGGCTGGCTGCCGCGGCTGCGTCGCTGCTTCTTCCTCGGTGTCGCCATCTGTGCCCTGACCATCACCGTACCGCCGCTGACCTCGGCCGATGTGTTGATGTATTCGGCCTACGGCCGGATCGCCGTACTCGGGATGAGTCCCTATGCGATCACCCCGGGTGGACTCTTCCGTACCCAGTACGACCCGATCCTGCGTTGGACCGAGGGCCCCTGGCAGGACACCCCGAGCGTCTACGGGCCGATCCTCAACTGGATCCAGATCGGCGCCAACCGGCTCGGCGGGGACACCGTGCACGATGTCGTCTTCTGGCTGCAGCTGGTCTGCATGTCCTTCATGATCATCGCCTGCACCCTGACCATCGGCCTGGCTCGTGGTGACCGGCAATTGCAGGCCCGGGTGATCTGGCTTTCGATCCTGAACCCGGTGCTGGTCTGGGCGGTCGTGGTCAGTGCCCACAACGAGGCGATCGCGGTCGCCTTCGGTATTGCCTCCTTCTACTTCCTGCGCCGCCATCCCTTCATCGCCGGGTTGCTGATCGGAATCGGCTGCTCGGTGAAGGCCACTCTCGGCCTGTACGGGATCGCCATGGTCTGGGCCTACCGTCGGGATCTGCCGGCGATGGCCCGGGCGATCATCGGCGCCGGCATCCCGTCCTCGATCGCCTATTTCATCCTCGAACCCGAGGCGCTGAGTCAGGCCGCCCGGAACAGCGGCTACCTGTCCGAGGCGAGCTGGCTGTTCGGCATCCACGCGCTGATGGGTACGTTCATGGAGGCAGAGTCGGCCTCGGTGATGGTCTCGGTGCTCGGCTGGGTCGGGATGATCGTGATCGCCTGGGCGCTGTCCCGGGCGCTGCCGCACCGACGACTGCTCGGGCTGTCCGGCGACGCCGATCCCCGCCGGGACCCGCTCAGCATCGCCATCCGTACCGCGGTGGTGCTCACGGTCGCCTGGATGATCACCGCGCCCTACTCCCTGCCCTGGTACGACCTCGCGGCCTGGTTGCCGTTGGCGCTCTACGGCGCCACCCGGCTCGACCTGATCCTGCTGGTCCGCGGCCTCGCCCTGAACCTGGCGTTCAACCCCGGACGGACCGTCGGCCAGAGCGAGTTGATGGAGGAGGTCATCCGCCGGATCCGGCAGGCCGGCAGCACCACGGTGATGATGCTGATCGTGGTCTGGGTGCTGCTGTGGTGGTACTGGACCGGCCGCCGCAACGGGACGCTCACCGGCTCCCGGGTGGAGGACGCGACCCCGGCCCGGTTGCCGCTGGTGACCGCAGCACCGTCTACCGTGGGCCCAGCACCGCCTCGACAGGAGTCATGATCCGTGCCCGACCAGCGCCAGCCGCCACCGGAGGATGCTCCGCCGTCGGTCGGCGGCAGTGGCGGGCCGGCAGCGGGTACGGCCGTCGCCTCTGCGCCGCCTCCGACCGACCAACCGGCCCCGGTCGTGGTCTCCGAACCGGGCTGGTACCACGACCCACGCGGTCTGGTCGGTGCCTACCGCTGGTGGGACGGTCAGGCCTGGACCGACTGGCTGAGCAACTCCGAGGAGTCCGGGCCGCCCGGTGAGGCCGCCCACTCGGTACGGCCGAATCCGCTGCTCGGGCGACGTACCCGGACCGCGATCGGCATCACCGCGGCCCTGCTGGTCGGCATCGGCTGCGTGCTCGCCGCCCTCACCTGGCGGGGTGTGCAGGAGATCCGCGCGACCCCACCGGCGGCACTGGCTCCGGCCGAGCCGGGGGAGCCGCAGATCGAGGCGCCGCTGATCACCGTCGACTACTCGGCGGTCTCGGTCCGCGGTCTGTGGGGTGCCGAAGTGCCAGCGACCCCCTTCGTGGCCTACGACCGCACCGACCCCAGGCCGATCGCCTATGAGGGGGTCTTCGAGGCCGCCGCGATCGGCAACCTTCCCGCCGACGAGGCCCCGGACTGGACCGCCCAGTACTACATCGGCCTGGTCGATCCCGCGGTCCCGGGAGACACCTCCGAGGAACTGGCACTCGGCCTACGGGAGACGCTGGGCGCGAAGCTGGCAGACCTGTCCGCGGCCGACCCGAGCCTGTCCGAACCGGTGCTGTCCCCGGGCGTGCGCTCGGGTTCGGTAATGGCCGAGTTCGATGCCCGGGCCGAGCTGGAGCGGGCCGAGCGGCTCGAGGGCGATTACATCTTCAGCTACCGGGTGCAGGCCGAGGTGTGGCCCGACGGCACCCGTACCGCCTGGGTGTCGGTGATCGGCGTGCCCGCCGACGGGCCGCCGCCGGTGTCGCTGCCGGAGGTCGAAGCGGCCCTGGCGGAGTCACTGGCCACCACCGTCTGAGACGCCGGTTCGCTTTCGCAGCCGGGCTGGGGGAAGTCGTTAGGCTGCAGACGTGGCAACCACCGGCTATCTCGGTCCCGAGGGGACCTTCACCCATCAGGCACTGATCAACCTCGGCATCGACTCCGAGTACCGGCCGTTCGCCACCGTTCCCGAAACCCTGGAGGCCGCCCGCAGCGGTGTGGTCGATGCCGCGCTGGTGCCGATCGAGAACTCCGTCGAGGGAGGGGTCTCGGCCACCTTGGACACCCTCGCCCGGGGCAACGGTCTGCGGATCACCGCCGAGGTGATGCTGCCGGTGCGCTTCGGCGTCTACGTCCGTCCGGGAACCGCCGCCGCGCAGGTACGCCGGTTGCTGACCCATCCCCACGCCTACGCCCAGACCCGCGAGTGGTTGATCGCGAACCTGCCCCATGCCGAGGTCACCGAGGGCGGGTCGACCGCCGCCGCGGCAGTCACCGTGGCCGATCCCGGCTCCGGATTCGATGCCGCCATCTGTGCGCCGATCGCCGCCGAACGGCTCGGGTTGAGCGCCCTCGCCGAGGGCGTCGCGGACAATCCCGATGCGGTCACCCGATTCGTCCTGGTCGGCCGGCCGGCCGCCGTACCGCCACCGACCGGGGCGGACAAGACCACCCTGGTCGCCTACATGTACACCGACCGGCCGGGCGGTCTGCTGGAGATCCTGGAACAGTTCGCCTCCCGCGGGGTGAACCTGTCCCGGCTGGAGTCGCGGCCGACCAAGAAGTCTCTCGGTGAGTACTGCTTCTCGATCGATGCCGACGGGCACCTGCAGGATCCGCGGGTGGCCGAGGCGCTGCTCGGACTGCACCGCGTCTGCCAGCGAGTGGTCTTCCTCGGTTCCTACCCGCGCGCCGACGGCCGGCGCACCGAGATCGCGCGCGGTGCGAGCGATGATGATCATGCCGCCGCACACGAATGGCTGCGTTCGCTGCAGGGATGAGCCCCCGCGAATCCGTGCCTGCCCGGCACGATCGCTCACCGCGGCCGCCACCGGCGCGATCCCGGACACATCCTCGACCGACCGACCCATCGACGCTGCCCCCTTGCAGGCTTATGCTTCCAGCAGGTCGCCCAGCTCTGGGCACCACGGACTCGGGGGGTTCGCATGGGCCTGATGGACAAATTGCGTGGCGAGCTGGTCGACATCATCGAATGGCTCGATGACTCGCGGACCACCTTGGCCTGGCGCTTCCCGCGCTACCAGAACGAGATCAAGAACGGCGCCCAGCTGATCGTCCGTGAGGGGCAGCAGGCGATCATGGTGCATGAAGGGCAGATGGCCGACACCTTCGGTCCCGGTCGGTACGAACTGACCACCGCCAACCTGCCGATCATGTCGACCCTGCAGAACTGGAAACACGGCTTCAACTCGCCGTTTCGCAGTGAGGTCTACTTCATCAACACCCGCCCGGTGACCGACCTGCGATGGGGGACGGCGAACCCGGTGACGGTCCGGGACCCCGACTTCACGATGGTGCAGGTACGGGCGAACGGGCTGTGTGTCGTTCGGGTCGCCGAGCCGCCGATCTTCCTCCGGGAGGTGATCGGGACCGATTCGGAGGTGGGCTCGGAGGAGATCGCCGAACTGCTCCGGCGGGTGATCACGCTGGCCTTCTCCGACATGGTGATGGAGACCAAACTCGGGGTGATCGATCTGCAGGGGCGACAGGTCGAGTTGAGTGACAAACTCCGCGACTTCGTCGCCGAGCGGGTCGACGACGAGTTCGGGTTGGCGATCGACTCGGTGACCATGAACATCTCGCTGCCGGAGGAGATCACCCTGGCGATGACCCGCGGGGTCGCTCGTGGTGTGGAGGAGGCGGGCTGGGTCGACAACCTGGGCGATATGAATCGGTACCAACAGGCGAAGGCCGCAGATGCGATGACCACCGCCGCCGGACAACCCGGTGGCCTGGCCGGGGGGATGATCGCTGCCGGGATGGGGCTCGGCATGGGCCAGCAGATGGGCAATGCCTATGCCGGAGCCGCGGCACCGCCGCCGCTTCCCGCCCAGCCGGCGTTCCACATCGCCGTCAACGGACAGACCACCGGACCGTTCCAGGTCGCTCAGTTGCAGGTCGCGGTGCAGCAGGGCCAGCTGACTCGGGACACGCTGGTCTGGGCCGACGGGATGCCCGGTTGGACCGCCGCCGGTCAGGTACCCGCTCTGTCCGCTCTGTTCGCACCGGCGGCTCCACCACCACCGCCACCCCCCGCGGCGCCGGCCCCACCGGCACCGGCATGAGCGCCCAGTTCCCGGGGGGACCGGGGAATCTCCCCGGGGGACCGGAGGAGGGACAAGCCCGTCCGGTCGGCGGAGCGACCCCGGGGGGAGCGCCCCCGCCACCACCACCACTGCCCTACCCCTCGCCTGGGCCGATGCCGTCGCCCGAGCCGATGCCGTCGCCGCCGGCGATGGCCGATCCGGCAGCGCTGCACGCCACCGAGGACACCCGTACCTATCCCTGTCGCTCCTGCGGCGGCATGTTGGTGTGGGAACCGCGGCGGGCCGGCCTGCAGTGCTCCAGTTGTGGTCTGCCGGCAGACCTCGGTGAGGTCGAATCGACCGACGTGACCAAACATCCGCTGCAGTCGGCCATGGCGGCACTGCTCCGACCGGACGGGCAGGCGGCGCTGGACAAGGAGGTGACCTGCCAGGCATGCGGGGGCACCACCGCGTTCACCGGCAGTCTGAGTGCGACCCGATGTCCCTACTGCGCCACCCCGATCCAGCGCGATGATCTGCAGCAGGCCCCCACCCGGTTGCCGATCGACGGGGTGCTGCCGTTCGCGCTGGACGAGCGCCATGCCCGGGATGCGATCGAACAGTGGATCGCCAGTCGCCGGTTCGCGCCCAAGGAGTTCAAGCAGTATCGGACGCTGGGGGCCTTCAGCAGCGTCTACCTGTCCTACTTCGACTACGACGCCGACGCCGGCGCCGACTACCGGGGGCAGCGTGGAGAGGACTACCAGGTGACGGTCAAGGACGGTGATCGCGAACGCCAGGAGACCCATACCCGCTGGTATCCGGTCCACGGCCAGGTACGGGTCGAGTTCCGCGACCTGGACGCGCTGGCCAACACCGGCCTGGACGACCGCAAGATCGACGCGCTCGCCCCCTGGCCCCGGGAGAAGATCACCAGGTACGCACCGCACTACGTGGCCGGGCACCTCAGTCGTACCTACGATCTCGATGCCCAGCAGGTCTTCGACGCACAGATACGCACCAAGATCGACAACGGTGTCGATCAGCGGATCCGGTCCGACATCGGCGGTGATCGGCAGCGGATCGATTCCAAACAGCAGCGGATCGATCGTCTGCTGTTCGCCCAGTTGCTGCTGCCGGTCTGGCTGCTGACGGTGACCTACGGCGGGCAACCGTTCCAGGTCTACATGAACGGGGTCACCGGCAAGGTGGTCGGTGAGCGTCCTTGGAGCAAGATCAAGATCGTGCTGCTGGTGTTGGGCATCCTCGCCGCGGTGGCGCTGGTGATCCTCGGGTTACGACTGTTCGGGGGCTGAGCGGCGCAGATTGCCCAGCGGGTTGTGGCGCTCGTAGCTCTGGTCGGGTACGCGCAGCGTCAGGGCCTGGGCGTCGACGCTGGCGACCAGGCGCCGGGCGTGGCCGATGGTGTCGCCGTCGAGCTGGTAGGCGACCGGCTCCTCGGCGGTGATCGAGATCCGTTTGCCGCGGCGACGGACCAGGTGCTCATCGGTGCCGCGCACGGCCAGCACCGTGGTCAGGATCCGTGCCCAGTCGCGCAGGGTACGCGGTGAGGCGAGGATGACGTCGAGCACACCGTCGTCGGGACGCGCATCGGGGAACAACTCGATGCCCGCCTGCAGGAAGCCGACATTGCCGATCACCGCCACACTCAGGCGGCGTGAGACCGGGGGATGATCATCGATCTGCACGCTGGCGGCGAAGGGTTCGAAGCCGGCAGCCTGGGCGCCGGCGACGAAGTAGGCGGCAGAACCGACCGCCTTCTTCAGGTCGGCATTGGTCTGCTCGAAGACGGCGGCATCGAAGCCCATACCACCCATCACCGCGAAGTGCTGGGTCTCGGGCTGGTCGTCGACCCGCAGCTTCACCAGGTCGATCTTGCGGGTCTGGCCGTCGAAGGCGACATCGATGGCGGCACGCTCGTCGCGGGGGATGCCGAGGTTGCGGGCGAGCAGGTTGCCCGTACCGGCCGGGACGATCCCCAGCGGGATACCGCTGCCGGCCATACCGTCGCAGACCGAGCGGACGGTACCGTCCCCGCCGGCGACGAGCACCAGGCCGACAGACTTGGAGATTGCCACCTCGGCCAGGCCGCGGCCGGGTTCGTCGACGGTGGTCGGCAACCAGAGGGTACGGACGAACTGGTGCCGGGACAGCTCGTAGTCCACATGCCGGCGGAAGGCGGCTTCGTCGACGATCTTGCTCGGGTTGTAGATGATCGCGCAACGCGCTTCCGGGGCACCGTCGACGGCGGTGACAGGGGTCTGCCGGGACATGGCCATCGCGATCAGGCCTTCCCGCGGCAACACCCGTACCCGGGCCACCATCAGCGACACCGCAGCCACGGCGACGCCCAGCAGCACCCCGCCGATCAGGTCGGCCAGCCAGTTGCTCCGCAACCACCAGCTGCAAAGACCGAGCAGCAGCACCGCCAGGAGGCCGATCACCTGCCAGGTCCAGACCACGATCCGGTCCTGCCGGCTGACCACCACGGTGGCCCCCACCATCAGGGCGACCATGGCGACCGAGGACAGGTGTTCGGCGGGATAGCTCGGACCGAAGACGGTCAGCAGGGGCAGCCGCTGCGGCGGCCGGGGGTCGGCGATCAGAAGCTTCATCAGCCAGTTGATCGCCGTGCCCGGGATCGCGGCGAGGATCAGCGAGACGGTCAGGTTGTGCAGCCGTCGCCGACTGGCCCACCAGGCCAGGCAGAGCAGCACCAGCAGCAGGATCGGCGGGCTGAAGACGATGCTGATCGCGGCCGCGATCTGCACGCTGCGGGCCTCGAAGACCGGTACCGGCGCCAAGGTGGCGCGGTCCATGCCGTCGAGGACGCCGGTGGCCACCAGCACCGTCCAGATCGTGAAGAGCACGATCGCCAAGGCGGAGAAGGTGATGGCCGGGGTCGACGGCCGACCCCGACTGGGGGTGGCGGGGCTGGAGGATTCGGACATGACTACTCGATTCTGACACGGAGGCCACCCGGCTAGGCTGTGCGACGTGATTGATCCACGGTTGCTGCGTACTGACCCCGAACTCATCCGCCGCTCGGAGGTGCGCCGCGGGGGTTCCGGCGAGGTCGTCGATGCCTTGTTGGCTGCCGACGCCGAACGCCGATCGTCCATCGCCGCCTTCGAGGAGTTGCGGGCCGAGCAGAAGTCCCTGGGCAAACAGGTTGCCAAGGCCAGTGGCGAGGAGAAGCAGGAACTGCTGTCGCGGACGAAGCAGTTGGCCGCCGAGGTGAAGCAGAAGCAGGCCGACAGCGACGCCGCCGGTGAACGCTTCAACACCTTGATCAAGCAGATCGGCAACATCGTCGACGATGTCGTCCCCGACGGCGGGGAGGACGACTACGTCGTACTGGAGACCATCGGCCAACCCCGCGACTTCGCCGCCGAGGGTTTCACGCCGCGTGATCATCTGGAGATCGGCGAGCTGCTCGGGGCGATCGACGTCGAGCGCGGCGCGAAGGTGTCGGGGTCGCGTTTCTACTTCCTGACCGGGGTCGGTGCCCAGTTGGAGCTGGCACTGATCAGCTACGCCATGGCGAAGGCCACCGAATGGGGTTTCACCCCGATCCTGCCGCCGGCGCTGGTGAAGCCGACGGCGATGGAGGGTACGGGATTCCTCGGCCAGGCCGCCGAGGACGTCTATCACCTGGAACGTGACGACCTCTACCTGGTCGGTACCGCCGAGGTGCCGCTGGCCGCGTACCACTCCGATGAGATCCTCGACCCGGCCTCGCTGCCGCTGCGCTACGCCGGTTACAGCCCGAGTTTCCGCCGGGAGGCCGGTTCCTACGGCAAGGACACCCGGGGCATCTTCCGGGTGCACTGGTTCGACAAGGTCGAGATGTTCGTCTACTGCGATCCCGAGGACGCCGCGGCCGAGCACCAGCGGTTGCTGGAGTACGAGAAGGAGTTCATCTCCTCGCTGGAGCTGCCGTTCCAGGTGCTCGACCTGGCCGCCGGTGATCTTGGTCTGAGCGCTGCGCGGAAGTTCGACTGCTACTCGTGGTTGCCCACCCAGGGAAGGTATCGGGAGATCACCTCAACCTCGAACTGCACCGAGTTCCAGGCCCGTAGACTGAGCATCCGTTCGCGTTTCGACGACGGTGTCGCTCCGGTGGCGACCCTGAACGGCACCCTGGTCGCGGTGACCCGGGTGATCGTGATGCTGTTCGAGAATCACCAGCAGGCAGACGGGTCGGTACGCGTGCCCGAGGCGCTGCGCCCGTACCTGGGTGGTCGCGAAGTTCTCGAACCGATCAAGAGATGAGCACACCGGACAACTGGGCGCCGAAACTGGTCGCCCTGGACATCGACGGCACCCTGGTCGACCACAACGGCGCCCTGCCGGGGCCGGTGTTCGAGGCTGTGCGGAAGGTGATCGACGCCGGCGTGCCGGTGGTACTGGCGACGGGGCGCAGCTGGAACGGCACCGACATCGTCTTCGAGCAGCTGCAACTGCCCGAGGGGTACGCGGTCTCCTCCAACGGTGCGGTGGTGGTGCACTACCCGCCGATCGAGATCGTCTCCCAGCGGACCTTCGACCCGGCTGCGGTGATCGATCTTGTCAGCGCCGCCGCGCCGAACGCGCTGATCGCTGCGGAAGTGATCGGCCGCGGGTACCGGGTCAGTGGCGACTTCCCCGAGGGTGACCTGTCGGGGGAGATGATCCCGGCCAGTGTGGCCGAACTGCGCGGCGAGCCGGTCACCCGGGTGATCATCCGCGACCCCGAGGCCAGTGACTCCGACTTCATCGACCTCGCCGAGCGGCTCGGGTTGCACGGGGTGTCGTACTTCATCGGCTACTCCGCCTGGCTGGACATCGCCCCCGAAGGGGTGGACAAGGCCAGCGGACTGCAACAGGTCTGTGACCGGCTCGGGGTGCAGGCCGCCGATGTGCTGGCCCTCGGCGATGGCCGCAATGACATCGAGATGCTCACCTGGGCCGGTCGCGGGGTCGCCCTCGGCGATGCCCCGCCGGAGGTGAAGTCGGTCGCCGATGCCGTCACCGGCCGCTTCGTCGACGGCGGTACGGTCGACGAACTCTCCCGCTGGTTCTGATCCCGTCGCCAGCCGTCACTGCGGCCGGGGTCTTCCTACGGCGGCGCCGTCACTGCGGTCGGGTCGTCGACTCTGGTGGCCTCGAGAAAACTCATCGGGAGCTCTGGTGACCTCGCGGGTTGATCAGGTCGCCATATCTCCCGACGACTTGGTTGACGTGGCGGGGTCGTCGATTCCGGGGGGCTCCGTGAAACTTATCGGGGGCTCTGGTGACCTCGTGAAACTCATCGGGAGCTCTGGTGACCTCGCGGGTCGATCAGGCCGCCATAACTTCCGACAATTTGGCTGAGCGGCGCCCCGGCCTCAGGCGGCGCCGCTGCTGCGATCGGGCATCATTCCGGCGGCCTGCAGTACTTCGGCCTGGGTGGGTACGCGCCTGGTGGCCGGCTCCGAACTCTCGCCCCGGCGGTGTTTGCGCAGGTGCCGTTTGACCGTCGACAGCGAGCACTCCAGGCGCTGCGCCAGCATCTCCAGCGATTCGTGCGGGTTGGCCTGTCGCAGCCGGACGACCTCGTTGTGGTCGACCCGCTTGCCGGAGCGGAAGGAACCGGCCAGGGAATCGAAGTCCTCGGGTTCGACGGTGACCCCGAGGCGACGCCGGATCTGCTTGCGCTCGGTCTCGGTGGTGCCGGCGACGAAACCGCTGACATCGTGCTTGACCACGGCGTCGTAGAGGCAGGCGGCGGCCAGCGGGCAGCCGGAGCACAGGGCGCGGGCCCGGTTGGTGAGGTCGGCGGCCTGGCGGCGGACGACCTTGCCGGCGCTGGGAGCCGGCGGCTCCTCCATCAGCGGATGCTGGAAGACCTCGGTGTTGGTGACACAGCCGGGCTTGCGTCCGGTGGATTCGATACGAGGCGTGTTCACGGCTTTCCCTCTCAGGCGTTCGGCTGACTCGTGGTTGGTTCCTGCTTGCCGACATGCGACGCCAGGTCCGGAGCCGTGGTTCCCGATCGATGAGGGTTTTCTGTGACCTTTCCCCGATGTTTCCCGCTGGTGGCCCGCGCCGTGGACACCGTGGAGCGAACGCACATTTCTGCACAATCTCGCCCATCGGCTGCACAACCGGCCGGGATTCTGCATGCTGTACCCACCAGGTACCGAAAGGAGCCCAGCGACGGCCCCAGCCGATTCTCCCCAGAGTTCGCCCACCGACGGACTGCCCCAACCGGTCGACCCTTTCCTCCTCGGTGAGCTCAGCAAGATCACCTCTGCCCGGGCCGGATTGATGAGTTCTGTCGCCTCCGATGCCGCCGGTGCGCCGGCGCCGGTGCTGGCGGCGATCGATTCGGCAGTGGACGAACTCGCAGCCAGCTTGATCGAGACCTCACATGATCTTGCCGCGCACCCGGAGGTCGCCTTCGAGGAACACCGGTCGGCGGCCCAGCTGGCCGAGCTGGTCGAGAGCCACGGCATCGCGGTGACCCGGGGCGCCTACGGACTCCCCACGGCGCTGCGGGCAGAGGTGGCAGGATCAGGACCGGGGCCGAGCATCGCCGTGCTGGCGGAGTACGACGCCCTGCCCGGGATCGGTCACGGCTGTGGGCACAACATCATCGCCACTGCCGGCGTCGGCGCCTTCCTGGCGCTGGCCAAGGTCCGTGATCAACTTCCCGGCAAGATCATCTGGATGGGTACGCCGGCCGAGGAGGGTGGCTCGGGCAAGGAACTGATGGCCCGCGAGGGTGCCTTCGACGATGTCGACGCCTCGATCATGGTCCACCCGTTCACCTACGACTGCGCCGAACCGGTCTTCCTCGGCCGGCGCCAGTTGAAGGTGATCTTCCACGGCATCACCTCTCATGCCTCCGCCCAGCCCTTCATGGGCCGCAATGCCCTCGATGCGGTCAACCTGATGTACATGGGGGTCGCGGCCAACCGTCAGCAGATGCCTTTCACCGACCGGGTCCACGCGGTGATCACCGAAGGTGGCGAACGGCCGAATGTGATCCCGGACCGTGCCTCGATCCTGTACTACGTCCGCAGCCAGTACCCCGAAACCCTGAAGATCCTCAGCAGCCGAATGGAGGAGATCGCCCAAGGAGCTGGCCTGATGGCCGGATGCGGGGTGGAGCTGGTCTGGGACGAGGCGCCGCCGTACCTGCCGATGCGAGGCAACACCGCACTGGCCCAGTCCTGGAACCGCCGCTACGGCGATCGCGGTCACGAGGTACTGCCCGCTGGTGTGCTGCCGAGCAGTTCTCCGGATCCACCGACTTCGGCAATGTCAGCTTCCGGGTCCCCGGCCCTGCATCCGATGGTCAAGATCACCGGACCCGAGTTCTCCCTGCACACCCGCGACTTCGCCGCCGAGGCCATCACCGAGACTGCCGACCGGGTGATCATCGACTCCGCCGGAGCGATGGCTGCGGTCGCCGCGGACTACCTGTGCGATCCAGACCTGCAGGCGGAAGTACGTGCCGAGTTCGACGATGCCGGTGGTGCCGTCGACGTACCCCACTACTTCGACTGACTCCGATCACGACCGGAATGAGGCACCGATGAGTTCGACCGACACACTGCCCACCAGCCGGATGGACCGACTGCTCAACGGGGTGGAACGGATCGGGAACAAACTGCCCGACCCCTTCCTGCTGTTCCTCGGCCTGTTCCTGATCGTCGGGGTGATCTCCACCGCGATGGCGCTGGCCGGAACGGTGGTGACCATCCTGGGTTCGGACGAGCCGAAGGTGATCAAGGGATTGTTCACCGGCGAGGGACTGGCCTGGTTCACCGCCAACCTGGGTCAGAACTTCATCGGCTTCCCGCCCCTGGAGACGGTGTTGACCATCCTGCTGGGAGTCACCGTCGCCCAACGTACCGGTCTGTTGAGTGCGGCGATCCGGCTGACCCTCGGCCGGGCTCCCCGGTGGCCACTGCCGTACGCGGTCGGCGCCGTCGGCGTCACCGGATCGGTGATGGCCGATGCATCGATGATCATCATCCCGCCGCTGGCGGCGATGGTGTTCAAAGCCGCCGGGCGACACCCGATGGCCGGACTGATCGGCGGCTTCGCCGCAGCCGGTGCCGGCTACTCCACCTCACCGGTCGTGACCAGCCTGGATGCGCTGTTCGCCGGTATCACCACCAGCGTGGTCGCCACCTTGCCCAACCCGGGTGCACCGGTCACCCCGGTCTCGAACTACTACTACTTCAACCTCGTCTCCTCGGTCGTCCTGGCGATCCTGGCCGGTTTTCATCATCGACAAGGTGATCGAACCGCGACTGCGCCGGCAGAACGTACCCACCGAGTACGCCGACGCCGATCCCGAGGAGCTGGTGGACGAACCGGCCGACGAGAACGGGCAGGTCGCCCCCGCACTGCGGCGCGACGACACCCGCGACCTGAACCCCGACCTCGACCCGGCCGAACGACGAGGTCTGCTGCTGGCCACCATCGCCGGGTTGGCACTGGCCGCCCTGATGCTGGTGGCGGCATTGCTGCCGATGTCGCCGTGGCGCAATGAGGAGGGAGGGTTCCTGCCGGATTCGCCCCTGCTGATTCGGTCACCTTCATCGTCTTCCTGCTGTTTCTGGTGCCCGGCATCGTCTACGGCCACCCAGGTGATCACGCCGATGAACCCGTACCTGTTCGTGTTGTTGATGTTGGTCAAGCAGTACGAACCGAAGGCCGGCCTGGGTACGGTGATCTCCCGGATGCTGCCGTTCGTGATCCCGTTCTGGGTGGCCTGGGTGCTGGTGCTGGTGCTGGTGCTGGTGGTCTTCTACTTCGCCGGCTGGCCGATGGGCCCGGGCGTCGGGATCCGGATCGGCGGCTGATCCCTCACAGGTACATACCGCCGGCACCCGGCTGGTGCCCGCCCTGGGGGTGGCCTTGTCCCGCCGCGCCACCTCCGGGCAGCGCCTTGCGCATCTGCTCCAATTGCGAGCGGACCGCCACCTGCTGGGCCACCAGCGCGGTCTGGATGCCCTGGAAGAGGCCTTCCAACCAGCCGACCAACTGGGCCTGAGCGATCCGCAGTTCGTCATTGGACGGGGTCTCGTCACCGGTGAAGGGCGCAGCGATCCGTTCCAGTTCGGCGGCCAGCTCCTCCGACAGACCCGACTTCAGCTCGTCGATCGAGGCCGAGTAGGTCTTCCGCAGACGCTCCCGGCTGGGCTCGTCCAGCGGAGCCGACCGTACCTCCTCCAGCAGGCTGCGGATCATGTTGCCGATCCGCATCACCTTCGCCGGCTCCTCCACCTGATCGGTGACCGACGGCTCCGAACCCTCGGACTTGGCATCCGGTGCCTCCTCCACGGCCATCCCGTGGGGGGTGACGATGTAGCCCCGGCCGTCCTCTGTGGCACCGGCGATCGCCTGCCCGGCAGAGCCGTTGCCGCCCGGCTGAGCGTTGCCGACGGCCTGGGGGCCAGCCTGGTTCTCGGACGGAGTTCCGGGTTGCTCACTCATGCGGCCACCCTACGCCGTCGACGGATCCGGACCAGGGTCAGCCCGATCGTCGCCACCGCCAGGGCCAGCAGTCCGGAGGTGAGGAATCCGGCCGGCCAGCCGGCCTGGTCGATCATGAAACCGACCACCGGCGCGCCCAGCGCGCTGCCACCGGTGAGTGCCGAACCATGCCAACCCAGCGCCTCCCCGCGAGCCGCCTCGGGCACCGAGGTGGTCAGCGCCTCGACGGTGGCAGCCATCGTCGGTGCGCAGAAGAAGCCGGACAGCAGCAGCACCCCGGCCATCGACCACCAGGTCCCGGTGAACGCCACCGGGACAGTGGTCAGGGCCAGGGCGAAGAGCAGCCAGAACGCATCGATCGGCCGTCCGATCGCGCCGTAGAGGATGCCGCCGACAGCCGAACCGAATCCCCAGATGGCGAGGATGATTCCGATCAACCCGGCCGCATTCAGTTCCCGCAGAGCGGCGACCACCGACAGTTCGGTCCCGGTCAGCAACAAGGTGGCCGTCACACTGGCCGCCAGGACCGCCGCCACCGGCAGGGTCAACCAACTGCGCAACGGCGGCCGGGCCTCGGTGGCGTCGGCATCCGGGGTACGGCTGCGCATCGTCGGGTTCACCACCGCGAAGCCGGCGGTCGCTGCGACCAGCACGAACTCGAAGATCAACACCGTCCATCCGGTACCCAGGAAGCCGGCGACCACGATGCCCAGTGCGGGCCCGAGCATGAAGCCGATCTCCACCACCACCGAGTCCAGGGCAAGCGCGGTCCGCCGGTGTTGCGGTACGGCCACCACCAGTCCCTGGCGCACGATCGAGAACACCGGTGGGGTGAACAGGCCGGCGATCGCGACCAACGGAATCAGGGCCACATAGGGCAACCACGGGAACGAGGCCCACACAGCGGCAGGATGATCAAGGACGGCGCCAGGGTGCGACGCAGCCCCAGCCGGTCCAGCCGACGACCGCGCCAAGGCCCGGAGACGGCGACCGCCAGGGTGGACACCGTGGTCAGCAACCCCGCCGCGGCGTAGTCCATGCCCAAGGTGTCCACCACGTGCAGGGTGATCACCAGGAAGGATCCGAACAGCGGGATCCGGACCAGCAGGCCGAGCAGGATCAACTGGCGGACCGCGGGGATCGACAACACATCGCGGTACGCCGAGAGCTTCACGTGCACAGGCTAGTGACCGGCCCCGATCGGGGCGAACCCGATTTCGAGCGGCTCAGTCGACGGTCAGGATGATCTTCCCGGTGTTGTCGCCGGACTCCAGTCGCCGGTGTGCCTCGACCACCTCGGTGATCGGCATCCGGGTCTCGGCCGGGATGGTGATCCGGCCGGCGGAGACCAGCGGCCAGACGGTCTCGCGTACCGCCTCGCAGATGGCCGCCTTCTGTTCCACCGGACGCGAGCGCAGGGAGGCCGCGATCACCGAGCCGCGTTTGGCCAGCAGCGCGCCCAGGTCGATCTCACCCTTCGTGCCACCCTGGAATCCGATGATCGCCAACCGGCCGTCCGCTCGCAGCACCTCGAGGTTCGATCGCAGATACTTCGCACCCACCACATCCAGGATCACATCGGCGCCACCCTCGGCTTTCACGGCCTCCACCCAGTCGGTGTGGTAGTCGATGGCCGTCGCCGCGCCCAGCTCACGGCAGTAGGCGAGCTTCTCCGCACTGCCGGCGGTGGTGATCACCCGGGCGCCCAGTGCCACCCCGTATTGGATGGCGAAGGAACCGATGCCGCCGGCGCCGCCGTGGACCAGGAAGGTCTCACCGGCGGCCAGTTGCGCCAGCTCGGTCATCGACAGCACCGTCGCCGCGACTTCCAGCAGTCCGCCGGCGCTGACCAGATCCACCCCCTCGGGGGGTGGGATCACCTGGCCGGCCGGGACCACCGCGTACTCGGCGTAACCGCCACCGGACAGCAGCGCCACACACGGCTCGCCGATCTGCTGATCGGTGACCTTGTCGCCCACCGCCGCGATCGTCCCCGAGCACTCCAAGCCGATCGTCGTCGAGGCACCGGCCGGCGGTGGGTAGTGTCCTTGGCGCTGCAACAGGTCGGCGCGATTCACCCCGGCGGCGGCCACCTTCACCAGCACCTCATCGGGTCCGGGCGGCGTCGGATCGGGGACCTGGTCCCAGGTCAGGGTGTCCGGTCCACCGGCTGCCGTCTGGGTGACTGCGTACATGCAGTCGATGCTAGTCAGCCGCTACGATTGCCTGACGGCCCGGGGGAACCGGGCTCGGCGAGGTCGCATAGTGGACTAGTGCAGCCGCCTTGAAAGCGGCCGAGCGGGTGACCGTTCCGTGGGTTCGAATCCCACCCTCGCCGCCATCATCGGCCGCTCGCGGGTTGCCGCCCGACCGGGGAAATCCGGTTCCGCCGGTGAGCATCGTTCCGCAGAGCAGAAGAGGCCAACCCCGGTGCAGAACCCCGTCATGCAGAACCGCGTGGACCATCCGATCACCGCGCCGCTGCCGCTGCGTACCTTCGCCATCTCCGCCGCCGCTGCGGTGATCGGTGCCGTGCTGGTGGTCCTGGCCAGTGCGCAGGGCTGGCCGATCCTCGTCGCCGTGTTCGGCTGGCTGCTGCTGGCCGGTGCGATCGCCCTGGCGGTCGTCGGCCTGGTCCTGGTCCGGCTCAGTCGGGTCGACTTCGTCTTCGACGATCAGGGGTTCCGGATCAGTGGCCGCTCGGGCACCGTCGAGGGGCGCTGGGATCAGGTCGAACAGGTCGCCACCGCTGCCGGCGGGCACCGGATCAGCTTCCTTGGCGACCCTGATCGCCATGTCGTCTCCCCGGCGCCGGAGTCCGATCCGCGGGTGCAGGCGATGGTTGCGGACCTGAAGCGGCGGCTGGACAACAGCCGCGGCTACCGGCCGCTCGACTGAGCGGACCGAGCCGTACCGATCAGTTCCGCAGGACGTACGGCGTGGAGGCCTCGGCCTGCTCGGCGTTGTAGGCGCAGGAATCGGTGAGGTTCTCACTTGCAGGCTGGTCGTCGGCTGCGGTCTCCTCGGCCCCGGAGTCGTCGGGTTCGGTCGACGGCTCCTCGCTGGGCTCCGGCTCCGAAGTCTCGGCCGGTTCCGAGCCGTCACCGCCGCCGCTTCCGTCGCCGCCGCTGCCGGCCGGCTGATCGTCCTCCGGCGGAGCCTCGGACTCGCCGAGGGCTTTCTCCACCCGTGACCGCAGTTCGTCGTAGTCCGGGCTGCCGGTGGACAGGGCATTGTCGCCGTCGAACGGCGCGATGCTGCGTACCTCACCCTCGGACTGCACCTTCAGCGAGAGGTCGACGATCGCCGGCAGCACGTCCTGCGGGATGTCGGTCTCCACCATCGCCTTCGAGGCATTGGCGATCGCTTCGTAACGCTGCAGCAGGTTCACAGGGTTGGCCTGTTCGATGATCGCGTTCACCGAACAGCGCTGGCGTTCGTTGCGCTGGTAGTCGTCCAGCCCGTAGCGGCCGCGGGCGAACCAGAGAGCCTCGAAACCGTCGAGATGCTGGTCAGGGCCTGGTGCCAGCTGGTCATCCGGGGGGATTCCCAGGTCGGTGTTGCCGCCGATCGGCACGTAGTAGTTGATGTTCACGGTGATCCCGCCGAGGGCGTCCACCAGTTCCTCGTACCCCGTGAAGTTGATCATCGCGTAGTAGTCGACCTTCAACCCGGTGGCCTCACCCAAAGCGAGTTTCAGCGCGTCTGCACCGAGATCGTCGGTCTCACCGAGGACATCGGCCGGCACCTCGTTCGGCACCGCGTAGTAGAGGTTGTTGGCCATTCCCTCGGCCTCGGTGTAGCCGGAGAACCCGTTGGGGTAGTACTCGTGCAGCGGCGAGTCCGCGGGGAACGGGAGGTTCATCGTCTGCCGCGGGATGGTGACGATGGTGGTGTTGCCGGTGCGGGTGTTGATGCTGGCGACCATCATCGTGTCGGTACGGATGTTGCCCTCTTCGCCGTCGGCGGAGTCATCGGCACCGAGCAGGGCGATGTTCACCCGCTCCTTGTCCTGGAACGGGTCGTCGCCGCCCAGGTCGGGGCGGGTACCGGATTTGGACTCGCCACCGGCGAAGACCTGCGTCACCAGGCTGGCCTGGTCGTAGGAGTAGCGGCTGGCGACCGCCATCGGGGCCACCACGGCGAAGGCCAGGACGCCGACCAGGGCAGCGCCGAACCCTCGCTGCAGGGTGGTCAACGCCGCCGGCCGCAGATCCAGATGGGTACGCACGATCACCGCCACCCAGATCAGCGCCAGGATCGGCAGCACGATCGTCAGGCCGATCAGGAAACTGGGGCGGACCGCCAGGCGGATCAAGCTGCTCATGTCGACCGCCGCCCAGATCGCCAGGCCGAGCACTGCCAGACAGAAGATGGCCAGGACGATCAGGCCGAGCCGTCGCCGCCGGCCCGCGGCCAGCAGTCCCGAGCCCGGCAGCAGGCTCCCGAGCACGGTCCAGAAGGTGCTCTGGCCGAAGCTGAATCGCTTGCGCCGATTGGGGGCGCGCTGCGGCTTCTCGGTGACCTGTTCAGAGCTCATGAGTACCTGTTCGTGGCGGCGGGCTGACCGGACCATGATACGGGCTGGAAGTCGGCCCGAATCGGCCCTTGGTTGGAAACTGGTTGCGACGGATCAGACCGTCGTGGGGCGGGGGAGCAGCGCAGGCGGATTGTGCACGGCGGGTGGATTGTCGTGCGACGGGCCGTGCCGGAGAGGCCACCGAGTGGCGCGACCCGGCCCGGCAGGGCGGGCGGTGCCACCGGGTGACATCACTTTCCGGCCGGTCACGGTCGATCCTGTGCCGAGCGAGGGCGGTCGGCCCGCTCGGGGTCGAGCCGATCCTGTCCGTCGGCCCGGTCGAGTCGACGGCGACGACCGATCCGGGTGAGCGCCGTGGCCAGCCCGACCAGCACCGCCGATCCGGCGACACCGACCGCGACGCCCAGCAGGAACCGGTCGGATTCGGCCGCCGGCGCCGGTGCCGGGTGCTGCACGGTCGGGGCCCAGTCGGTGATCCGCTGGATCGTCGGCGCGGTGGCCTGGTCCATCAGGCTTGCGTACCCCAGGTGGATCGGTTCGGCGTTGTCCACCTCGGTCTGCAGTGGCGAGGCGGAGAAGACCATCCGGCCCAGGCCGGGTCCGGCATCGCAGATCAGGTCGCCGGTGTTGCAGACCTGGGTGATCCGGTCGAACAGCGCCGACGGTGGTTGCATCCCGTTGTCGGTCATCACCTCGGAGGTGAGCTCGCGATCCAACGACCCGTCGGACAGTTCCACCACCGACCGCAATGCCCCGGAGACGCCGAGTTCGTCGTCGGGTTGGCGGGCTTCGGCGATCCGCTGCCGCAGGTAGTACAGGCTGGGGGTCAGTCCGACGGCGTCGTTCTCGGCATCGCCGACCGAGGTCACCCCCGGCATCGTCGGCGCATTGGCCGGATTCCCCAGTACGACCGCACCCAGCAGCCGCTCGTCGGCGGCGTCGGCGAGTTCCTCGGTTGCGAGTGCCTCGGCGACGACCTGCGCCCCTTGGGAGAATCCCCCGAGCACCCAGTGCTCGTCCGGGCAGCGGGTCGCCGAGTCCTGCAGCACCTGGACCATCGACACCCGCCCGGCGGTCACCGAGTCGTAGAACTCGGTCGGCGGCATCTCGGTGGAGAACAACAGCCCGTCGATGCCGACGCTGCCGAGGGTCTCCGGCGAGACGGCCGGATAGTCGAGGTATACCTCGCGTACCCGCAGGTCGACCGCGCCGGGCAGGTCGGCGGTCTGCTCGGCCAGGGAATCGCGCAGCGCCGCGATCGTGTCACCGTAGGGCTCGGGCTCGGCCGAACCACGTACCCCGACGAACAGCAGGTCACCGCAGTCGCGACCGGTGGCTGCACTGGCGGCGACCGGCGGCTCGTCGGACCACTGGAGCGTGGCCGCCTCGGCTGGGGCGGCCGGCAGGGTGATGAGGGCTGCGGCAGTGGCCACCAAGGCTCCGAGTCGCAGGCGATGAGTCACGAGGTACGAGGATAGTGCGGCTGTGGTGAGCCGACCGTCGGTTTCTGCGCCCGCCGCAGTCGTGGCGGCGATCGGGATGAGCGGACGTAACGCCGAGGGCCCCGGCACGCTGTTAGTGCCGGGGCCCTCGGTGTGCAGCGGAGGCGGCGGGATTTGAACCCGCGAGAGGGGATAAACCCTCAACCCGCTTAGCAGGCGGGCGCCATAGACCGGACTAGGCGACGCCTCCAGACGCTGTGCGTCGCCGGTCACTGTACCGGCCGTTGCCGATCCTCGGCAAAACCTCGCGCCGGAGCCGATCCGACTCCGATCGGCTCACCGGCCCGGGAACTCGGCATCGGCGAACCCGGTCGGGACCCCGGCCACCATCGCCAATCGCCAGACCACCGCCGGCAGGGGCAACAGCAGCGCGGCCCAGCCGGCCACGGCTGCCCAGGGCTGGACCGGCCGGCCGGTGCCACCCGGGTCAAGCAGACGAGACGCTCTGAAACGCATGAACCGAAACTAGCTGGCCCCACCATCGAGCTGACGGCCTGCGGCCTGGTTCTGCCGCAGCTCGGGTCGGGGAGGCCGGCGTCGTTGGGGGATCCTGAGCAGATTCGGACACTCGATCGGTAATTCGGGCCACTCGGTGCCGATTCCGGCATCGAGTGGCGGATTTCGCTCACTTCTCAGGCGCGACCCACGTCATGACCGGCCGGTGCCCGCTACCGCCTGCCGCAGCTGCCAGTGCACCAGGTTCTTGGCGAACTCCGGGCTGTAATGCTCCGGGGCCGCCACCATCGCGACGACCAGACCGTCCAGGGCGCAGGCGAGTGCCTCGGCCGGGAGTTCGGGATCCCGCACCCCGGCAGCGGTCAGGATTCCGGTGGTGAGGATCCTGATTCCGCTGGCCATGTAGTCGAACGCGCCGCCGAGGTCGCCATGGACCCGGGAGTGCTCGAGCAGGGCGAGCCATACCGCGGCCTCGGTGCGGCGTTGGTCGTCCAGCGGAATCAGTTCGCACAACATGTCCACCGCCAGCTCGAAGCTCTCCTGCGGACCGAGTTGCTGCAGGACGGCGACGTCATAGGACTCCAGCCGATCGGTCACCGCCTGTGACATCGCCTCCACCACGCCGCGCAGAAGGTTGCCGGTCGATCCGACGTAGTGCCGCACCGAACCGATGTTGATGCCCGCCTCGGCGGCGACATTGCGCAGCGAGGCATGAGCGACCCCGCCGGTCACGATCAGGCGGATCGTGGCGTCATGGATCAGGGCAAGGCGTTCGGTGGCATCGACGACCTTCGGCACGGATCCATTTTGTCACACCTGTGATACTTTTTGTATCTCACTCGTGATAGAAAGGTCTGGAGATGGCCGAACGGATTCCTGCACTGGACATCGCCCGTGGGGTGGCGATCCTCGGCACGCTCGCGACGAACATCTGGATCTTCAGTCACCCGGAGGGGATGTTCGGCTACCTCAACTCGCCGGTGACTGCCGACCTCCCGGCCTGGCAGGGCTGGTTGGAGAAGGTGCTGCAACAGCTGGCGAACGGGAAGTTCCTGGGACTGCTCACCCTGATGTTCGGCATCGGCCTGGCGATCCAAGCCGACGCCGCTGCTCGTCGCGGGCTGCGCTGGCCCGGGTCGTACCTGTGGCGGGCGTTGCTGTTGTTTCTCGACGGGCTGCTCAACTATCTGCTGGTGATCGAGTTCGACGTGCTGATGGGGTACGCGGTGACCGGCGCGATCGTTGCGTGCCTGCTGGCCACCAGCCCCCGCAGCCAACGGGTCTGGTTCACCGTCACCGCCGGTGTGCACATCGCGCTGATCCTCTTCATCACCGCTGGTCTGCTGAGTGGTCAGGCCAGCCTCGGCAGCGGCGAGCCGTTGCAGCCGAACCCGTACCGCGACGGAAGCTGGTGGGATCTGGTCGTGCTGCGCTGGCAGAACCCCGGCCTCTTCCGGTTCGAGCCGGTACTGATCCTGGCCGGCAGCATCGCCCTCTTCCTCGCCGGGGCCTGGCTCCACCGCAATGGGGTGTTCGGTGCCCATGGGCGGGTGCTGCGGCGGCGACTGATGTTCATCGGCGCGGTTGCGCTGGGCGCCGACCTGGGTCTCGGGCTCGCGGATCCGGACTGGATGCCGTTGACGCGGTGGGTGATCTCGCCGGTGGTGGCGGCCGGGTTGCTGGCACTGATCGTCGAACTGGTCGGCTCGCGGGAGCCGGGGTGGGCCGGCCGGCGGCTGGCGGAGGTCGGCAGGGTCGCCCTGAGCGCCTACATCGTGCAGAACATCATCGCCTCGATCGTCTTCCACGGTTGGGGATTCGACCTCGGCGCTTTCGGGTCGCCGCGGCGGACGGCGGTGAGCATCGGTGGTTGGGTCGCGATCTGCGCCCTGGTCGTACTCGGCGCCCACCTGTGGCTGCGGCGGTTCCGGCGCGGACCGGTCGAGTGGCTGTGGAACCGCGGGTACGAGGCGCTGTCACGCTCCGATCGAGGACGAACAGCGGCCCACCCCTGGAGTGGCGGGGTGGCCCGCTGAGGCTCGTCCGTTCCGCAGTTCCTGCACCTGTCCGGCCTCGATGGGTGCGGGTGCTGCGGAACGGATCAGGTCAGCCGAGCTGGGTACGGATCCGCTCGAGTTCGTCGCGCAGCGGCTGCGGGGTCTTCTCCAGGAAGTCGAACCACTCCGAGACCAGCTCGAGCTCCTCGCGCCACTCCTCGACGTCGACCCTGGTCGCCGCCTCCAGCTTGGCCGGATCCAGGTCCAGACCCTCGAGGTCGAGTCCGTCGGCAGTGGGTACGGCACCGGCCGGGGTGTCGATCGCGTCGGCCGTACCCTCCAGACGCTCGGTGACCCACTTCAGTACGCGCCCGTTCTCACCGAAACCGGGCCACAGGAACTTGCCTTCGGGGCTCTTGCGGAACCAGTTGACGAAGAAGATCTCGGGCAGCTTCGCCTCGGGATGCCGCTCGCCGATGGTCAGCCAGTGGTTCAGGTAGTCACCGGCGTGGTAGCCGAGGAAGGGAAGCATCGCCATCGGGTCGCGTCGGACCACGCCCACCTTGCCTGCGGCGGCGGCGGTGGTCTCCGACGAGCAGGTGGCGCCCATGAACACGCCGTGGGTCCAGTCCTTGGCCTGGGCGACCAGCGGGATCGTGGTCGCGCGGCGGCCGCCGAAGAGGATCGCATCGATCGGTACGCCGACCGGGGAGTCGAACTCCGCGGCGGTGATCGGGCACTGCGTGATCGGGGTGCAGAACCGGCTGTTCGGGTGCGCTGCGGGGGTTTCTGAATCCGGTGTCCAGGCGTTGCCCCGCCAATCGGTCAGTCGCTCCGGCTTGGTCTGGGTCATGCCCTCCCACCAGACGCTGCCGTGGTCGGTCAGGGCGACGTTGGTGAACAACGAGTTGCCCTTCTCGATCGTGCGCATGGCGTTCGGGTTGGTGCCCCAGCCGGTGCCGGGGGCGACGCCGAAGAAGCCGAACTCGGGGTTGGTGGCGTACAGGCGACCGTCGTCACCGAAGCGCATCCAGGCGATGTCGTCACCGAGGGTTTCGACCTTCCAGCCGGGGATGGTCGGCTCCAGCATGGCCAGGTTGGTCTTGCCGCAGGCGCTGGGGAAGGCGGCGGCGATGTTGTAGCTCTTGCCTTCCGGGCTGGTCAGCTTCAAGATCAACATGTGCTCGGCGAGCCAGCCCTCGTCGCGTGCCATGACCGAGGCGATCCGCAGCGAGTAGCACTTCTTGCCCAGCAGCGAGTTGCCGCCGTACCCCGATCCGTAGGACCAGATCGCGCGCTCCTCGGGGAACTGCACGATGTACTTCTCGGTGTTGCACGGCCACGGGACGTCGGTCTGGCCGGGCTCCAGCGGGGCGCCGACCGAGTGCAGGCAGGGCACGAAGTCGGCCTCCTTGCCGTTGGCGATCATGGCGTCCAGAACCGGTTGGCCGATCCGGGTCATGATCCGCATCGACAACACAACGTAGGCCGAGTCGGTGATCTCGACACCGAACTTCGGGTCCGGTGCATCCAGCGGTCCCATGCAGAACGGGATCACGTACATCGTGCGGCCGCGCATCGACCCGTCGAAGAGGCCGCGCAGTTCGGCCTTCATCTCCTCGGGGTCACGCCAGTTGTTGGTCGGGCCGGCATCCTCGGGGGACTTCGAGCAGATGAAGGTACGGTCCTCGACCCGGGCGACATCGTCGGGGTCGGTACGGGCGTAGTACGAGTTGGGCAGCGACTCCTCCGACAGCCGGACCAAGGTGCCCGCATCGACCATCTCCTGGGCCAGCCGTTCGTACTCGGCGTCGGTGCCGTCGCACCAGACGACCGCCTCCGGCTTGGTCAGTGCGGCGACCTCCTCGACCCAGGCCACCAGGCCCGAGTGGGTCGTGGGTGTCGCGTCGTGCAGTGGTTCGGCGGTCGCGGTCATCGAGTCCTCCTGGGTGGTGCGCTGGTATAGGTGTGGCTCTGCGGTTGTCCGCAGTGCTACCAGTTGGCGAGTGGCATTGAGGGTAGCCCACCGATACGACTGGTCTTATAGGAGTCAGACCACATTTCGCCTGTGAAGATCGTCACTTACCCGCTCGTAACCCTTTGCTTCACGGCTTCAGCGACGGCTTTCGTGACCTGTCCCACGTTGTTTCAGCAGCGTTACGGAAAGGAGGCCACTGGTATCTACCAGTCGAGTGAATGCGGTTGAAACGATCCAGCCGAATGCTGAGCTGCATGGCACAGTGGTACGAGTCAGTCGTCGGACGGTCGGGGGCTGCTCGGACCGCAGTGGAGTGGCTGGGGGGAGCGAGATCCGGGTGC
This sequence comes from Naumannella halotolerans, assembly GCF_004364645.1. Lineage (NCBI taxonomy): Bacteria > Bacillati > Actinomycetota > Actinomycetes > Propionibacteriales > Propionibacteriaceae > Naumannella > Naumannella halotolerans. The sequence continues at coordinate 48,524 of NZ_SOAW01000004.1, read as the reverse complement.
ATCGGCGAACGATTTGATGCCGGGGCCATCACGGCGGTAACGTATGCGCTTGGTCAAGGACCAACCGGCGCTCGTAGCTTAACGGATAGAGCATCTGACTACGGATCAGAAGGTTGGGGGTTCGAATCCCTCCGAGCGCGCAACAGAACCCCAAGTCAGAGCAGTAGTTGGCTTGGGGTTCGTCACGTTCGGCGACGGGTGACAGCAACCGTGACAGCAACGCCTCACGACTCGAACGCCCGGTCGATCGCGTCGGCCGCTTCTCGCAGGGCCGTGGGCATCACGTGCGAGTAGAGGTCCATTGTGATCGCGAGCTGCGAGTGCCCGAGCACTTCCATGACCACTCGTGGCGGCACGCCTTGGGCAAGCAACAGCGAGGCGCAGGTGTGCCGGAGGTCGTGGAATCGGATCCGGCGTACACCGGCTGCGACCATCAGCTGTTCGAACAATCGTGAAAGATTCCGGGGCTCCACGACGGTGCCGATGGTGCTGGTGAACACCAGCCCGGAATCCTGCCAACGATCGCCGGCTGATCGACGCTCGTCGGTCTGGCGACGCTGGTGCTCGGCCAGTGCTGAGGCTGACGACTCAGGTAAGGGGATTGTGCGTCGGGACCGGCGCGATTTGGGCGGGCCGATGACCAGTCCGTAACCGGGTAGGCGCTGGACGGTTTGTTGCACGCGCAGGAGCGACGACGCCAAATCGACATCTTCCCATCGGAGGCCGAGCAGTTCACCACGCCGCAGGCCGATGGCAACACCCACTGTGAATAAGGCCCCAAGGCGGTGTCGGACTGCTGTGGCAAGGAACTGTGACGCCTCATCGACCGACCAGGGCTCAGCCTCCAAACGCTCCAGTGTGGGCGCTCGAACCAGTGCGGCAACGTTGCGCTCGATCAGCTCCTCACGAACGGCCTCGGCCAAGATGGTCCGGAGAGTCGAGTGAATGATCTGCACCGATCGAGCTGACAGGCCAGATTCGAGCTTGCTGGCCAAGAGCGCACGAACCTGCGTCGGCTGTAACCGGCGAAGCTGCACCGTGCCAATCTCAGGCTCGATGTGACGGCGAAGCGTCGCTGTATAGCTGGCGATCGTCGCCGGGCGAAGTCTCGGGCGAGCGACATCATCCAGCCACCGGGCCCCGTAGCTCGAAACCGTCCAAGCCTCGACCGCGAGGGGGACCCCGTTCTCCGTCTTGCTGATCATTGACCGCAGTTTCGCCGACACCTCGGCGCGTGTTCGCCCATATACCTGGCGACGCACTCGCCCACCGTCTCGCCGCAGCACGTAAGTTGCTGCAGTCCATCGCCCATCCGATCGTTGGTAGATCGAACCTTCGCCATTGGCGCGTTTGCTCACGACGCCGACTCCAACAGGCGATCAACGTACTTCTGCAGTTCGCTCGCCGGAATCTTCCGTGCGCGCCCGATCTTCACACTCGGGAGCATTCCTATCCTGATCAAGTCGTAGATCGTGGATCGCCCAAGCCCGAGCAGTTCACCCGCCTCTTCTGGGCTCAGCAGCAGTTTCGTCACTGACATGACTCCTCCTCAAGTTGCGGGAAACGGCTTCCCCGGATTTGATCTTGAATGGGTACGGTCACCGGGTGGCGCGTCAAGGGCACCTTCGGTGTCACTGCGTGATTCGCGTTGCTCACCCTGGACCCGCCACCCGGTGACCGAGGGATGGCGACTATCCGGGGAAGCCGCAGCATGGCCGCGCGTTACGGGTCGGGCCCGGTTGCCGAGCGACTTTCCACAGCCTGTTTGGCCTGGTCGTATTGGTCCCGCCAGGCGCGTCGTTGTCGGATGAGCTGATAGATGACTTGGGGGTAGATCTCTGGTGGGACCTTGGTATCGGTCCATACGTAGCGCTGTTGACCATGATCATCGGTGACGTCGGCGGCCATCGACTCAATCTCGGGTTCGAGGAAGCCAGCGGACAACAAGGTTTCACGCACGACGGCGGCACGATCAGCACGATGCTGGGTGAGTGTCTTTCCCGACCACTTACGGGACACCAGGACACGGCGCCCGCCCAGTCCGAGGTGATCGCGGTCGTGGGCCTTCTTCGGGCATTGACCGGGCATCATGCCGGGGTGAGCCTGATCGGGCTGGACGCCGTAGCGCAACCAGTTCGCGCACTGGGGCGAACACGGCTCGAACCGCAGTTCGGCTTCCATCCGCAGAATGTGGGCGAGGCGACGCGGCGAGTTCTCGTCATCATGAAGCGGATCGGTGATCGACTTTGTCAGATACTTCGTCAGGTACCGCACTGCCCGGTCGGCTTCGGCCGAGGGTGCCACGATGCCGCGTGACTCGTGCTGCTTGCCGAACCGGACCACGTGTGCCGGTTCCGAAGCTGCCGTCCGTGCCTCATCCCACATCGGTAACAACTCACCTGTCGTGGGGTCTGCATAACCACCGCCCCCGGTCCAGACGGGCACAACATCGACGAAGACCGGTTCGTCGTGCTTGGGCCACCACACCTGGTGATAGGTCGAAGCGATCATCTGACGGATCGTCTCGTGCGAGATCGCACCCCGGACAGCGGCATGGATGTGCGGGGCAAGACGAAGCTGTGGCTCCACCGTGGCGAAGTACTGCACATTGAACCCCGTCGCCCGACGCAGGTTCTTGGTGAACCGATCCCACAGCGCAGCCAGGTGCACCGTGTCCCGGGCTTGCCGACGGTAGTCATAGCTCGCCGGGTCCACCGGAGCGCCGTCCCGTACTGCGCCGTAGGAGGGGAGCGTCAGCGTCAGGAACATCGACGGACGAAACTCCCGACCCTCCGGTGTCCGATAGACCATCCCCACCGTGCGATCGTCCATCGGTACGCGCGGAAGATCCGGAGCATCCCCACGACGCCGGGTCGACCTCGATGTGCGGCTCCCCGCCACCAGCTGACCAGGACTGGGCTCGTCTGGTGCCTGTTCGGGCGGCGTTTGCGGAGCGGAAGTGATTCCGGCGGAATCAGTCCCATCCGGTTCGTCGGTGAGGTGCCAGCCTTCCTCGCACTGGTGCATCCGCAGAACCCGCGCTTTGTGAGCACACGAGGGGCAGACCGCCTCTCGCCGTGACCCGCAAGCAATCGCGACCGTCGTCTCAGTCCCAGTCTGACGATCCAGCACCCGCCGCATGATCGGCCGCACACATACCCGCTCATTGGTCGCGAGCTCGCGCACCACGTCACCGGCCAGACGCCCGGCCATGATCGGCGCCGTCATCGATCCGGCCTCATCTGTCCGGTCGGGGAGAGCAGCGCGTACAACTCCGGGTCATCGGCCCAGGCAGCATCCTCCAGTTCCTGCCACAGCACCAACCTGTCCCTGACCGTGTGCCCGGCCCGTAGCGGAGCTGGATCCTCGATGATCAACGCAGCCGCCAAACACTCCGATGCCACAGGACATACAGCGCACAACTCGACCGTGGCAGCCTGATCGCTGCATGCCGCTGCGGAGACCCAGCCAACTCGACGCCATCGGTCGGAGAGGGCGTTCGTGACCACGTGCGCCCGGTAGTCCCACCTCGCCACTGTCCACACATCGACCGCAGCATTCACCGTGTTGTCGGCGGTAATCATGACGACTCCTCGGGATTGTCCTGACCGGTGTTCCGGGGGCGACGACGGCGTCGCGGCTTGCGACCCGGATGTTCACCGTCGTCCGGGTTCTCGCAATCACCCGGATTCTTCAGCGGTGTCTCGTCCTGGTCCTCGTCGGCCTTTCGCCGGGGCTTGCGCGGCCGCCGGTTCGGCTTCGGGTTCTCAACCTCCGGGCCGGGCGGGATGATCGGGATCTGCCGCGGAGCCCGGAACAGCTCGTTGGCTTGGCGCAGCATGGCATCGGTCACGAAACCAGCACGAACCCGGGTGATCATTCCGTTCTCGCCACGCACATAGCCCGTGCCAGGTTTCCCCGGCGGGATCTTGTGACAGGCAGCGCCACGAGCCACCGCACCCTCGCCGAGCACCATCGCCACTTCTTCCTTCTCCGCCAGCCGCAACCCGAACAACTGTTTGAAGTGCTGCCGCATACCCAGAACTTCCTTGCGAGGATCCTGAACAAACGCCAGCACATGGAACCCGGGAGCTCGACCCATGGTGAGGATCAACGCCAACGCGGCCTCGCCCCGCTTCTTCAAGTCCCGATCCGTGATGTAGGAAGTCAACGCGGCGAGCTCATCGATCACCACAACCACCGCCGGCGCACCCACCTTTGGTTCATGCAGCCGTGTGACGCCGCCCATCTCGTCCAGCCGGCGTTGCATGGAGATCACCGTCTCTTCGAGGAGCTGTACCGCCTCCTCGGCCGTCGTCGCTAGGCGAGTGAACAGCTTGGGCGCCATCTTCATCTCCACACCGCCCTTGAGATCGATCCCCAACAGCTCGACCAGCCCGATCCGCACCGCCGGACCAAGAGCGAGCACGATCGCCCACATCACCGACCCCTTACCCGAGCCACTGGACCCAGCCAGCACGGTCGAGATCAACGGCAGTGACCACGGTGCGTCCTCCTCGGTCCGACCCACCAGCACCTTGTCGGTCTGCACCGATGACAACTCCGGCATCGGTGCCTGGAACGGTGCCGCCAACGCATCACCGAACAGCATCACCAGCTCACACGCGGTGTCATTCGCGTTCGGAACCACCAACAGCCGGCGTGCGTTGAAAGCGGTCCGGATCTTCTCGGCAGCAGCCTGATAGTCCTCTACCGTCTGGCCGAACAAGATCCCCGGAACGGCGATCAACCGACCCTGGCGCCACTGAAGTCGCCGCAGCGAAGGCACCACCGTCACCCGGCCCTTCTCCTGCTCGGCATACTCGCGCTGAACCAGACCAGACCCAGTCAGCACCCGACCCCAGGAGCGACGAACGAACCGCTTCTTTCGATAGCGGAACAACGGCATCGATACCCATCGGTCGAAGGGCGCCGGAGCCAGGCGTGCCCACAACCCGAAGCCGAGCAGCACGATCGTGACCAAGATCATCGGTCGCCAGTCATCACGCCCCCACGCGAACCACCCCACCACCAGGCCGAGAACGAGAGTGCGGAAAGGGTGGCGACCGACCAACCGGAACAGCCGCATCAACCACCACCCCAACTCCCGCAGCGCCCGCCACGGATACCACCACAGCGAGCGCATCATCACGCCGCCTTGCCCTGATCGCCGCCCGCATGCCGTGCACCCTTCGGCGAGGACATGCCCGTGGCCTTCAACGAGTACGCGATCCGTGATCGTCCGTTGCCGGTCTCCTTCTGATACGGCATGACCGTCAGGTTCTCCAAGATCACCGGACGGACCGGTGTCCCCTGAAGTTGTTCCGGCGGGACTGGCTGCACGTCCGCGATGATCTTCACCCGAACCGTCCGCTCCCGCGCCTCCGGGTCGAAATCCATCACGTCAACGATCCAGATGGGCTTGCCCGAGTCCTTGTCGAGCTGCTGAACCGAGTTCTCCTTGGTCGAACGATCGAAGTCTCTCTGCTGGGAAACCGCGCTGACGACACCCGCACCATGCGGGAACACATCCTCGAACTTCACTGCGAACGGTCCTTGAACACCCATGATCATTTTCTCCTCGGCTTTGGCTACTCCGGGCCCTTCCCGGTGAAACAAACCAACCGTGGAAAGCTGAAGAGCGGAACGTGGCAACCCGTAGCAGGCCGTGCTACGGGCGTGCTACGGGCAAAACACTTCCTTTTGTCTGAGCCATAAGGGACCATGCTGTTCAACGGGATTCCAGCCCACGCACGGGAGGCAGTGATGGAGACGAGCCCGATTCGCATGGCGCGAGAGCGGCGGGGCTGGTCACAGTCGCGCCTGATCGGCGAGCTCCGCAGGTCAGCTCGGCTGCACGGCATCAGCTTGATGTCCGACTCCTCGTTGAGGGTCGCTCTGTCACGGTGGGAGAACAATCGAGTCAGTCCCAGCCCGGAGTACGAAGATCTTCTTGGATTGGCCCTCGGTGTTTCCCTGTCCGAAACGCAGCCAGCCAGGGAAGCTAGATCAACGCGACCGACTGGCCGGTTATCGCTTGCCGTCGTGACAGCGCAGGCACCCGTTCTTGAGGCTTTGCGCCGCTCCGATCGACTCGGTTGCGCATCGATCACGAATCCTCAGCTGACGGCCTACGCGCTCACCTTGCGCACCCTCCTACGGGCGCGCACCGGACCGTTAGAGGCCCAACTCGGCGCGGCGGCGCTGTTGGCCGATGCGGAGGCTCTGATCGGATGGCAGCTACTTGATCTTGGTCAGCCAACGGCGGCACTGGCTAATTATCGGAGGGCAGAAGAGTCGGCCCTCCGTTCTGAGGATCCGCACTTGATTGCGCACGCCCGTGCCGGGCAAGCAATCGCCTACCTCGATCTGGATCGCCCTGGTGAGGCCCACCAGCTAATGGCATCCACGCGTGACCAAGCTATCCCCAAAGTCACACCTCTCTTCCAAGCGTGGCTTCACGCAGCTGTTGCCGAGACAGCTGCCGCGACCGGATCCCAACAAGAGTGCAAGGACGCTCTGGCCGCAGCCGACGAGGCGCTGCCGGGCAGCAACGACCACTATCCGGAGCTGCCGTACGTGACCCTTGATCGAGCGCACTTGCAGCGTTGGGCAGGGCACTCCCTGAGCATGCTGGGCGACCGCCAGGCCGTGGATATTCTGGACGAAGTGGTAGACCGCATGCCGGCAGACTTTGTCCGAGCCCGGGGAGCAATGCACACTGATCTCGCGCTCTGTCACTCAGCGCTGGGGAACGCTGCCGACGCCCGACGGTGCGGCAGGATCGCGACAGACTTGGTCAGAGACAGTGGCTCACGACGACAGTCCCGCCGGCTCATGGCCCTTCAAGCCGCCTAGCGCCGAGCAAGTAGGTAGAGCAACGCGACGAGTGATCCCGAGCCCAGCAGATCGCCCTGAGCGGCCATGTCAGTCACGCTCGCCAATGGTGTCCACTTCGCGACTCCGGTTTCCTCCGAGTCCCGAGCATCGCTGACATACTCCGCATCGCGGCTTACATAGACGTCGTGGGGACTGTCAACCATGCCAATGGCCGGTTGGAATGAGAGCAGATGCTGCACCGAGCGGGGCATCCATCCTGTTTCCTCACAGGCTTCTCGCTTGGCAGCGTCTGCCGATTCTTCGCCGGGATCGACTATCCCGCCAGGGAGCTCCCAACCCCATTGGTTGGTTACGAAGCGATGTTTCCATAGGAGAAGGACCTCTTCACGGTCATTGACCATGGCGACCAGCGCAACGCGCTGCAGGCGGACGACGTGGTGCTCGAAGCGACTCCCGCCGGGCGGCTGCACATCAACCTTGACCAGCCGAACCCATGGGCTGTCGTACAACGTTCGCTCCGAGAAAGTCTCCCAGTGCCCTTCGTCGCGAGTTGTCACTTCGTCGATCTCGATCTCGTGAGTTCCGCGCGGGTGTGCCGGTACTTGGCCTCAAGGCGTTCACGGACCTCCGGAGCCAAGGCTGCCAGTCGCGCAGGGTCGGTGTTGTCGTCCAAGTCCGCCAGCTTCACTGTGACCGCCAGATGCCCTGTAGTCCGGATGCGTTCGTAATAGTCTTCCCGGGGCTCTCCTGGGCGCTTAGTGAGGGCATCGACTATCTCGGAAACAGCTGATCCGACGTCCTCACGCAGGCTGTCGAGCGTCACATCAGTGTCCTCAACTACGTCATGCAGCCAAGCAGCCGATACCGCCAGATCTCGATCAGCCGCCTCGACACGGTCAGCTACTCTCTCAGCCACCCGAGCCGGATGCTCCGCGTAGGGCTCGCCAGCCTTGTCGCTCTGCCCTTCATGCGCTCGACGTGAGATCGACTCTGCCCGCTGCACAAGATCCGACATAAGGCCCTCCCAGGTGACTCCGACGCACCCCACGTTAGCCGCGTACGCCGACACTCGACCACCGATCGCTTGCCGAATTGTTCTCTACTCAATCAAGGCGCCTCGCAAGCTCGGCGCGTCGCCGCTGCGGTCCGTGTCCTCACCTCGATCGTTCCTCACTCGGCTGCGGGCCGGTCCTCGCTTCGACGTTCTACGGCCAGCGCCTGATAGGAGGAATGAGTTCGCCCGTCTGGTTGCATACGTGTTTTGACGATTGCGTGCACCGTGACCTCGTCGCCGACGGACAGCGATCGTGCGACCTCGTCAGTGATATTCGTTGCGGACAGCTTCACTGTTGTAACACCGTCGTCGGAGTCTGGATCAGCTGTGTCTAGCAGCCACCGCTCACGATTACTGATCGTGACGAGTGTTCCAGCCAGTTCGGTTTCCTCAGCATCCAGGTCGCGGCCGTCGATGAACCCTCGCGCATCACGAGCGGTCGAAGTCGTCCAAGTGACCCGCTGGGTTGGGAAGTATGGTTCCTCCCAGCGAGCCTGGAAGTCGAATCCACCTCTGGCGATAGCGTCTGCAAGATTGCGTAGTGCGCTTGTGAATCTCGAGCCATGCAGAGTCAATGTGGCTGCCAACGTGTCATCGACAGCGTCGCGCGTCGCGAACTGAGCCATCACCCCGATCAGAGCCTCAGATGCGCGGTCCACAAGTGGGCGCGGCGGCGACACCAGGGCGTCTTGTCCGCCTGGCGAGATCTCTGCCTCTGGATCAGGTTTCGCGGCGATCGAAAGTGCGAGGGAACCAGTCCCCGCGCCGGAGAGTTCCATGGCTGTCCTAGTCAGGAGCGTGGAAGATAAGCGGCCCCGAAGGGTCTTGACACCTTCGAGTGACGCACCGACAGCTGTGACCGCGCGTTGCCAGTTCAGCAGGACCGCACTGACGTCCTCGAGGGCAGCCGAGTTGCGATCGACGGCCTCTCCAAACAGACGAACAGTTCCTCTCGACCTACCGCGACGCTCGTCAGCGTTACCGCTTAGTGCCTCGAGGCTCATGCGTGCGAGGTCCGCTGAATCGGTCCACTCAACACGTTCGCTATCAGTCTCGAGATGTCGCAGGAGCTGCTCGAACGGAGCTTCACCGGTAGCCATCCAGGATCACCTCCACGTATCCCCGGCGCGGGAGCTTGTCCACATGCGGTTTCGCAGTCTCGCGTGTTCGAGACCACAGATCATCCCAGTAGCCTCTCTCCTGAAGATAGCTCTCCCGTCTGTCAGTGGTGCCTTGGAAAACCCCGGGACGGGGCCACCAGGCCAGCATGTAGCTGTCGACCTCTAGGCCGAGTTGCCGCACCTGGCTTCGCGCGACGACTTGAAGAAACAGGGCCTTCTTCGGATCCGTATTGGCCTCGTTGATCCTCTCGTGGTTTACCAAGAATACTGCGTCAATATCACCCGGTTGCTCCTTGTCCGTGAGGAAGCTCCCGCTCAGCCAACATGCGGCGACCTCATCTACGGCGCTTCGGACGGCATCAGTCAGCGTCCTCCAATCCTGCAGAAGCTTCTCCCGCCGGGCTGTGCTGGCGTGAGCGCTTGCGAACGCATCCAGATCGGCCTCGGACGCTGGCCACCGCCCGAGCGGCAGTGTGCCGTTCACGAGTGCTGGTATGGCCACGCGGGCAGACTACTACGGGTGCACGCGGTGTCCCCGCGTCCCGCCTCGAGCGTGGAGCAATTAGGACTGCTCCAAGCCTGATGCCTCTTTCACGCGTGCTATCTAATCAACCACCGCGGCAGTCCAGCTGCGAAGTCCGATCTTCCGGAGGCGGGCGTCGATAGCTCGCTCGGATCGACCGTGGCGTCTGGCGAGATCCTCGATGCTGGCACCGTTCTGGTACTCAGAGCCGATCAGCTTGGCTTCTTCTTCAGACCACTTCCGATGTGGTGTTGCCGGCACTCGTTGCCCGTCTCTCTTCTTGGCGATTGGTGCATGCTCGAGGATCGCAGTAATCGGCCACCCTTCGGCCTCCGGCTCGTACGATATCCGACGCTTTCTCGCTGCCCATTCGAAGTACTCGCGGCGCCACCGCCGTTGTGTAGACGTCAGATATCCAGTTGGTTGTTGGGCAGTTGGAACGTGCTTTCGAGCGATCGATCTTGCGACAGCTAGAGCCGCCTGCGCATCAGCGGTGGCATCGTGGTGTTGCCCCAGCTCGACGCCATGCCGGGAACACAGATCAGGGAGCTGTCTAGGCTCAGCCCGCATCTTGTCCATGTGCCAATCGAGAATGAGCGGGTCCGCGACACAGACGCCGCTCCAGTCGGGTTGCGGGACCGACATCCGGTCGAACTCGTAATACAGAACGCTCAGGTCGAATCGAGCGTTCATGATCGCGACTGCCCATCGCTCAGTGATCCAGACTTCAAGAAGGGCGCGAATCTCGTTAAGGAAGACCTCGGTGGTGACTCCATCAGCTTGGGCCATCGCGGTCGTGATGCCGTGAATCCCTGTCGCCTCAGCAGGAATACTGCAACCGGGATTGACCAGCCATGACTTAGTGTTTCCGTCTTCGAGGACCACACATGCACTGACTACTCGATCAGCGGCAACATCACGCCCGGTCGTTTCCAGATCGAGCGCAACCATGGGTTCGGTGTGCCAGCCGGAGTGTGTTCCCTCAGGTGGGTGGCTGCACGAGTCGCATACGACCAGCCATCGCGTCACGGACTTGCGCAACCACCCTTCGTTAGGGGCAACTTCCTGGTGGCACCGGTAGCAGAGGGAGTGTCGCTCATTGCGTCGTTCCATGCCAGCTTCTTATCACCGACGACTGACACCGAAGGTCTGCTGGCGTTGCCGTCGCAGGGAGAACGCGACCTGGTCTTTCGCAATCCGGTCTGTACCGGTGGCTGCTCTGAGGAGCCGGCACGCGGTCGAATCGTATGTACGACGACGTGTACGGAATCGGCCCACAGGCACCCAGCTGCGCAACAACCAACCCCCGGGAACACCGAGGCCGCACGCCTCAGATCATCTCGGATCGCCTTCCCAAGTTGGGAATACATCCTTTCCCGTCATCCGCGCCATGACGCTTAGTCTCAGGGGTCAAGCCGACCGTTCGACGCCTTGCTACCTGGAAGCCCGGATCGATCGTCGGCTGGGCCCGGTGCCAAGAAGTTCCGCGAGCTGAGGACGGGTGATCAGGGAGCCTGCTATTGAACATCGGTCAAAGATTCGATGATCCCGATCCGCATGGCGGCTTAGGTTATATGCCTACGAGTAGCCAATGATCAATTTATCGTTATCGCGTTCCACACCGATCACATGTGTGAGAAACCGGCTGCCTAGAACGGCCAATCCCAGTGGTAGGTCCTGGTGCAGCCAGAGTCTCTCGTCCCGGCAGAGCAACTCTCCGCAATTCCCAATCCCATACTCAGCACGCCGAGGACTATTACAAGCAGGGCCAAGACCCCGCCAACGACTAGGGCCCACCTGATTACTCGGACTCGCGACTCGGGGTCTAGTTTGATCCAGTCAGGCGTCTTATTCACGCTGGTCCGTAGAGAGAGAACAGGCCGTTCTGGTCACCGCGGCCAAGGTCGCGTTGCTTGCTCAGAGTGGTTGAGCTGCAACGGGCGATTTTGGAGTACATAACTTGGTCATAGTAGTCGTCCGGGTCCCATTCGTCCGTGTGGCTCAACCCGACAGCGTGACCGAACTCGTGCATTGCGACAGCCTTGAGGTCATGCCCGCTGCTGCATGATCCGGAGCCGATATGCCACGCGCGGCTACTATTGTCAAAGAGGATGTCGGATTGGGTCAACCGTTGGCTGGTAGTCGTAACCTTTGTGCAGGCCCAAGCGAGGTATGAGCCATCCACGTCCCCAAATCCAACCACGCTTTTCCCGTCAAACGACGTACATTTTCCGGATGCGGAAATTCCTGGGCGGTCGGACGTGTTCCCGGCGCTCGTGATTACCAAGCCTGAATTGTCGCTGCCGCACGAATTGCTGGTCCCTGACCCGACTCTGCGGCCCGCATCTACGATGTCCGTCCTTGCCGACGATTTTGGTTGGCCTGTGGAATTGTACCCCCATGCGTAACGCTTCGACGAGTAGAATGTGCGGGCTACATATGGCGCGTCTGTGGAGCAGCGTCGGGACGCGGACTTTGTCTCCTGAGGTTCACGCCGTGAAGACTGTCCGGCTGTGGATTGCCGGTGAGCTTTCCGAAGCGCTGCTGCGGTCTTGCTGGAATTGCTTTCGCTGATATTTGAATCACGCAGTACTGCGACACCGTCTTGGTCGTGCATTACAGATATTTCAATTCCGGGGCTTTCGTCTGCGCTGGTGCCGGACAGGGTGACCATAGAGCCCGCCTCCGGTATGGATATCGAAGTTCCATTGTCAAAATCGAGAATAATTCCAGTCAGGTCGCAGTCTTGAGTTCCAGCAAGATTGACGGCCGCCATGGAGGAAGCTCTCGAAAACTCAGGGCACTCTGCATCAGCTGCGGCTACCGGAGCAGGTCCCACGGTCGTTACCGTTCCTGCTGCTACCAGTGCGATGCTCAAACAGATTAGACTTGGTGACTTCATTAGGATCCGATCCTTGGGGGGCATCGGTGACAAGAGTCTTTCGTGGCAGGAGTCTTGTCAAGAACCCAAGCGTGAATCGGCAGTTCCCGGGGCTGGGTGGCCCAGTGGTAGTGGAGGGCAATGCTCGCGACTCGTGCTCTCCACCGCGCTACTGGATACCCGTCGGTCCTGGTCCAGTGGCGGCCACCGCATGCATGTACAGCGCCAATTGGGAGCCACGCCACGCGGGCACAATCACCGACACAAATCAACAGGAGATGCTGGGGTCAAACGGCTCCTAGGTCGGCCGAACAGTGTCCCAGGTGGTGCTGAGCCGGTGACAGCAGCAGTGACAGCAACGCACACGAGTTTCGTGCGACGGCGCCCGGTTGGCGCTGCCGAAGACCGTGCGTCCAAGGCCGTCAGCGGACTGTCGTGGATGCGTCGCCTCGACCTACGGATCAGAAGGTTGGGGGTTCGAATCCCTCCGAGCGCGCAACAGAACCCCTGATACCGAGTGTCAGGGGTTTTCGCGTACCCCGTCGCCCCGATGCTCGGTCGCCGGACGGCAGAATGCTCCCATGGCCGACACCGTGGATCCGTTGCGAGTGGTCGCAGTGCCGGATTCCTTCAAGGGAAGCGCCACCGCAGCCGAGGTGGCGGCAGGCATCGAGGCCGGGGTACGCGCAGCCTGCGACAACGCCGGGCGACCGGTCGAGATCACGGTGGTGCCCTTTGCCGACGGGGGTGAGGGAACTCTGCAGGCACTGCTCTCGGCCTGGGGCGAGGAGGCCCGATCGGTACCCACCGTGGATGCGCTCGGCCGCCCGGTCAGCGCACGATTCGGCATCTCACCCGACGGGCGGCTGGGCGTGATCGAAGCGGCTGAATCCAACGGCCTGCCGCTGATCGACGATGCCGAGTTCGAACCGATGCGGGCCGGCACCCGCGGGGTCGCGGCGCTGGTCGAAGCCGTGCTCGACCGAGGGGTGAGTGAGATCCTGCTCTGCATCGGCGGATCGGCCACCACCGACGCAGGGGCCGGACTGTTGGCCGGACTCGGCGCAAGGTTGCTCGACGCCGACGGTGAGGAATTGCCCGACGGTGGGGGTGCGCTCGCCCAGCTGGACCGGATCGATCTCACCGGCCTTGATCAACGTCTGCACCGGATCAGCTGGCGAGTCGCCTGTGATGTCACCAACCCGCTGCTCGGTCCCCGTGGGGCGGCGGCCGTCTTCGGTCCGCAGAAAGGGGCCGACGAAGATCAGGTACGCCAGTTGGACGACGCCCTGGACAGGTTCGCCCGGACCCTGCTCGACGACCCCGAATCGGTCATCGACAAGCCGGGAATGGGTGCCGCCGGCGGAATGCCGCTGGTACTGCACGGCGTCCTCGGCGCCGAACTGCTGCCCGGCGCCGAGCTCGTGGCCGACGTCCTCGACCTGCGCCCAACCCTCGCCGCTGCGGACCTGGTGGTCACCGGCGAGGGCCGATTGGACGAGCAGTCGTTGAACGGCAAGGTGATCGACACGATCCGCAGGCTCACACCCGCCACGACCCCGGTGGTGGTGCTCGCCGGCGAAGTCGCACTGGACGCTGCGCAGCTCGCCGATCGCGGACTCATCGCGTTCTCGATCGCGCCGGGTCCGCGTACCCTGTCCGAGTTGCGAACAGAGACCCATGATCAACTGCGGCGCGTCGCACAATCCGTGACGGCGGTGTTCCTCAGCGGCGCCCGCCGATCACCCCCGACCGAGACGACAGAATCGCCCGCATGACCACGGAGCTGTACTACCTGGCCTATGGATCCAATCTCGATCCCGAGCGCCTGGGCAGGCATCTGGCGGAGTCGACCGCCAGGCAGCCGCAGTGGACCACCATTGATCATGGTGTGCAATTCGCCGGCAACTCGCGTCGCTGGCACGGTGGTGTCGCCTTCCTCACGCTCATCCCGACCGGTGTGCTCCACCCGGCACGGTTGTACCCGATGACCGGTACGACCTTCGCCGCACTGTTCGGCAGCGAGAACTTCGTCGGTGAACTGCCGCCGGACCCGTCGCTGCTGGGTCTGCAACCAGGTGAGTGGATCCGGATGCTGATTCCCGGCGGCGCGGCCGACTGGCGGGGCAAGTACAACGCGATCCTCCGTCTGGACGACCACGCCGATGCGCCGGTCTACACCTTCACCACCTGCCGCGACCTGCCACCACGCCCGCCCGGATCGGAGTACCTCACGCTGATCGCGAATGCGCGATCCCTGGCGCCGACCGGGCAATCGCCGACCTGGCAGGGAGATCCGCCACAGACACCGGATCCGTCCGCCCGCCGCGGTGATGCCTGGTACGGATCACTCGCACCCACGGATGGACGCGGTGTGAGCCTGCCGGCCGAGCTCGCCCCGACGGAGCCCGCGGATCGTGCACGCGTGGTCGACCCGATGACCGGGCGCAGCCGGGAGGTGGGGCTGCGGTTCGAGGGTGAGCAGGCACTGATCGGACAGCGTGACCGACCCTCCGGGAGTGATCGGCTGCTGATCCTGATCGACCACCGGGCCTCGTCCTGACTGGGGTCTTGTTCTGATCGGGGCCTCATTCTGACTCGGGCACTCGTTCTTACTGGGGGACTCGTTCTGACTCGGACCGCGTCTGATCAACCACAGGGGTCTCGGGCGAGCTGATGACCGAAGAGTGGTGGACGGCCACTGATCCCGGGACACAGCAAGGGCGCCGCCAATCGGCGACGCCCTGCTGTCAGGTCAGATCGGCAAACCGATCATGCCTCCCGTTTCGGATCCGGATCCTCCGGGCCCGGGACCGGGTCTCCGGGCGCCACATGCTCACCGACCGGGCCCGTACCGCTGCGGCCCGAAGGTCGATCAGTGGGATCAGTGTTCTCGGTCGGCTCGTCGTCGGGCAGCTCCTCCCCGTTCTCGAGGCGGTGGTGGTACTCATCGACGACGAACGACTTGGTCAGATCGTCGTGGTCGACCACCGATTCAGCCTTGTCCAGGCTGACGGCGAAGCTCGGCCCGTGCTCGGTGACACCGGTGACCACTGCATCCTCGGTCAACCGGTCGGCGACCCGTCGCCGCGCGATCCACGGGTCGTTCGCCAGGTCCTTCACCAACGCGACGCAGAGCAGCAGCATCACCACGACGAAGGGCAGGGAGACCAGGATGGTCAGGTTCTGCAGACCGGACAGGGCATCACCACCGGGCGAGATGGACAGCATGATCGCTGCCACGGCGCCGGTGACCGCGCCCCAGAAGACCACGGTCAACCGCCGCGGTTCCTCGGCGCCGCGTTCGGACAGACCGCCCATGACGACCGAGGCGGCATCAGCGCCGGAGACGAAAAAGATCGCCACCAAGATCATCACCAGGACGGTGGTCACCGAGGCGAGCGGGTAGTTCTCCAGCAGCTGGAAGAGCACGAAGTCGGACTGCACCTCCCCGTCCATCAGCAGGCTGGAGCCGGAACGTTCCAGGTCGATCGCCGTACCGCCGAAGACTGAGAACCAGACCAGCGACACCAGGGTCGGCACGATCAGCAGGCCGGTGACGACCTGGCGAATGGTCCGGCCACGGGAGATCCGGGCGATGAACAGACCGACGAACGGGGTCCAGGAGATCCACCACGCCCAGTAGAAGATGGTCCAGCCCGACAGCCATTCGGCGGCGTCACCCCCATCGGCGCCGGTTCGGCTGGACATGTAGATGATCTGGTCCAGGTACTCGCCGAGCGTGGTCGGCAGCAGGTTCAGGATCAACAGGGTCGGGCCGGCGACGAAGACGAAGATCGCCAGCGCCAGCGCCAGCACCATGTTGATGTTGGCCAGCCACTGGATGCCCTTGGCGATACCGGAGACGGCCGAGGCGATGAAGGCGATGGTGAGGACCACGATGGTGCCCACCAGGAGGATCACGCCGGGATTCTCCACCCAGCCGAGGAACTGAATACCGGCGCCGATCTGCAGCGCGCCCAGACCCAGCGAAGCGGCGGAGCCGAACAAGGTGGCGAAGATCGCCAAGCAGTCGATCACCTTGCCGAACCAGCCTTCGGACTTGCGCCCGAACAGTGGCCAGAAGGCCGCACTGATCAACTGTCGGCGGCCCTTGCGGAAGGCGCCGTAGGCGATCGCGATGGCAACCACGGCATAGATCGCCCATGGATGCAGACCCCAGTGGAACAAGGAGGTCGCCATCGCGGTACGGATGGCCTCGGCCTCCGTGCCCCCCTCGGTCCCCGGGGGGATCTGGGTGGTGAAGAAGCTGAGCGGCTCGGCAGCGCCGAAGAACATCAGGCCGATACCCATACCGGCCGAGAACATCATGGCGATCCAGGAGACCGTCCTGAACTCCGGCTTCTCGTCATCGGCGCCGAGCCGCACACCGCCGTACTTGCTCACCGCCAGCCAGAGCACGAAGATCACGAACACCGATGCGGCCAGGACGTAGAACCAGCCGAGGTTGGTGATCACCCAGCCCTGGGCTGCGCTGGAGGCGCTCGACAGCGAGTCCTGGCCGACGATGCCCCAGATGACGAACAGCACCGAGGCGATCGCCGCCACACCGAAAACCACCCAGTCCATACGGGGCTTGCCCCGGCCCAAGGCAGTCGAACGTACCTGCTCGGTGGTGCGAGCACTGAGCAGCACTTCGCGTAGATCGTCTTCCGGTGTCGGAGGGCCGGCGGGTTCTGTCGGCGCGGACATGGCGCATCACCATCCTTCGGGGGCAGCGGTAGCCCACCGGGCGGGACGCCAGGTGGGACCTTCCGACTGTAGCGACGGTGTGCGCTGCTGTCCTCGTGGGCCGTGATCCCACATCGACGGACAGATCCGCACAACAACCGCTGAGCCGTACGACGATTGACTCAGCGACGAAGGGTGATGTGTCGCCTCAACTGAGGATTGTTACGTGCTCGTAGCCATCGATGTCGGCTGCGAGTGACGCCAGATGCTGTCGACGGTCGCCGAAGGTGTGGCCGATGTCGGTCAGTCGCGCCGTCAGGTGGCCCACCGCGTACTCGGCGGTGACGCCGATGCCGCCGTGCAGCTGGATCGCCTCCTGCCCGACATGCCTGCCGGTGCGACCGATCACTGCCTTCACCCGAGAGATCGACGCGGTGTCGTCAGGATCCTCACCGGCGACCATCGCCGCGAAGAGCGCCGCGCTGCGGGCCAGCTCGACCGAGACGTACATATCGGCTGCCCGCTGCGACAGGGTCTGGAAGGTCATCAGCGGTACGCCGAACTGCTTGCGCGACTTCAGGTACTCCACGGTCAGGTCCAATGCCTGTTCCATCGCGCCCAGTGCCTCACCGGCCAGGGCAGCGGTGCCGATGTTGATGCCACGCTGCAGCAGGCTGCTCGCCTGCTCGCCGATCGCCAGCAATCTGCCCGGCGTACCGTTCAATTCGACGCGGCCGCCGGTGCCGAGCTGCTCGGCATCGACCAGGAACAGGGCGGGGCCGTCGGCGGTGTCGGCGGAGACGAGCAGCTTCTGCGCGGCATCGGCATAGGGGACCGGTTCCTTCACACCGCTGAGGGTCCAGCCGTCCCCGGACTGCTCGGCCTTTACCGTCGCGGCCAGGCTCCATGCCCGGCCGGGCTCGGTGAGAGCCGGTACGACCAGCAGCTCACCGGCGAAGATCTGCTCCAGGAGCTCGGCGAGCTCCTCGCCGAGCTCGGCATCCTCCAGGGCGCCGGCGAGGACGGTGGCGGCGACCAGGGCATCGGCGTAGGCGGTCAACAGATTGGCCCGGCCGAGTTCGGCGGCGACCAGGGACACCTCGACGACGCCGGCTCCCAGTCCGCCGGCTTCCTCGTCGAACGGCAGGGCCAGCGCCCCGAGTTCGCTCAGTGCCTGCCAGGTCGCGGGGTCGTGCACACCGGGCCCGACAGCGATCTCGCCACCGGTGGCCGCCCGCGGGTGGCGGGAGGCGAGCTGCTTTGCCGCGCTCTGCAGTGCGCGCAGATCGGAATCGATGGTGAAGTCCATGATCAGCCCTTCAGTCCGAGAATGCCGGTGGAGATGATCTGTCGCTGGACCTCGTTCGACCCACCGTAGATCGACGCCTTGCGGTAGTTGAGGTAGGTCGGGTTGGCGACCTCGGCCCAGTCGGGTACCTCGCTGTCATCCGGGTGGCTCCAGCGCAATCCCGCCGGACCCGCGATATCGGTGATCA
The DNA here is from genome assembly GCF_004364645.1 of Naumannella halotolerans. Classification (NCBI taxonomy): domain Bacteria; kingdom Bacillati; phylum Actinomycetota; class Actinomycetes; order Propionibacteriales; family Propionibacteriaceae; genus Naumannella; species Naumannella halotolerans. The sequence continues at coordinate 29,917 of NZ_SOAW01000004.1, read as the reverse complement.
ACTCGAGGATGTCTTGCTGCAGTTGGGATCCGCGCAGTTTCAGGATCGAGGATGCCGGGTCGGGTTTGCCTTCCTTCGACGAACCGGCAACCCGCAGCACGGTCAGTTCGAGTGCCAGCACCTCCGACTCGAGGTCGGCGATCCGGGTACGCAGCAGCGGATCGTCGAGCAGGGTTCCCTGGTCGGTGGCGACCGACTTCGCGAAGGTCTTGGCCTTGGCCAGGATCCGCTTGATCGATCCGACCGGGGCGACTCCGACGCGTTCGTTGCCGAGCAGGAACTTGGCGTAGTTCCAGCCCTTGTTCTCCTCCCCGACCAACTGGTCGGCGGGGATCCGGACGTTGTCGAAGAAGACCTCGTTCACCTCGTGCCCGCCGTCGATCAGTTTGATCGGCCGGACCGTCACGCCGGGGTCCTGCATGTCGACCAGCACGAAGGAGATGCCCTGTTGCTTCTTCGGGGCCTCGGGGTCGGTGCGTACCAGGACGAAGATCCAGTCGGCGTACTGGCCCAGGGTGGTCCAGGTCTTCTGGCCGTTGATCACGTACTCATCGCCGTCGCGGACCGCGGAGGTGCGCAGCGAGGCCAGGTCCGAGCCCGCGTCGGGCTCGGAGAACCCCTGGCACCACCAGATGTCGAGGTTCGCGGTGGCCGGCAGGAATCGCTGTTTCTGTTCCTCGGAACCGAAGGTCGCGATCACAGGCCCGACCATGTTCACGTTGAAGGCCAGTGGCATCGGGAACCCGGCCAGCTGCATCTCCTCGCGGAAGATGTGGTGCTGCAGGGTGGACCAGTCCTGTCCGCCCCACTCGAGTGGCCAGGCCGGTACGGCCAGTCCGTGGGAGTTCAGCAACCGCTGGGCGGTGCGTTGATCCTCCGGGGACAGCTCCCGGCGGCTGGGTCCCTGGCGAAGTTCCTCGGGAACCTGATGGGTGAAGAAGTCCCGCATGCGCTGCTGGAAGGCAGCGTCCTCGGCACTGAGTTTGCGATGCATCGTTGGCCTCCTGGGCCCAAGACTAACCCCTTTGCGAACGCTCAGTAAACGCCCTGTGCAGGTCTTCGGGACTCCTACCGGGCGCGGCGCACCGGCCGCATCAGTCGAGCAGTTCGAGTTCGGGGTCGTCGATGGCGAAGGTCTTGATCGGGCCGACGGTGTCGACGGTCTCGAAGCGGACCGTCACCCGGCCCAGTCCGGTGCCCCAGACCCACCCCTGCCCGTAGTGGGTGTGCCGGACATCGGCACCCGGTTGGAGCGTCGGTACCCGTCGCCGGGGCGTCTCCTCCCAACTGGTGGTCTGGGTGTCGGTCTCGCCGACGGCCGATGCGTCGGCCAGTTCGAAGAGCTCCTCCTGTGCCGACCCGGCGAAACCGCTCACTCCCACCCCGAGCAGGCGTACCCCGCCACCCAGGTCGAGCGCGGCCAGCAGTGCATGGGCCTGGGCGGCGATCACCTCGGCCCGGTCGGTGGCACCGTGCAGGGTCCGCGATCGGGTGACGGTGGAGAAGTCGGGGCGGCGGATCTTGATCGAGATCGTCCGCGCGAAGAGCCGGGCCTCCCGTACCCGATTCGCCACCAGCCGGGCATGTCGTTCGGTGATCGCCCGCAACTCGGCACGGTCACTGATGTCGTCCTCGAAGGTGTCCTCGACCGAGATCGACTTCGACTCCCGGTCCGGTTCGACCGCCCGTTCGTCGCGGGCGAAGGCCAGGGCATGCAGCCCGGTGCCATGGGCCTGGCCGAGTTCGCGGTTGAGTTCGGCGGGGGAGAGCTGTTGCAGATCGGCGACGGTACGTACCCCCAGGCGCGCCAGCTTGTCCCGGGTGACCGGCCCGACGCCGGGAATCACCCCCACGTTCAACGGTGCGATCGTCTCCACCTCGGTGCCGGGGGCGACGATGCGGCAACCGTCGGGTTTGCCGAGTTCGGTGGCCAGTTTGGCGATGAACTTCGAGGTGCCGATGCCCAGCGAGGCGGAGATGCCGCCGGTGGCCTTCGCGACCGCCGACTTCAGCTCGGCGCCGAACTCGGTCAGGGATTCTGCGTCGAAGGCCGGTGGATCGGCTGCTGCCGCGAGGTCGACGAACGCCTCGTCGAGGGAGAGCGGTTCGACCAGGGGCGAAATCGACCGGAGGATGCCCATCACCACCGCGCTGGTCTCGCGGTACTTGGCGTACCGGCCCGACAGGAAGGCCGCATTCGGGGCGAGCCTTCGCGCCTCGTGCATCGGCATCGCCGAATGCACACCGAACACCCGGGCCTCGTAGGAGGCGGTGGAGACCACTCCCCGGCGGCCGAGCCCACCGACCACGACAGGTTTGCCCCGCAACGAGGGCTTGTCCCGCTGCTCGACCGAGGCGAAGAAGGCATCCAGATCGAGATGCAGCACACTGGCCTCGGCACGCACGCCTCCATAGTGGCACCCGTTTCCGTGTTGCCGCCGATCGCGTCCAGGCGTTTGTCCGCCTCGCCGTCCATGCCGAGACCAACGGACCGGGGTTGGCTGGCGCCGATCGTCGAGGCGCGGGCGACGGCCCGAAACTGGCACCATGTGGGTCTCGATGACTGATGATTCGAAGCTGCGCCGGGTGGTGGTGCGCAAGACCGCGACAGTCGGCGGATTGCGGATCTCCTACCGCGAGGAGCGCGACCCTCGCCCCGAGCAGGAACCGTTGCTGCTGATCCACGGGCTGGGGATGTCGAGCGCTGCCTTCGCCGAGTTGGCACCCCGGTTGACCGAGGACTTCCACATCCTGGCGATCGATCTGCCGGGATGCGGGCACAGCCAGACACCGCCGCGTGCCTACGGTGTGCCGGAAATGGTGGACGGGATCATCGCCTGGCTGGACCAGATCGGGGTCGACCGGGTCAACCTGCTCGGGCATTCACTCGGCGGGCAGATCGTGGTCCGGCTGGCCGCCCGGTACCCCGAACGGGTACGCAAGGCCGTCGTGGTCTCCTGCCCGCCCGACCCGGCGGCGCCGCGTGCGTGGCAGGCCGCGCTGCGGCTGGCCTCCGATGCACTGATGGAACCGACCCAGGTGATCCGGCAGGCCACGTTCGACTATCTGCGGTCGACGCCGAGGCTGATGTGGCAGACCTGGAAGAAGGCGCTGCGCACCGGCGTCGAGGACGCTGCGCACTCGGTCAACGCGCCGACCCTGGTCGTTCGCGGTACCTGGGATCCGGTGGTCACCGGCCCGGGGGCGAGGGAACTGTCGAACCTGATCCCCAACTCGGGGCTGGTCGAGATCGAACGGGGGACACATGGGCTGCCCCTGCAGTCACCGGAGAAGCTGGCCGCGGCGGCGGTGAAGTTCCTGAAGTCCTGATCCCCGGGGTTGTCGCAGCCCTGAGTCACAAGCTCCTGGAATCCTGAGGGATTCGGAGTCGGCAGGGTTCCCCGGGGCCCGGGGTGACCGGGGGTCAGTCCGCGTGGGCCAGAGCCAGCCCGTCGTCACCGGTGTTCCAGCACTGCGCGGCTCACCTGCTCGAAGCGTGCGCGGTCGAGGATCGCGCCCTCGCGGCGTACCGCGTTCGGATCCACGCGGATGATCCGGTTCACCCGTACCTCCGACGGGCGACGCTCGGCATCCCAGTCACCGGAGCCGATGTCGACCCAGTGACGACCGGTGCGGGTGTCGGTGTCGCGGTCGTGGTCCTTGCTGGTCAGTTGCAGCGCGAGCAGCCACGGCCCGTCGTGGCCGATCAGCAGCACCGGCCGGTCCTTGCCCTGGTGGTGATCCTCCTCGTAGGGGACCCAGGTCCAGACGATCTCGCCGGGGTCGGCCTCGCCGTCGAGCTCGGGGTTGTAGGCGAAGTCGGGGACGCCGACGAAGTCACCGGGGTAGTCGGTCGGCCGATCCTGCCCCGGCCCCTGCCGAGGTCGACGTCGTGGCGGCTTCGGTTTCGCGCTCGACTTGGCCGCGCGGCTGTGGATCAGGTCGCGGGTGAGTCGCCGGGCCAGGCCGCTGGCGGCCCGGGTGAGCTGGGTGCGCAGCGAATCGGCCATGGCCCGAGGGTAGATCATGCCGAGTTCCCGAGCCCGGCCGGCGACGGCTCGTCGGGGAAACTCGGGGAACTCGGCGGGGAACTCGGCGGACTCGTCGGGGAACTCGGCGGAGAGGGGAGGCCTTGCGCGGTCGTTCGCGTCCCGGGTCGCGACACCACTGGTGGGATTTCGACGGCTCGCCGCCGCGCCGCGGGGGCGTCACCGCGCCGATCAGGGTGTCCGGGGCGGGCGCGGCAGCGTGGGCCGTCGTTTTCCGGGAGCGGGCGGCGACTAGCGTGTGCGGGGTGAACGACGCAGCAGCCAATTCCCGCTCGAACCTCGACACCGCGGTCTGGAAACCCGTCGAGGGATTCGACTTCACCGACATCACCTACCACCGGGCGATCGACGTCCCGGCGGTGCGGATCGCCTTCGACCGGCCGGAGGTACGCAACGCGTTCCGCCCCGGCACCGTCGACGAGCTCTACCGGGCGCTCGACCATGCACGGATGAGCTCCGACATCGGGTGTGTGCTGCTGACCGGCAACGGGCCGTCGCCGAAGGACGGCGGCTGGGCCTTCTGCTCCGGCGGCGACCAGCGAATCCGTGGCCGGGCGGGCTACCAGTACGCCGAGGGGGAGACCGCCGAGAGCGTCGACCCGGGCAAGCTGGGCCGATTGCACATCCTGGAGGTGCAGCGGTTGATCCGGTTCATGCCGAAACCGGTGATCGCCCTGGTGAACGGATGGGCCGCCGGAGGCGGGCACAGCCTGCACGTGGTGGCCGATCTCACCCTGGCTTCCCGCGAGCACGCGAAGTTCAAACAGACCGATGCCGATGTCGGCTCCTTCGACGGCGGATTCGGCTCGGCGTACCTGGCGCGGCAGGTGGGACAGAAGTTCGCCCGGGAGATCTTCTTCCTCGGCGATGTCCATGATGCCGAGGATGCGCACCGGATGGGAATGGTCAACCGGGTCGTCGACCATGATCAACTCGAGACCGTCGGCCTGGAGTGGGCGGCCCGGATCTGCGCCAAGAGCCCGACCGCGCAACGGATGCTGAAGTTCTCCTTCAATACCATCGATGACGGGCTGATCGGTCAGCAGGTGTTCGCCGGCGAGACCACCCGGCTGGCCTACATGACCGATGAGGCGGTCGAGGGTCGCGATGCCTTCCTGGAGAAGCGTGATCCGGACTGGTCGCGCTTCCCCTACTACTACTGACCTGTTCCAGGCCGGCGTGGGCGTACCGACCCGCATGCCCTGAGGGGCCCACATGCCTTGAGGAGGATGGGTGATCGACTGGACGCAACTGCAGACGGTGTACGGCAACGCGGCGCTGATGCCGGTGGCCAGCCGGGCATTGGTCATCGTCTCCAAGGTGGTGAGTTGTTGGCCCGGGCACGACAAGCCGACGACTCCGGGCCGGTCTGGGACGAGCTGTGGAGCCACCTCTGTCATCAGGGGACCGTGGCGAGTGCCAGCTACGCCGCGATCGGTGCGCTGACCGACATCTGTCTGCAGCAGCGACCACGGGGTTACATCGCGCCGCTGCAACTGGTCGGTGCGATCGTTGCCGCCGAGGACGGACCCGAGGATCCCGCGCAGGTACGGCGGCGCTATGCCCGGGAACTGGCCGAGTTGGCCGAACTGGCCGAACAGTGCCTGCCGCTGAGCGCTACCGATGCCGACTTCCTCTATGGGCTGGAGACCTGGATGGCCCTCGCGCACGGGGGGCCGTGGTCGCGTTGCCTCGGTGTTCTCGGCGAGGGTGAGGCACTGCTCGATTGCCCGAACTGTCGACGCCTGCTGGTCCTGCGGACGGAGGACGAACCGGTGACCCTGGCCCCGTGGGAAGGTCCGGGAACACCGACGGTCGTCGATCCGGTGGCCGATCCGGAAGGGCCCGGAGAAGCGCAGTTGATCAGGCTGGCAACGGTCAACGGGCGTCGTGGAGTTGCCGCCATGCTTCGGTACGCCTTCGGCAGCGCCGACTGTTCCGCCTGTGGTTCGCCGGTGACGATCGGGTCGGCTCTGGACGGTTCCTGAGGCCGACGTGCCGCAGGTGACCCGGCCACCCGGCAGTGGAGCACCGTCTCGGTACGTTCGCGCGGGTACGCGCCCTCGGAGTCTGGTCGGGTGCCGGCTGTTCACTGCACTCGCAAGGGGACTGGTCATCGCTCGCCTCCGGGAATGCACGTACTCGCAGTGGGAGGCGCGGCGCCGACCCGCCGTGGGCGATGCTGCCCGATCAGTACCCCGATGCCGACGATGGTGATGCCGACCAGTTGGCCGACGGTCAGGGACTCGTCGGCGATCAGGGCACCCAGCAGCACCCCGGTCACCGGGTTGAGCAGGCCGATCACACCGACCACACCGGCGGGCAGCACGGCGAGCCCGTGGAACCAGCAGACGAATGCCGCAGCGGTGGCGATCACCGCCACATAGGTGAATCCCAATAGTTCTGAGGTGCTGAAGACCGGAGGTGTACCTTCGCCGAGGATCGCCACCACCACCAGCGCTGCGCCGCCGAAGGCGAACTGCCAGGCGGTCGCATCGATCACCCGTACCTGCCCGCTCCAACGCTTGGTGAGCGCGAAACCGATCGCGGAGATGATCATCGCGCTGATCGAGGCGCACAGTCCGATCAGGTCACCACCGTGGGCGAAGCCGACGACCAGGGGTACGCCGATGATCCCCACGGCAGCCCCCAGGATCACCCGTGCACTGGGTGATTCGGAGGCGAGCAGCCACGCCGCGCCGACCATTGCCAGCGGTGAGGCGGCCATGATCACCGAGGCCACACTGCTGGGCAGGTGATGGGCGGCCAGGTAGATCAGGATGAAGAAGGCGACGACGTTGATCACCCCGAGCAGTGCCGCGCGCCACCACCAGGCGCCGTGCGGCCGGCGCCGGGACAGCAGCAGCAGGAACACTGCTGCGGGGGCTGCACGCAGCGCAGCTCCCCACAGTGGCAGATCGGCCGGGAGCAGCTGAGCCGTCACCACATAGGTGCTGCCCCAGGCGATCGGTGCGATCGCGGTGATGAGGACGTCCCGCAATTTAGCTTCCATGGAAGATAAAGATAGCTTCCACGGAAGCTAAACTCCAGAGCGTGGATTTCATCGGACGAGTGCAGCAGCAGTGGCAGCGGGAACGGCCGGGTGTCGATGTCGCTCCCTTGGGACTGATCGGGCGCCTGCACCGGATCGCCAATCACCTCACGGTCGAACTGGTCGCCCTCTATGCCGAGTACGGACTGACCGAGGGGGAGTTCGACGTACTGGCGACTCTGCGCCGCGAAGGGGTGCCCTACGCAATGGCTGCCGGTGAGCTGGCTCGGAACACGGTGGTGACCACAGGTGGGATGAGCAAGCGACTGGACCGACTGGAATCGCGCGGGCTGATCACCCGCCGGGTCTCCGAGGCCGACCAGCGCGGACGGACCGTCTCCCTCACCGACGCCGGTCGCGAGCTGATCGACGAGACCTTCACCGCCCACATGGAGAACGAGCGCCTGCTGCTCGGTTCGCTCAGCGCCGACGAGGTCGAACAACTGACCGCCCTGCTCCGACACTGGGCCGAGAACGAGGGACTGTGAGTCCGGCGCTCTCGGTGCGGGTGGTGGTACGTCGCAGAGCTGGCTGCGCCATCGCTGCCTGCGCGATAGCGTGTTCCGATGCCTGCCGCGACCACTGAGGATCTTCGCTCGGCAAGGCGAATCCTGTTGCACGGCGTGACCGGATCGGGCAAGAGCGCCGCAGCGCACCGACTCGGCGAGCTGCTGGACCTGCCGGTGCACCTGGTCGACGACGAGATCGGCTGGCTGCCCGGCTGGGTGAATCGCGATCCGGCCGAGCAACGATCACTGGCTGCGGAACTGGCCGCCGCCCCGTCCTGGGTCTTCGACTCCAGCTACCAGACATTCCGCGATCAGGTGCTTCCCCGGGCACAGGTGGTGGTGGGGTTGGACTACTCGCGCCGGCTCAGTTTCGGGCGGTTGCTGCGCCGTACCGCCCGCCGGTGGCTCACCCGTGAACCTGTCTGCAACGGCAACGTCGAAAACCTCGGTCAGATCCTGTCGCGGGACTCGATCCTGATCTGGCACTTCAAGTCCTTCGGTCGCAAACGCGCGCAGCTGCGTGCCTGGGAGGCCGCGCCCGACGGCGTACCGGTACTGCGCCTGCGGCATCCGGCCGATCTGGAACGGGTGCTCGCCCGGCTGCACGCGAGGCCCTGACCGGGCTGGTCGGCGGGCGACTCGCAGGACGGGAGCCGGCGCCGGGCGCGGACGGCCTCAGTCGGTGACGCCGTACAACCGGTCACCGGCATCGCCGAGGCCGGGCACGATGTAGCCCTTCTCGTTCAGCTTCTCGTCCACCGCGGCGACCACCAGGGTGGTCGGGATCTGCAGCGGTTCGAGCAGCTCCTTCAGCCGCTCGATGCCCTCGGGGGCGGCCAGCAGGCAGATACAGGTGATGTGGTCGGCACCGCGGTCGACCAGGAACTGCACGGTCCCGGCCAGCGAGCCGCCGGTGGCCAGCATCGGGTCCAGCACGATGCACTGGCGGCCGGCCAGATTGTGCGGCAGCCGCTCGGCATAGGTGACCGGCTGCAGCGTCTCCTCATTGCGGACCATGCCGACGAAACCGACCTCGGCGGTCGGGATCAGCTTGGTCATGCCCTCCAGCATTCCGAGCCCTGCACGCAGGATAGGCACCACCATCGGCCGCGGGTCGGACAGCCGTACCCCGGTGGCCGGGGCGACCGGGGTCTGCACCGTCGCCGGCTCGACCCGGATCTCCCTGGTCGCCTCGTAGGCCAGCAAGGTGACCAGTTCCTCGGTCAGTTGCCGAAAGGTCGCCGAATCGGTCGACTCGTCCCGCAGGACGGTCAACTTGTGCGTTACCAGCGGATGATCGACGACGCGCAGTTCCACACCGAGCACTTTCCCACAAACGGGCCGTCGATGCGCGGGTCCGGCCCGGATCGGCGTACCGGTATCGCCGTCGATCTGGCACCATGGGGCGGTGAGCGGGAGACCCTGGTGAGCGATTACGACTCCGAGGACTACGAGTCCTTCCAACTCGGGCGCGCAGCCGACGACGCGGGTGCTCGGGACCCCGATGAGCCCGAGATCGATCCCGACGACGAAGATCTCGATGACGACGCCTTCGACGAGCCCGAGGACGCGACCGCCGACGAGATCGATCTGGTGGTCGCCGCCTATCGCGAGGACGGCATGCCGGTCGCCCGGGCGCTGGACCTGGAACTCGCCAACGATCTGGAGGAGTTGATCGTCCAGCTGCGTCGGTTGCCCGGTGATGCCGGCGCGATCGGCTTCGTCTCCCTGGTCGGTGAACTGATCGTGCTGGTACGGGTACGCGGCCGGATGGTGCAGACCGTCCTGTCCGACGGCGGCGCCAGTGAGGATTGGCCGATCGCCCGCGATGTCGCCGACTACCTGAACGAGAACGACATCGACTCCGACGACTTCGAGCCGATCGGCGACCTCGGGATCTTCGGCGACATCGGCATCAGCGACTTCGAGTTGGAGGCCCAGCTGGCCGAGCTCGAGGACGATGCCGACTCGGTCGAGGTGGTGCTGGCGATCGCCGAGCGGATCGGCATCGGCCCGGTCGTCCGGCGGGTTGTCGACAACGAATTCTCCTGATGGCTTCCCGCTTCGACCCGCCGATGGGCGAGGCGTTGGATCATGCCGAACGGGCGCTGGCTCACCATGACGTCCCGATCGGGGCGGTGGTGATCGACGCAGCGGGGCGGGTGGTCGCCGGGGCCGGCAACGAGCGGGAGCTGACCGGCGACCCGACCGCCCATGCCGAGGTACTGGCTATCCGGCGGGCCGCCGAACGGGTCGGGCAGTGGCGACTCACCGGACTCACCCTGGTCGTCACCCTGGAGCCCTGCGCGATGTGTGCCGGGGCATCGGTGCTGGCCCGGCTCGACCGGATCGTCTTCGGCGCCTACGACCCGAAGGCGGGGGCCATCGCCTCCCTGTTCGATGTGGTCCGCGATCCGCGGCTGAACCATCGCCCGGAGGTGGTCGGCGGGGTGCGGGCAGCAGAGTGCGGACAGTTGCTGCGGGACTTCTTCGGCGGGGTCTGATTCGACGGGGTCTGAATCGAGGGGGCTGATTCGACGGGGTCTGATTCGACGGGGTCTGGGCCCGCTTCTGAGCGAGATCCTCCACTCGATCGCCCGATCTGCCGCTCCGGTGCCGAATTCGCGATCGAGTGGCAGATTTCGCTCACCTCAACGGACGGCATCGGCGATCAGGCCGCCGATCTCGGACACGTCACCGCGCAACTGGCCGAGGCTGATCCGGATGAACTCACCGGGTTCACCGGCCTCGGCCTGGAAGGCGCTGCCGGCCGCCACCTTGATCCCGCTGGCGGCGAGTTGCACCACCGCACTGCGTTCGTTGCCGACCGGCAGCCACAGGTTCAACCCGTCACCGGGACGATTGATCGGCACCCCCGCATGCTGCAGCGTGCTGACCAGGTTCTGCTGCCGGTTCCGGTACTCGCGCCGGGCTCGGGCAACCTGGGTGATCGACTCGGCCCGGCTCAGCAGTTCGTACAGCAACTGCTGGATCATCCGCGACGTCCAGCCCGGGCCGAGGATCCGGCGGGAGACGATCGGATCGACCAGCCGCGGCGGCCCGGCCAGGGCGGCGATGCGCAGGTCGGGTCCGTGGGACTTGGAGAAGCTGCGCAGATGCAGCACCTGCTGCGGCAGCCACTCGGCGAGACTGATCAACGGGGAGCTGGAGATGGACCCGGAGTGATCATCTTCGATGATGATCAGCTCCTCCCCGTTCGGGTGCCCACCGATCACCCGGGCGAGTTGTTCGGCGCGCCGGTGGCTCATGCTGATACCGGTCGGGTTCTGCGCACGCGGCTGCAGCACCAGCACCCGAGGGTGATGGTTCAACGCATGGGCAAGATCATCGACGACGATCCCCTCGTGATCCAGGCCGACCGGGAGCCGGACGCCGCCCAGGTGGTCGAGCAGGTCGAACACCGGCGGGAAACCGGGATCCTCGGCGATCACCCCGTCACCGAAGCGCAGGATCGAGTCCAGTGCCCGGGAGATGCCGTCCAGGGCTCCGTCGACGACGGTCAGGGACTCGACCGGGTACGGCCACTGCTTGCGCAACAATTGGTCCAGCTCGTCGATCACCGGCCGGTCGAGGTAGCTGCTGGTGGCCGCACCCGGTGAGATCCGGGACAGTGCATGGTCCAGCGGTGGCAACAGCTGCGCGTCCGGCGTACCGGTCGACAGGTCCAGCCGGGTGGCATCGGACTGGCGGGCCAGTGGCCGGAAGCGAGGCGGCATCCACTGCCGATTGGTCGCCCGGACGAAACTCCCGCTGCGTCCCCGGGAGATGATCAGGCCCAGCCCCGACAGTCGCTGCCAGGCCGCGCTGACCGTGGCCGGGCTGACACCGAGGTCGAGGGCGAGTTCGCGAACCGTCGGCAGGCGCTCGCCGGGAGCCAGTTCCCCGGAGTTGATCAAGGAGGCGATACCCGCGGCGATGCCGTGGGGAGAACGGTCGGAGATTCTTTCCGCCACCGTCTGGCGCACATTTACCTCCGTGTGATCTGATGAAACAACGGCGAAATGTTCAACGGTGAACATAACAAAACTTACAGGACGAGGCAGTGACGTTTCGTTGGAAGCGCTGTACTGCCGGGGAGGGCCACGATGACCGTAGTCAGGGCAGCAATCACCCAGACCACCTGGACCGGTGACAAGGAGTCGATGCTGGACCGGCATGAGCAGTTCATGCGCGATGCCGCCGCCCAGGGTGCGCAGGTGATCTGCTTCCAGGAGCTTTTCTATGGTCCCTACTTCGGGATCACCCAGGACAAGAAGTACTACCGCTACGCCGAGCCGGCCGACGGCCCGATCGTGCAGCGCTTCGCCGCCCTGGCCAAGGAACTGTCGATGGTCACCATCCTCCCGATCTACGAGGAGGAGCAGACCGGCGTCTACTACAACACCAATGTGATCGTCGACGCCGACGGCACGATCCTGGGCAAGTACCGCAAACACCACATCCCGCATGTGGACAAGTTCTGGGAGAAGTTCTACTTCCGCCCCGGAAACCTGGGCTACCCGGTGTTCGAGACCGCGGTCGGCCGGGTCGGCACCTACATCTGCTACGACCGCCACTTCCCCGAGGGATGGCGTGAACTCGGGCTCAACGACGCCCACATGGTCTTCAACCCCAACGCCACCAAACCCGGCCTCTCCAACCGGCTGTGGGAGATCGAGGGGCCGGCCGCAGCGGTGGCGAACGGCTACTTCGTGCTGCAACCCAACCGGGTCGGCCTGGAGGACAACGAGTACGGGGACGAGGCGGTGAACTTCTACGGCACCAGCCAGGTGATCGACCCGCGAGGCAATTTCGTCGGCGAGCGCGGTTCGGGTGAATCCGAGGAGTTGCTGATCCGCGATCTCGATCTCGGACTGGTGCAGGAGATGCGCGACGACTGGCAGTTCTACCGCGATCGTCGTCCCGACAGCTACGGCGACATCGTCGCCCCGTGAGGAGATTCTGATGACCATCCTGATCAAGAACGGAACCGTGGTCAGCGCGACCGGCAGGACCGCTGCCGATGTCCTGATCGACGGTGAGAAGATCGTTGCCGTACTGGCGCCGGGCAGTGTCCTGCTGGGTACGGATCTGGCCGCCGATGTCGACCAGGTGATCGATGCCACCGGCAAGTACGTGATCCCCGGTGGGATCGATGCCCACACCCACATGGAGATGCCCTTCGGGGGCAGCTTCGCCTCCGACACCTTCGAGACCGGGACCACGGCAGCGGCGATCGGCGGTACGACCAGCATCGTCGACTTCGTCGTCCAGTACCCCGACCAGCGTCCGCTCGACCAGTACCACCTGTGGCAGGAGAAGGCCGGTGGGAACTGCGCGATCGACTACGGCTTCCATCAGATCCTCTCCGATGTCGGCGACGAGTCGCTGAAGGCGATGGATGAGTTGATCACCGAGGGCGTCACCAGCTTCAAGCTGTTCATGGCCTACAAGGGGGTCTTCCTCTCCGACGACGGACAGATCCTGCGGGCCTTCCAGAAGGGTGCCGAGAACGGCGCCATGATGATGATGCACGCTGAGAACGGCGCCATGATCGACGTCCTGGTGCAGCAGGCGATCGCCGCCGGCAACACCGGCCCCTACTACCACGGGATCACCCGGCCGTGGCAGGCCGAGGAGGAGGCCACCCACCGCGCGATCATGATCGCCGACCTGACCGGTGCGCCGCTCTACGTGGTGCATGTCAGCGCCAAACAGGCGGTCGACCAGATCGCCACAGCCCGGGACAAGGGCCTGAACATCTTCGGTGAGACCTGCCCGCAGTACCTGTACCTCTCCTTGGAAGAACAGCTCGGTGCGCCCGGTTTCGAGGGAGCCAAATGGGTCTGCTCGACGCCGCTGCGCTCGCGGGCCGAGGGTCATCAGGACCACATGTGGCAGAGCCTGCGGACCAATGACATCCAGATGGTCTCCACCGACCACTGTCCGTTCTGCATGAAGGAGCAGAAGGAGCTGGGGATCGGTGACTTCTCCAAGATCCCGAACGGCATCGGCAGCGTCGAGCACCGGATGGACCTGATGTACCAAGGTGTCGTCAACGGTCAGCTGACGCTGGAGCGGTGGGTGGAGATCACCTCCACCACCCCGGCGCGGATGTTCGGCATGTACGGCAAGAAGGGCGTGATCGCCCCCGGTGCCGACGGCGATGTGGTGATCTACGACCCCAACGGGCACACCTCGATCGGGCTGCCGGTCGATGCCGACGGCAATCCCACCGGCCGCAGCCATCACATGAACATGGACTACTCGGCCTGGGAGGGATTCGAGATCGACGGACGGGTGGACACCGTGCTGTCCCGCGGCAAGGTGGTCGTCGACGGTGGCAACTACATCGGCACCAAGGGACACGGGCAGTACATCAAGCGTGGCCTCAGCCAGTACCTCAACTGAGACAGGAACCGATCATGGAATTCGGCGCAGTACTGCAACCCGACCCTCCGGCCAGCCGGACCGTCGCCTTGGCCAAGTTGGCCGAACAGCACGGTTTCAGTCATGCCTGGACCTTCGACTCCCATCTGCTGTGGCAGGAGCCCTATGTGCTTTACTCGGCGATCCTGGCCGAGACCCGCAAGATCAAGGTGGGGCCGTTCGTCACCAACCCGGCCACCCGGGACTGGACCGTCACCGCCAGCCTCTACGCCACGCTGAACGAGATGTACGGCAACCGGACGATCTGCGGCATCGGTCGCGGCGACAGCGCGGTACGGGTGACCGGTGGCAGGCCGACCACCTTGAAGGCGCTGCGGGAATCGATCCATGTGATCCGGGAGCTGGCGAACTCCCGGGCGGTGGAGTACAACGGCGCCACCTTGCAGTTCCCCTGGTCGAGCGGCAGCCAGTTGGATGTCTGGGTGGCCGCCTACGGTCCGCGGGCGTTGCAACTGGCCGGTGAGGTCGGGGACGGGTTCATCCTGCAGCTGGCCGATCTGGACATCGCCGAATGGATGATCAACACCGTCCGTACCGCAGCCGCCGATGCCGGACGCGATCCGTCGACGGTGAAGATCTGCGTCGCCGCACCGATGTACATCGGTGACGACCTGCAGCACATGCGGGACCAGAGCCGCTGGTTCGGCGGAATGGTCGGCAACCATGTCGCCGACATCGTCGCTAAGTACGGCGACCAGGGCTCGGTGCCGCAGGCCCTGACCGACTACATCGCCGGCCGGACCGGGTACGACTACAACACCCACGGTCGCGCCGGGAACGATCATGTCGACTTCGTGCCGGACGAGATCGTCGACCGGTTCTGCCTGCTGGGCACCGCCGAACAGCACATCGAGAAGCTGCAGGCGCTGAAGGCGTTGGGAGTCGACCAGTTCGCCGGGTATCTCCAGCACGACAACAAGGAGGAGACCCTGCGGGTCTACGGTGAGGTGGTGATCCCGGCACTGCGGGAGACGGTGACCGCCCGTGCCTGATCTTCGGTGGTCCGAAGTGATCATGATCGGGTCGCGGTATGAGCGCAGCTGACACCGCACCTGCGGTACGGGCCCGCCGCCGCGGGCCGGACTGGTCGCGGATCGGTTGGGGTGTGGCCGGGGTACTGCTGCTCGGGCTGCTCTGGGAGGGCTACAAGGCCATCGGACCCGAGGACGGGTTGGTGATCGGCGGCGTCCGGGTGCTGCCCCGTACCAGCGACCTGGCGATGCCCCACATCTGGGAGATCTTCATCCGGATCAGCGAGGGGACGACCAGTTCCTCCCGCTCGGAGCCGTTGTGGCTGGACGTGTTGCTGGCCTGTGCGGTCACCCTTGGGATCGCGGCGGTCGGCTGGCTGGTCGGGTTGGTCATCGGCATGGCACTGGCCCTGCTGATGCAGCGCTGGAAGCTCGCCGAGGCCGCCGTCCTGCCCTGGGTCGTGCTGAGCCAGACCGTACCGCTGATCGCCTTCGCTCCTTTGGTCAAAACCTGGGGCTCACAGATCGAGATCGGTGACTTCGAGTGGGCCGATTGGATGTCGGTGGCGGTGATTGCCTCCTACCTGGCGTTCTTCCCGATCGCCATCGGTGCCCTGCGCGGTTTGAACTCCCCCGATGCCATCCACAACGAGCTGTTCCGCAGCTATGCCGCCGGATGGTCGAAGACCTTGATCAGATTGCGCTTGCCGGCCGCGGTGCCCTACCTACTGCCGGCGCTGCGACTGGCCGCAGCGAATGCCGTCGTCGGCGCGGTGGTTGCCGAGGTATCCACCGGTATGCAGGGCGGGATCGGCCGGATGCTGGTGACCTTCGCCGGTCAGGCATCCGGTGACCCGGAGAAGGCCTGGGCGCCGATCATCGGTGCGGTCCTGCTGGGCCTGATCGCCGCCGGCTCGGTCGGCATCCTCGGAATGATCTTGAAGAACTATCGACGCGCGGAGGTCAATGCATGAGTGCTGAGTCCAGGGAACCGGCTGTCGCCGTCGATGCGGTGGACAAGCGGTTCGCCACCGGTTCGGGTGAAGTGGTCGCCCTGCAGGGGATCGAGCTGACGATCGCGGCCGGTGAGTTCGTCTCCTTGATCGGCCCCTCCGGATGTGGCAAGTCCACCCTGCTGCGGGTGATCGCCGATCTGGAACAACCGACCACCGGAGCGGTCCGGGTGTTCGGCAAGTTCGCCCGGCAGGCACGACTCGACCAAGACTACGGCATCGCGTTCCAGCAGGCGGGGCTACTGCCCTGGCGGACCGTCCTGGCCAACATCGAACTGCCGTTGGAACTGCACGGGGTCGGCAAGGCGGCGAGGACCGCCCGGGCGAAGGAACTGCTGGAACTGGTAGGTCTGCCCGACTTCGCCAAGCACTATCCCGACCAGCTCTCCGGCGGTATGCAGCAGCGGGTCGCGATCGCCCGCTCGCTGGCCGAGCGGCCGAAACTGCTGCTGATGGACGAACCGTACGGTGCGCTGGACGAGATGACCCGCGAGCGGTTGCAGTCCGAACTGGTACGGATCACCAAGGAGACCGAGGCGGCGGTCGTCTTCGTCACCCACTCGATCCCCGAGGCGGCCTTCCTCTCCGACCGGGTGGTCGTGATGTCGCCACGACCGGGCAGGATCCAGGAGATCGTGACCATGGAGTTCGACGGCGCTGCCCGCGACGAGGAACTGCGCCAGAGTGCCCCGTACTTTGCCATGGTGACCGCGGTACGTGAGGCGCTGCACGCAGGAGCGGCACACTGATGGCCAGCATCGCCGAAGCGCCGGCCACCCGGGTGATCGCGCCGGTCGCCCTGGGGGTGATTGCGCTCGGCCTGTGGCAGGCGTTGGCCGGTTCCGGAGTGGTCGACGACTACCTGTTGCCCAGCCCGGGAGCGATCGCGGGGGAGTTCGTCGCCTTCGCCCCGGAGTTGTTCGCCGCCGCCAAGGTGACCGGCTGGAATGCCCTGGTCGGTCTGGTCGGCGGCACCGTGATCGGGGTGGTGCTCGCCCTGGCCGCGTCGATGGCGAAACCGATCGATGCGATGGCCGCACCGGTGGTCGCCGCGCTCGCGGTCGTACCGATCGTCGCCCTGGCGCCGGTGCTGAACACCATGTTCGGTGCCGACGCCGAGACCGGCCGGCAGATGATCGCCGGTCTGGCCGCGTTCACCCCGGTCTTCGTCAACACCCTGCGTGGTCTGCGGCAGACCCGGCCGGTGCACCGGGAACTGCTGCGGGCCTATGCCGCCAGCACCTGGCAGACGCTGCGAGTGCTGACCCTGCCGGCGGCCGTACCGTTCATCTTCACCGGGGTCCGGATCGCCAGTTCCCTGGCGGTCATCTCGGCACTGGTCGCGGAGTACTTCGGCGGCCCGCGAGGCGGTATCGGCAGTTTCATCACCACCGCCTCGGCTTCCAGTCAGTACGCACGCGCCTGGGCCTATGTGGCCGTGGCGATCCTGCTCGGACTGGTGTTCTTTCTCGTCACCGCCGCAATGGAGCGGTGGGCAACAGCCCGCGGGGGGCGTCCGTCGGCAAGCAGCCATTGACGGTGATCATCAATGAAGGGGAGATCCATGACCACACCGATGCGCCGCATTGCGGCCGGCCTGGTGGCCGCGAGTGCAGCACTCGCGCTCACCGCCTGTTCCTCCGACGGAGGGTCCGAACCGGGGGGTGACGGGGGCGGTGAGCTGACCGAGGTCACCCTGCAACTGCAGTGGTTGCCGCAGGGACAGTTCGCCGGGTACTACGCAGCACTCGAGCAGGGCTTCTTCGAGGAGCAGGGCCTGGATGTCGAGATCGTCCCCTCCGGTGGTGACATCGTGCCGCAGGATGCACTGGTGAACGGTGAGGCCGACTACGCCATCGCCTGGGTGCCGAAGGTGCTCGGGTCGATTGAGTCCGGTGCCAACATCACCAACATCGCCCAGATCCTGCAGACCTCGGGCACGCTGCAGGTCTCGATGGCCGACAGCGGGATCACCAGCGTCGCCGACTTCGAGGGCAAGCGGATCGGCAGCTGGGGATTCGGCAACGAGTGGGAGATCTTCGCCGCCATGGCCGAGGAAGGCCTCGATTCCAACTCGGTGGAGATCATCACCCAGGACTTCAACATGAACGCCTTTCTGCAAGGTGACATCGATGCGGCCCAGGCGATGACGTACAACGAGTACGCCCAATTGCTGGAGACGGTGAATCCCGACACCGGTGCGCTGTACACCCCGGAGGACTTCAACGTGATCAGCTACGAGGAAGACACCGGCGGCGCGATGCTGCAGGATGCGATCTGGGCCGATGCCGGGCGGCTGGAGTCCGACCCCGCCTACCAGGAGACCACGGTCTCCTTCCTGAAGGCGGTCGCCCAGGGGTGGGCCTATGCGGCACAGAATCCCGAGGAGATGGCCGATGTGGTGATCGAGGAGGGGTCGAGCTGGCCGCTCACCCATGAGAAGTGGATGGTGAACGAGATCAACAAGCTGATCTGGCCGTCGCCGAACGGGATCGGCATGATGGATCCCGAGGCATGGGACCGGACGGTCGATCTGGCGTTGCGGACGACCAACGAGAACGGTGAACAGATCATCACCACCGCGCCGCCGGAGACCGCCTACACCACCGAGTACATGCAGCGGGCACTGGATGAGCTGGCCGAGGAGCAACCCGATCTGGATCTGACCGGGGAGTCCTTCACGCCGATCGAGGTGACCCTCACCGAGGGCGGCAACTGATCCAGGACTGAACGCGATACGAGGGGACGTGACCGGCGGTCACGTCCCCTTGTCGCTGCCCTCGGGGCCGAGCCGGCGTTCGATCCGTTCCAGCTTGGCCATGATCGCCTCGTACTGGATCCGTTCCAGCTCCTGGTCGGCTTCCAGACGCTCCCGGTTCACCTCGGTCTCCATCGCCGAGACGATCACACCGATCAGCAGATTGAGCATGATGAAGCCGACGATCACCAGATAGATGACGAAGAAGATCCAGCCGGCCGGGTGCTTGTCCATCACCGCTGCGGCGACATCGGGCCAGGCCTCGATGGTCATGATCTCGAACATGGTGAACATCGACCGGCCAAGACTGCCGAAGTACTCATCGACATCGGAGAACAGATGGGTGCCGATCACCGCGCCGCTGTAGAGCGCGACGCCCAGCATCATGATCACGGTGAAGATGCTCGGTACCGCCGACATCATCGCCGAGACGATCCGGCGCAGACTGGGCAGGATCGAGACCAACCGGGCCAATTGCAGCACCCGCAGCACGCGCAGCACCCGGAGATGGCTGACGGCCGGGATCAGGGCCACCAGGACGATCAGCAGGTCGAACCAGTTCCAGCCGCTGCGGAAGAAGCGCTTGCCCTCGGCCCACAGGCGGAGGCCGAGCTCGACGCAGAGCGCGATCACGATCAGGATCTCGGCCACCCGCAGTGCGGTGCCATGACGTTCCAGGATGGTCGGGGAGGACTCCAGACCGACGGCGATCGCATTGGCGAAGATCGTCCCGACCACCGCCAGCTGGAATCCCTTGGACGCAACGATCGCCCTGGCTCGGGCGCGTGAGAGCATCGGGCACCTTCCTGTCTGCTGCGATACGGCTGTCTGTTGCGATAAAGGCTGGTTCACCGCCGGGCGGCCACTGCTGGCCGGGCGGGATCTGCCCGATGCTAGTGGGCGCCCGGTTCTCCGCCGGTGGCGGAATCGGCGGCGTCGACGAAGATCGATGCCAGCACCTGCCGGATCTGGTGCGCGAACAAGGCTTCGGGATCGGAGAAGGATTCGTCTCCGTACTGGCCGAAGACCTCCAGGCTGATTCCGCCGATGATCACCGACCAGAGCAGCGTACCGGCGGCGACCACGGACGCGGAGGTCGTGACCTGCAGTTCCTCGGCCGCGCGCTGCAGGTCGGTCGTGATCGCCGCCGGTGGCCGTTGCAGGTCCGGGCGCAGCAGTCGGGCATCGCCGGCTGCAGCCAACTCGGCGAGCACCAAGGCGATCACCCGCGTGCCCGGCACGGTGGTCAGGTCGGCCGGGGCGGCGTACCCGATCACCGGGCTGCCGTAGAGCAGGGCCCACCGGGGCGGGTCGGCCACGGCCCAGGCGCGCATGGCCAGTGCTGTCGCGCGCAGCCGGTCGCCGGGGTCCGCGATCGGGGCGATCGCTCGCGCCGCAGCGTCGGCGAGATCGTTGTAGGCCTCCACCACCAACTTGGTCAGCAGTTCGTCCCGGCTGCTGACATAGCGATAGACCGCGGAGGAGGCCACCCCGAGATCGCGTGCCACGGCCCGCAATGACAGCGCCGAGGCGCCGACCGAGGTGAGATGTTCGCGGCCCAGCCGCAGGATCTCGGCCTCCATGGCGGCGCGGTTCTCGGCCCGGTTGCCGGGGACGATGCGATGGTGCTCGGTCACCGGATCATCCTGTCACAGAGAAGAACACTGCTCTTGACCTTCGGTAGAGAGCAGTGCACACTAATAACAAGAGCGGTGCTCACTAATCTGGGGAGGTCTCATGCAGATCAATCATCACCGGCCGCCGAGTGCGACCGACCGCCGATTCAACACCGTGGTCCGCTGGTTGGGGGACCGCGGTGTGGGTCTGGCCGGATCGCAGAATCTGACCGTCCGCGGCCGGTACAGCGGCGAACCGCGGGCCGTTCCGGTCAACCCGCTGCACTGGCATGGCGCGGAGTATCTGGTGTCGGTACGTGGAAACGGTCAATGGGTACGCAACCTGCGCGCCGCCGGTGAACTGGAGCTCAGCCGTGGTCGTCGGACTCGTCGGTTGTCGGCTCGCGAGGTGCCGGCCGCCGATCGCGTACCGATCATCGCCGCGTACCTGCGCCGCTGGGGCTGGGAGGTCGGACGCTTCCTGCCCGAGGGACTGGACGATCCCACCGACCCCGCCCAACTGGCTGCCCATGCCGAGCAGATACCCGTCTTCGCGCTGGTGGAATCTTCGACGGTCCGGCGGCAGGGTGTGCACCGCGGAACCGGCCCGGAGCCGGTGCCCGGAGTCTAGGCTGGAACTCCATCGGGGAGAGGATCCAGCCGTGACATCCGAGGTCGATCTGATCACTCGCCTGCTGCAGGTGATCAACGACGACATCGTTCCGTTGACCGCCGCCGGAGTGGCCGAGGGCAACAAACTGTTCGGTGCGGCGATCCTGGACAAGCGCGACCTCTCGGTGGTGATCGCCGAGACCAACAACGAGATCGACAACCCGCTGTGGCACGGCGAGGTGCACGCCTTGAAGAAGTTCTACGAACTCCCGCGCTCGGAGCGACCGTCGACCTCCGACTGCCTCTTCCTGGCCACCCATGAGCCGTGTTCGCTGTGCCTGTCGGCGATCACCTGGACCGGGTTCGACAACTTCTGGTTCCTGTTCAGCCACACCGACTCCCGCGACAGCTTCGCCATTCCGCATGACCTGCGAATCCTGCAGGAGGTCTTCGGTGTCGCACCGGGTGGGTACGCCCGCAGCAATGCCTACTGGAGCGCCCATGCGATCACCGAGGAGCTGGCCGCGCTGCCTCCCGCGCAGGCGGCACCGCTGCAGGCACAGGTGAGCGCGCTGCGACAGACCTATGACCAATTGTCGTCCGACTACCAGGCATCGAAGGCCGAGAACGACATCCCCTTGGCCTGATCTGATCTGCCCGGACTGATTGGCCGGACGGATCCGATCGGCCTGAGCGTGATGGTGAGTGCGTCGGTATCTGCCGCTCGCGCGGCATCTGGTTGCCGACCGGCGGCGTGGCAGGCAGGAGTTGCCTAGACTCCGGCGCATGGGGGAGAAGACGACGGTGGCAGCGCGGATGTTCGTGGGTCTTGCGGTGGTGGCACTGGTGGGCGGATGCGGTCCGGAGGAGGACGACGAAGCGGTCACCGCGCCGGTGACGGAGTCGCCGACGCCGAGCCCCAGCCCCTCGCCGACGCCGGAATCGGTCTACCAGGTGGCGCCGGACTGCGGCCCGATGCCGGGCAATGACGAACTGGTGATCATGGTCACCGGAGGCGAGGTCGACTGCGATCAGGCGAACGCGGTGATCACCGAGTTCCTGCAGATCGGCGATGACGGCGACGACATCCCCGGTGTCGAGGTCGGTGACTACCACTGTGGAACCGCCGACGGTCCGGGCAATGCCACCATCTACGACACCTTCACCGCCTGTGCTGCCGAGGACGGCCGTACCCTCTCGTTGTGGCCGGCCGACAGTCCCGTACCGGCAGGGGACTGGGCCAACTTCGGCAGCTACTCGGCGACCATCAACACCGCCAACAGCTATGACTATGTCTTCACCAGCCCGGGTGGAGAGTGGATCTGCGGAATCCTGGTCACCGATTCGGCCGGGGGCCCGGGAGTTGCCGGCTGTCACGGATCGTTGCCCGATGATGCGGTCGCCGACGGTCCGGTCCCTGACGGCGAGGCGAACACGGTGCTGGTCGGCCGCGGCGACGAAGCGATCTATGCCAGCTACGGTGACCTGGCATTCGGGGGCATCGATCAGCCCCAGACGCTGGCCTACGGGCAGGTGCTCGCCGCGCACGGAGTGGGCTGCACGGTGGTGGAGGAGTCGGCCGGGGAGACGATCATCTGCCTGAACGGGGAGAACGGGTTCGTGGTCGCGCCCGGCACCGGTGAACTGTTCTGATCCGGACACCGTTGCCTTCACCCCTTGCCTTCACCCCTTGCCTTCACCCATCGTCAACCTGCTGGGGTGAACCTGCTGGGATGGAGCTCTGAATCCCGACCCGATGGCGGACAGCGCCTGTCCGCAGCGGATGGCAGGATCGTCGACGATCCCTGCAAAGCCGACAGAGAGGTGGCCCCGTGGCCGCGACCAGGAACCACATCGCCGACAGCCATGACCTGATCCGGGTGATCGGAGCCCGGGAGAACAATCTGCGCGAGGTCAGTCTGGACATCCCCAAACGGCGACTCACCGTGTTCACCGGGGTCTCCGGCTCGGGCAAGAGTTCGCTGGTGTTCGGCACCATCGCCGCGGAGTCCCAGCGGTTGATCAACGAGACCTACAGCAGTTTCGTGCAGAACTTCATGCCCAACCAGGCCCGTCCGGAGGTCGACGTGCTGGAGGGGCTGACGACGGCGATCATCGTCGACCAGGAACGGATGGGTGCGGATCCGAGGTCGACCGTCGGTACCGCCACCGACGCCAATGCGATGCTGCGGATCCTGTTCAGCCGGATCGGTCAGCCCTATGTCGGACCGCCGCCGGCCTTCTCCTTCAACACCCCGTCGGTCAGCGGATCCGGTGCGCTCAAGGTCGGTGACGGCAAGGCCGAGAAGGTCAGCTACACCCGTACCGGTGGCATGTGCCCGACCTGCGAGGGGCGTGGCCGGGTGAACGATGTCGATCTCGACGAGCTCTACGATGCCGAGAAGTCACTCAACGAGGGCCCGTTCAAGATTCCCGGGTACAGCATGGACGGCTGGTACGGGCGGATCTTCATCGGCTCGGGATTCTTCGACCCGGACAAGCCGATCAAGTCCTACAGCAAACGGGAGCTGGACGATCTGCTGCACAAGAAGCCGACCAAGATCAAGGTCGACGGCGTCAACGTCACCTTCGAGGGTTTGATCCCGAGGCTGCACAAATCGATCTTCTCCAAGGATGTCGACTCGCTGCCGTCGCATGTGCGAGCCTTCGTCGAACGCGCGGCGATCTTCCGTATCTGCCCCGAATGCGACGGTACGCGGCTCAGCGAAGCCGCCCGGAACTGCAAGATCAACGGCATCAGCATTGCCGATGCCTGTCGCCTGCAGATCAACGAACTCGCCGATTGGGTGGCCGGGTTGGCAGAGCCGAGCGTCGCCCCCTTGTTGCAGAACCTGCATGCGACCTTGCAGTCCTTCACCGAGATCGGTCTGGGCTACCTGAGTCTGGACCGGCCCGCCGGCACCTTGTCCGGTGGCGAGGCGCAACGGACGAAGATGATCCGCCACCTCGGCTCGTCACTGACCGATGTCACCTATGTCTTCGACGAGCCGACCGTCGGACTGCATCCCCACGACATCGACCGGATGAACACCTTGCTGTTGCAGCTGCGGGACAAGGGCAACACGGTGCTGGTGGTCGAACACAAACCGGAGACGATCGCCATCGCCGATCATGTCGTCGACCTCGGGCCGGGTGCCGGTAGCGAGGGCGGCACGATCTGTTTCGAGGGCACCGTCGAGGGGTTGCGGTCCAGCGACACCCTGACCGGCCGCCACCTCGACGACCGGGTGCAACTGAAGGCCGGGGTGCGTAGCCCCACCGGCACGTTGGAGGTACGCGGGGCCGAGCAGCACAACCTGCAATCGGTCGACGTCGACATCCCCCTGGGCGTGTTGAGCGTCATCACCGGTGTCGCCGGATCGGGGAAGAGCTCACTGATCCACGGATCGGTCTCCCACCGCGAGGACGTGGTGACGGTCGACCAGTCCCCGATCAAGGGTTCCCGACGCAGCAATCCGGCGACCTACACCGGTCTGTCCGAGCCGATCCGGAAGGCCTTCGCCAAGGCGAACAAGGTCAAACCCGCACTCTTCTCGGCCAACTCCGAAGGTGCTTGCCCGACCTGCAACGGCGCCGGGGTGATCTACACCGACCTGGGGATGATGGCCACGGTCAGCAGCCCGTGCGAGGTCTGCGAGGGCAGACGGTTCCAGGCATCGGTACTGGACTACACCCTGGGCGGACTGAACATCGCCGAGGTGCTCGAGCTTTCGGTGGCCCGGGCCGAGGAGTTCTTCGCCTCCGGTGAGGCCAAGGTGCCGGCGGCACACAGGATCCTGCAGCGGATGGTCGATGTCGGCCTCGGCTACCTGACCATCGGCCAGCCGCTGACCACCCTGTCCGGTGGTGAACGGCAGCGGCTGAAGCTTGCGATCCAGATGGGCGAGCCCGGCGAGATCTACGTCCTCGACGAACCCACCACCGGTCTGCACCTGGCCGATGTGCAACAACTCCTCGGGCTGCTCGACCAGCTCGTGGAGTCGGGGAAGACGGTGATCGTGATCGAGCACCATCAGGCTGTGATGGCCCATGCGGACTGGATCATCGACCTCGGCCCTGGCGCCGGACATGACGGTGGGCGGATCGTCTTCGAAGGTACGCCCGAACAACTGGTCGCCAATGCCTCCACACTCACCGGCGAACACCTGGCCGCCTACCTGAGTTGATCGGCCCCGGCTGGCGGCACCGAACCGGGTGGTGGTCTGGGCGTGACCGAAACCGAGGAGCGCCGGCAGATCGCCGCGGGTGTGGGCGTGATGATTCGCCACGGCTCGGGCGCACGGTGTTCGCGTCGGCCCCGTGCTCGGCGTCAGGACTGTGCGGCGAGCCGTTCTGCCAGTACCTCCAGGCCGAAGCGGTAGCCCAGGATCCCGGCGCCGGTGATCACAGCGACCGCGATGTCGGCCAGGTAGGAGCGCTGCCGGAACTCCTCGCGGGCGTGCACATTGCTGATGTGCACCTCCACCAACGGCAGTTCGGCGGCCAGGAAGGCGTCCCGGAGGGCGATCGAGGTGTGGGTGTAGGCGCCGGCATTGACCACCACTCCGGCGGCCCGACCGCGTTCGGCCTGTACCCGGTCGACCAGCTCTCCCTCGTGGTTGGACTGGTGGAAGTCCACCTCCACCCCGAGTTCGGCTGCCCTGGTGCGGACCAACTGCTCGACCTCGGCCAGTCCGGCCGCGCCGTAGACCTCGGGCTGCCGGGTACCGAGCAGGTTCAGGTTCGGACCGTTCAGGACCAGGATCCGGGCGGGAGCGCTCATGGTGTCCTTCGTCTCTCGGGCGTGGCGTCGTTCGGGGCGACGACACTTCGTTCGGGGCCGGCGGGTACGGATCGGTGCCGACCGGCTGGCCCGACCCTACCGCCACCCCCGACCGGCTCGCGCCGGATCAGCGCCGTGTAGACGAAACGCGCTGCGGGCCGGACCTCGAAGGTCCGACCCGCAGCGACCGGTCGATCAGGTGGGGCGTGCTCAGGCCTCGCTGAGCTGCTCCTCGTCGACCGAGGTGCCGGGGGAGGAGTTGCCGGCGGTGTCGCGAGCGCCCTTGGCCAGCGACTCGCGTACCACGGTCTCCACCCGGGTCCCGAGGTCGATGTCGACGTTCTTCCAGTACTGGAAGGCACGCTCCAGGATCGGCTCGGTGACACCGGCCAGCAGGTGACCGGAGATGTTGCCGACCAGCCGGTCGCGGGCAGCATCGTCCAGTACCTCCCGGACCAGGGTGCCGGCCTGACCGTAGTCGTCGTCCTCGGCGCGCAGGGTGTAGGCCTGCCGGACGAACTCGCTGTCCGTGGTCCAGGAGTCGGTCTCGGTGACCAGCGACGGGTCGGCATGCGGGCCGCCGTAGTGATTCGGTGCGTACGGCATCTGCCCCTTGGGGTAGTTGGTGTAGCGCATCGGCCCGGCCTGGCTGTAGTTGGTCACCTTCGCCGCGCGCGGCTTGTTCACCGGCAGCTCGGCGTAGTTCGGGCCGATCCGGTAACGGTGGGTGTCGGCATAGGAGAACACCCGCCCGAGCAGCATCTTGTCCGGCGACAGGCCGATACCCGGGACCAGGGTCGACGGGGCGAACGCGGCCTGCTCGATCTCGGTGAAGAAGTCCTCGGGGTTGCGGTTCAGCTCCATCTTGCCGACCTCGATCAGCGGGTAGTCCTGCTGCGACCAGACCTTGGTCAGGTCGAACGGGTTGAAGCGGTACTCGCGCGCATCGTCGTAAGGCATGATCTGGATCTTCAGCGTCCAGCTCGGGAAGTCACCGCGTTCGATCGCCTCGGACAGGTCACGGCGGTGGAAGTCACCGTCGATTCCGGCCATCTCGTCGGCATCTGCCTGGGTGAAGAACTCGATGCCCTGGTCGGTCTTGAAGTGGTACTTGATCCAGAACTTCTCACCCTTGGCGTTGATCCACTGGTACGTGTGCGAGCCGAACCCGTCCATGTTCCGCCAGGTCTTCGGGATCCCGCGGTCACCCATCAGCCAGGTCACCTGGTGGGCCGAGGCCGGTACCTGGGTCCAGAAGTCCCACTGCATGTTGTTGTCCCGCAACCCGTTGTCGGGACGGCGCTTCTGGGAGTGGATGAAGTCGGGGAACTGGATCGTGTCGCGGACGAAGAACACCGGGGTGTTGTTGCCGACGAGGTCGTAATTGCCCTCGGTGGTGTAGAACTTCAGCGCGAAGCCGCGCGGGTCGCGCCAGGTGTCGGGGCTTCCCTGCTCACCGGCAACGGTGGAGAAGCGGGCCAGCATCTCGGTCTGTGCGCCTGGCTGGAAGAGCGCGGCCTTGGTCCATTCGGAGACGTCATTGGTGACGGTGAAGGTGCCGAAGGCGCCGGATCCCTTCGCGTGCACCACGCGCTCGGGCACCCGCTCACGGTTGAAGTGTGCGAGCTTCTCGATCAGGTAGTGGTCCTGCAGCAGGATCGGTCCGTTCGGACCGACGGTCAGCGAATGCTCGTCGCTTCCGGCCGGCGCGCCGAAGTCATTGGTGGTGACGCCGAAGTTCTCGGTGCCGGGCTGGGAATCGTTGGTCGGCATGGGATGGGGTCCTCTCCTCGTGTGCCGGCCTCCGCCACGGTCGATCGCGGCGCCTCGGCCGCACAGGCGGTGGGGGTAGGCCGGTCCTGTGGGACCCAGTCTAGACCGAGTCTGGAACTGTTCCAGTCTTAGGGGAGGTCGAGACGCTGCGGACAGCCAGCTCACCGAGTTCTCGCATGGTGGCCATCACCGCCCCGAGCGCGGACGGATCGGAGAAGTTGCAGACCACCGCATAGGTCAGCGATCCGGCCGGTCCGCTCAGCAGTCCGACATCGGCACGTACCCCGTCATCGGTGCCGGTCTTGTTCCGGGCCGCCAGCGCGGCGCCCGAGGGTACGTGGGCGAGCGGGTCCAGGTCGAAGGCCGAAGCGACCATCGACAGGTCGAAGGAGGGGGCGAGCCAGTCCAGCAGCAGCTGGCTCACCCGGCGGTTGACCAAGCTGCCGTGGTGGGCGGCAGCGAGCAGTGTCACGAAGTCCCGGGCGCAGCCCGTGCTGAGGGTCTCGGGCTGGTCGGGGCCACGATGATCCCGTACCGCGTCCCAGAGTTGGGAACCGCCGTCGCACAGTGTCGCGGCCAGCCGCTGCACCGAGTCCAGCCCCACCCGCCGCAGCAGGACGTTGGTGGCCCAGTTGTCACTGGCCGCGCCGATCAGGGTCGCGATGTCGGCGATCGGCAGGGTGTCGGTGCGCAGATGCTGCCACAGCCCGGAGTCGGCCACCGGTTCGACCGTGGACCGGGAGAGTTCTTCGGCCGGATCGAGCGAGCCCTCGGTGATCAACTCTGCGGTCCGGGTCAGCAGGAAGAGTTTGCCGACACTGGCGGTACGCAGCAGCCGGTCGGGGTCGTGGAGCAGCGGCGTCCCGGACGGTGGGACGATCATGATGCTCCACGACAGGTCCTCGAGCAGCGGGTCGGCGAGCAAGGAGTCCAGCATCCGCCGAATCTAGCGGGCTGCTTCGGTGGTGATCGCGGCCCACCGGTCCTGTCGTCACTTATGGTCGCCATTCGTGCGGCGGATTCAATGGGTCAGTGCAACAGGTATTGGGAGAGTACTTCGTAGGGGGTGGCGAACTCGAGTCGTTTGCGGGGGCGTCGGTTCATCTGGTCGGCGACGTGGTCGAGGTCGGTTTGGGAGTGGATCGACAGGTCGGTGCGTTTGGGGAAGTACTGGCGCAGTAGCCCGTTGGTGTTCTCGTTGCTCGCGCGTTGCCATGGTGAGCGGGGGTCGGCGAAGTAGATGTCGATTCCGGTCATGTCGCTGATGTGTCGATGCTGGGCCATCTCTCGGCCCTGGTCCCAGGTCAGGGATCGTTTCAGCGTGGTGGGTAGGCCGGCCAACTTGGCGATCAGCCCGTCACGGGTCGCGATGACCCGGTTCTCCTTGGCCGGGTCGAGGTGGATCAGGATCAAGAAGTTCGAGTGTCGTTCCACGATCGTGCCGATCGCTGATTCGCCGTGCTTGCCCACGATCAAGTCACCCTCCCAATGGCCGGGCACGGTGCGGTCCAGCGCTTCGACCGGTCGGTCCCAGATCGAGACCATGTCCTTGATCTGGGATCGGCGGTGACCAGCACGCCGTTGCGGTTGCCGGATCGTGCGTCCGGTCCGAGTGCTCGTTTGCAGGTCACGTTTCAGACCGCCACGGGCCTGCAGATAGAGGGTTCGATAGATCGTCTCGTGACTCACACTCATCGCCGGATCGTCGGGGAAATCTCGCCGTAATCGTCCCACGATCTGTTCGGGCGACAACCGCTCGGCCAGCCCGGCCTTCACCGCTGTCAACAACCGCGGCTCCGACGGAATCTTCAACGTCTTCGGCCGCCGTCGCCCCTCCCAGGCCAGTCGTTGCGCACGCATCGGCCGGTACTCGCTGCGATAGCCCGACACACTGCCGCGTCTGATCTCACGCGAGATCGTCGACGGCGCCGGCCCCAACACCGCAGCGATCGAACGCACTGACCGTTTCTCGACCAACAGCTCCTTGATCCGGAACCGTTCCTCCAAAGACAACCGCGCCCTCGAATCAGCAACGATCCTCGGCCGCACACCCCCCGACCTGACCAGATACCGCCGCAGAGTCCCCTCACCCACACCAAGATCGGCAGCGATCACCTCCAACGACTGTCCCATCGCCCGAGCATCCCAAAACGCCGCCAACCGCAACGACGATCCCATCTCGAAAAACAACGGCCCATCACGAAAACCCACAACACACTCCCACCACTCGAGGTGTTGGGGTTGACCCTGTTTGACGGACACCTTGTTGGCGGGCCTGCGGGTCTGCCGGAGAGGATGTCTGTTATGGCGTCGAAGAAGCGGAAGTCGTAT
>NZ_SOAW01000001.1:2100000-2393844 GCF_004364645.1 Naumannella halotolerans | reverse complement strand
ATCGAGGTCGAGGCCGCCTACTATGAGGCCTCAACCAGTACCGAGGAACCAGACGGTTCCCTCGAACCCGCATAGGAACGAAACCCAGTGCGGTTGAACCGCCTCAGGTTCTCCGCCGCTTCTATGCGGGGAGCGGCTCTGGTGTGAGGGCCGCGTAGTAGGCAGCCTCGAACTCGTTCGGGCTGACCATTCCGAGGCTACCGTGGAGCCTGCGGTGGTTGTACCAATCGACCCAGCCGGCGGTCGCGTATTCGACGTCGGCGATCGTCTTGTAGGGGCCGTCGTGGAAGACCGTGGTGCGCACGCATTCCGCCTTGTAGAGCCCGTTGATCGTCTCCATCAGGGCGTTGTCGTACGCGTCGCCGACTGTCCCGATCGAGGGGGCGATGCCGTCGAGAGCGAGCTTCTCCGTCCACACGATCGACGTGTATTGGCTGCCTGCATCGGAGTGCGCCCGCAGCTGCTTCCGCTGGATCGGGTGACCTTGCCGGTCGCGTTCCCACAGGGCCATGCGCAGCGGGATCATCACGAGGTCGACGTGCTTGCTCGTCTGCGCGTGCCAGGCCACGATCCTCTGCGAGTACACGTCGACGATGAACGCGACATACACCCAGCCGGCCCACGTGCGGCAATAGGTGAAGTCCGTCACCCAGGTGTGATCCGGCCGTGGGGCGGTGAAGTCCCGGTTCAGCAGGTCCCCGGCACGGATCCCGTCCTTGCCCGGGATCGTGGTGCGGATCGCCTTCGCCCTCGTGATGCCGGATAGCCCGAGGGTGCGCATGGCCCGGTCGATCGCACCCCACGACGCGTCGGGGATCGTGGTGCGGCGGATCAGCGCGGTCACCTTCCGCCGCCCGTACAAGCCCTCCGGGGTCATCCGCCGACGGCTGCTCCCGTCGGGCAGGATCTCGGTCGTCCAAGCCGCGTCACGGACCGCGTCCACGACCATCGCGTCGGTGAGCATGCGGGACGAGATGCAGGGCCGTCGCCAGGTGCGGTAGGTGCGCGCGGCGACCTTCACGCCCTGCTCTCGCAGGACGCGGAGCGTCGACTCGACCGCGTGCCCCTGAGCCCTCATCTGATCGATGAAACCTAGGATCAACGGTTGCGGGGGTCGAGTTCCCCCGCGAAGAAAGTCGCCGCGGCTTTCAGGATCGCGACGTCCTCACGCAGCCGCTTGTTCTCCGCCTTCAGCCGGCGGATCTCGGCGTGCTCCTCGCTGGTCTGCCCGTCACGGTCGCCCGCGTCGATCTCGGCCTGGAGCACCCACCGACGCAGCGACTCCGCCCCCACGCCTTCCTGACGGGCGACGGCCGCGATCGCCTTCGCAGTCGACGAGTACTCCGCACGATGTTCCAGCACGAGCCTCACCGCCCGGTTACGCACCTGCGGATCGATAATCTTCGGCATGACGCCATCCTTTCAACTCGAAAGGAAGCGGCATCAAACCTGAGGCGGTTCAGGTTCACCGGCCGGAGTCGGGGTCCCAGCCGGCGACCGCGCGACGAACCCGCACCGGTCACCCCGGTCGGCGCCGCGAACAAGACAAACGTCACACTCGATTGCGGTTCCGGCGCGACACGCCGGGGCGATTGTGCATGTCGTCGATCGAGTGTGACGTTTGTCTTGTTGGTTCGCGCCGTGACCCGGCCCGGTGCCCCGGGCCGCCGGGATCGGAGATGAAACGCGCGGCAGGACCTCCCGCCACAAGTACTCGCGGGGCGGCGTGCCTTCGGGTGTGGCGCGTGGTTTCGGGTGCGGCGCGCGGCCTCGTATGCGAGGTGGCTTGGCCTGCGGGGTGGCTTAACGGGGTGGGGTGGCTTCGTGTGCGGCGCGTGGCTTCGTGTGCGGGGTGGCTTCGGGTGCGGCGGGATCGGTTTGTGTGGGGTTCGGCTCGGCCGCGGAATGGAGGCATCCTGCACGGATCCGTCGGCCGGCGCCTGAGTAGGGTCGATACCAGCCGAACATGTGGTGCATGCGACCTGCCCTGACCCGGAGGTGACCAGATGAATGTCCAGCCCCAGCCGGTGCTGACCCAACTGACCCGTAGTGCGATCTTCGTCACCGCCGACATCAACCCCGGCGGCGAGGACAAGGTCCGGGAGATGGTCAGCAACTGGGGCGGTTACACCCGGGCGGTCGGCTTCCGCCGGCTCGACGGCGGACTTGCACCGGTGGTCGGCATCGGGTCGCATGCCTGGGATCGACTGTTCTCCGGTCCGCGGCCGATGAACCTGCATCCCTTCACCGAGATCCGCGGCGAGAAGCACACGGCGCCGGCAACCGGGGGTGACCTGCTGTTCCACGTCCGGGCGGTCGACTTCGACCTCTGCTTCGCCTTCATGCAGGAGGTGTTCGGGCCACTCGGTGATGCCGTCACCGTCACCGATGAGGTGCACGGGTTCCGCTACTTCGACGAGCGTGACCTGCTCGGCTTCGTCGACGGTACGGAGAACCCGAGCGGTGAGGCCGCCGACGAATACGTGTTGATCGGGGAGCAGGATCCGGCCTTCGTCGGCGGCAGCTACGTGATCGTGCAGAAGTACCTGCACGATCTCCGGGCATGGGACGCCATCACCGTCGAGGAGCAGGAGCGCGCGATCGGTCGGCGCAAGCTGTCCGACATCGAGTTCCCCGATGCCGACAAGGCAGCCGACGCCCACACCGTGCTCAACTCGATCAACGACGAGAACGGCAACCCGTTGAAGATAGTCCGCGACAACATGCCGTTCGGCCAGGCCAGCACCGGTCCCTACGGCACCTACTTCATCGGGTACGCCGCCGACCCGGCGGTGACCGAGCGGATGCTGCGGAACATGTTCATCGGCGATCCACCCGGCACCAGCGACCGGATCCTGGACTTCTCCACCGCCCACACCGGCGCGCTGTTCTTCGTACCCTCGGCTGATCTGTTGGAGAACCCGCCGAGCCCCGCGCCCTCCGCCTGAGCCCGCGACCTGGGCCGATCATGGGCCGGGTCCGTCAAACCCGCGTGCTGTCTTGATCGCGCTTCGACGTGCTGATCATGGGCCGGGTCGCCAAGCTTCCGCACCCGTCGCCGAAGAGGCCGGCCAGGACTGCTCAGGGCTGACCCGATCCCTCATCGCTCCACCGAATCCGCAGTCCGGCCTGGTCGGTCAGGAACGACGAACGGGGCTGTCGATGATCATCGACAGCCCCGTTCTGGGTCTCAGGCGCGGACGATCCGGCAGACCTCGCCCAGCTCGCCGCTGATCTCCACCGGGCCGATCGGTTCCGGCAGTTCGGCACCCTCCTCGACCTGACCACCGGTGATGATCGGCGGCAGGCTCTCCTCGACCTCGGGGCTGATCACCCGCGATCGGGTGAGGAAGCGTTCACCCTCCGGCGCCTCCAGGGAGAAACCGGAGCCGCGACCGGGAACCGCGTCCAAGATCAGCTGTGTGTGCTTCCACAGTGCGTACTGCGAACCGGAGATCCACACCGGTGCCCCGGGTTCGCCGCGAGCCGTGGTGATCACTCCCAGCAGCACGTCCCGATCGCCGACGATGAAGTCACCGTCGGGATAGCACATCGGTGCCGAGCCATCGCAGCACCCGCCGGACTGGTGGAACATCACCGGCCCGTGACGGGCGACCAGGCGGCCGAGGAGATCGGCCGCCCGGTCGGTGATCAGCACTCGGCTGGACCACTCATCGCTCATCAGTAGAAGCCCAACTCCTTGTTGCTGTAGGAGACCAGCATGTTCTTCGTCTGCTGGTAGTGATCCAGCATCATGGCGTGGTTCTCCCGGCCGATGCCGGACTGCTTGTAGCCACCGAAGGCGGCGTGGGCGGGGTAGTTGTGGTAGTTGTTCACCCACACCCGGCCGGCCTGGATGTCGCGGCCGGCGCGGTAGGCGGTGTTCTGGTCGCGCGACCAGACTCCGGCCCCGAGCCCGTACAGCGAGTCGTTGGCGATCTGCATCGCGTCCTCGAAGTCGGTGAACGATGTCACGCTGACCACCGGTCCGAAGATCTCCTCCTGGAAGATCCGCATGTTGTTCTTGCCCTCGAAGATCGTCGGCTTGATGTAGTAACCGCCGGAGAGTTCGCCACCGTGATCGATGGCCTCACCACCGAGAAGGACGTTGGCGCCTTCCTCCTTGCCGATCTGGATGTAGGACAGGATCTTCTCGAACTGGTCGTTCGAGGCCTGCGCACCGACCTGGGTGTCGGTGTCGAACGGATCGCCCAACTTGATCTTGGAGGTACGTTCGACCGCCGCGGCGATGAACTCGTCGTAGATACCGCCCTGGACGAGCGCCCGGGAGGGGCAGGTGCAGATCTCGCCGGAGTTCAGGGCGAACATCGAGAAGCCCTCCAGCACCTTCGAACGGAAGTCGTCGTCGAGAGCGAAGACATCGTCGAAGAAGACGTTCGGGCTCTTGCCGCCGAGTTCCAGGGTGACCGGAATCAGGTTCTGCGACGCGTACTGCATGATCAACCGGCCGGTGGTGGTCTCTCCGGTGAAGGCAACCTTGCGGATCCGCGGGTTCGAGGCCAGCGGCTTGCCTGCCTCGGTACCGAATCCGTTCACGATGTTCACCACACCCGGTGGCAGCAGATCGCCGACGATCCTGAACAGCTCCAGGATCGACACCGGGGTCTGTTCGGCCGGTTTCAACACCACGCAGTCGCCGGCGGCCAGGGCCGGAGCCAGCTTCCATATCGCCATCAGCAGCGGGAAGTTCCACGGAATGATCTGGCCGACCACACCGAGCGGCTCGTGGAAGTGATAGGCGACGGTGTCGTCGTCGATCTGCGAGATCCCACCCTCCTGGGTACGGATCGCCGCGGCGAAGTAGCGCAGGTGATCGATCGCCAGGGGGATGTCGGCGGCCAGCGGTTCGCGGATCGCCTTGCCGTTGTCCCAGGACTCGACGGCGGCGATGGCTTCGATGTTCTCCTGCATCCGGTCGGCCATCTGCAACAGCAGGTTCGAGCGTTCGGTGACCGAGGTCTTGCTCCAGGCAGGGAACGCCTGCCAGGCCGCATCGAGGGCCTTCTCGATGTCCTCGGCGCTGGAGCGCGCAACCTCGGTGTAGACCTTGCCGTTGACCGGTGACGGATTCTCGAAGTACTCGCCCTTGGTGGGCGGAACCCACTCGTTGTTGATCCAGTTGTCGTAACGATCCTGGAGAGTGATGGGCGACCCCTCGGTGCCCGGCTTCGGAATGAGTGGCATGGAAACTTCCTTGTCCCAGTTGCGACGGGCCCTCGTCGTCCCTCAGGCCCCGGATACCCCAGTATCGTTCGTCGCCTGCCGAGATTCCACTGGTCGAACGGACGGGCTGCGGGTGGGTGGCCGCAGGTGCCGCACGGTGGCGGCGACCAGCAGTCCGAGCGCGGCGATGTAGGTGGCCATGATGGCGAACCCGACCTGCGGCAGCTCGAACCAGGGGACGAAGCGGTCGAAGGCGATCAGCGCGTCGGAGATCATGAACGCGATGCCCCCGAGCTGGCCGATCCAACCCAGTCCGCTGGCGAGAAGGGCCATCGCGATCAGCATCACGGCATAGGCGATGACGGCCGGGGTGAACCTCCCGGCGGTCGGGATGCAGGCGGCCAGCAGGGCCATCCCGGTGATCAGGTAGATCGGCAGCTGCCACCGACGTCGGATCACCAGCGACCGCGAGCGCAGCGGCCACAACCCGATGATCCAGCAGATCTGGGCCACCGCGAAGCCGGTGATCATGATGTAGATCTCGGTCCAGGCAGGCAGGAACTTCGGCAACATGTCGCCGACGAAGCTGAAGACCAGTGCCGCGAGCATCCAGTTCCGCAGCGGGCTGGAGGGGAGTCGGGAGGAGAGGACGACCGCGATCAGCATCGGGGCCAGGAATACCTGGCTCAGTGCTGACGCGGTGGGCGCGGCCAGCAGTTGGAAGGTGAGGTGGAGGACCGCGGCGATGCCGAACCCGAGCCACGCCAGGCGGGTGTTCATCACCGGCCTGCCTCGGTGGCCAGTACCTCGATCAGGCTGATCTCGGTCGCCAGGGTGTGCTCCGCACCGGCATCCAGGGTGATGGCCCGGTCGCCGACATTGCCGGCCTCGACGCAGACGAAGTCGCGCCATCCTCCGGCCGGTACATCGGCCGGCGCGTGATCGCCGGGGTTCCACACCACCGTCGTCGCCGAACCCTGTTTGTCGATCCTCAGCGCGCGCCCGGAGTCGTGCAGCACCAGTGCGGCTTCGCTGGAATAGATCCGGTCCAGCGGTTCGGTGAAGCCGACATCGCCGTCCTGGACGGTCGGGCGGAAGTCGTTCGGCTTGTCCAGGTAGGTGCTGCCGGACAGTCCGCTGAGCCGGGTCGGGGCCGCATCGGACACCCGCAGGTAGGTGTGCAACAGGGCCTCGTAGGTGAAGGCTTCCTCGCCGGTGTTGCGTACCGTCAGCGCCACCCGTACCCCGGCCTCGGTCAGGCTCTGGCGGCAGGTGGCGAGGAAGGCGAATGGCCACTCGGCCCGGCCGGGCGAATCGGCCACAGCGGCCGGATCGAGCTGCCAGACCACCTCACCGGCGGACTCCGACAGGCGGGTCCAACGGCTGGTCCGGGCGAATCCGTGGGACGGCTGCAGGGCGCCGGAGGGACCGTTGCCGAACCACGGGAAACACACCGGTACGCCACCACGGATCGCACCACCGGACAGCGGGTCGGTGAGCGGGCTGAGATAGAGCAGTTCTCGGCCGTCGACCGCACAGGTCAGCAGCTGCCCACCCACCGGCGACGCGGTGGCACGGACAAAGCCACGTTCGAGGGTGGTCAGGGCGCTCACAGGCCAAGCCTAACGGCGAGATCGGTCCGGTTGCGCCGGGTTTCGACCGGCAGTTTGTCGCCCCCCGCCGATGCCGGTCGGCGACGGTGACCGGACGTCGTACCCGATCTCAGGCAGCGGTCAGGGCGCGTTCCAGATCGGCCAGCAGATCGGCTGCATCCTCGATTCCGACCGACAGCCGGATCAGGTCGTCCGGCGGTGCCAAGGTGCTGTCCTGGGCGGCCGCATGCGTCATCTGCGCGGGTACGTCGAGCAGCGACTCGACACCGCCCAGGGACTCGGCCAAGGTGAACAACTCGGTGCCGCGGGCCACCCGGGCGGCGGCCTCGGCGCCACCGCTGACCCGGAAGGAGACGACCCCGCCGCCCTTGCCCGACATCTGCCGTTGCGCGAGCTCATGGCCCGGGTCGTCGGGCAGGCCCGGATGGAAGACCTGCAGCACCTTCGGATGCTCCTGCAGCATCTCGGCCACGGCGAGCGCATTGGCACAGTGGCGATCCATCCGTACCCCGAGGGTCTTCGCGCCCCGCGCGATCAGCCAGGAGTCGAACGGGCCGCCCGCGGCGCCGACCGCATTGGCCAGGAAACCGAGTTCCTCGGCCAGCGCGTCGTCGTTCGTCGCGACCACCCCGCCGAGGGCGTCGGAGTGACCTGACAGGTACTTGGTGGAGGAGTGCAGGACGGCGCTCGCACCGAGGGCCAGCGGTTGCTGCAGGTACGGCGAGGCCATCGTCGAGTCGACCAGCACGGGCACCCCGTGAGCACGGCCGAGCTCGCTGATGGCGGCGATGTCGGCCAGTCGCAGCATCGGATTGGTCGGGGTCTCCACCCAGATCGCCGATCCGGCCGGAGCCGCTTCGACGGCTGCAGCGGTGGCGTCGAGGTCGGTCTGGTCGACCACCCGGTAGCCGATGCCGAACTGGGACAGGACCTTGTCCAGGAGCCGGTAGGTGCCGCCGTAGACGTCATTGGGCAACAGCACCTCCCCGCCGGCCCGGACGACCGCCCGCAACAGGACGTCGGAGGCCGAGAGCCCGCTGGGGAAGGTCTGCGCATGCGCGGCACCCTCCAGGGAGGCGAGCTGGTGCTGCAGCGCGGTACGGGTCGGGCTGGCCACCCGGGCGTACTCGAACTCACCGCGCAGCACGCCGACATCGTCCTGCACATAGGTGGTCGACTGGTGGATCGGATGCACCACCGCCCCGGTCACCGGATCGTGCGGGATACGAAGAGCGCGCGTGTTGAAGCCGAAGGCCATGCCTCGAGGCTATGCCAGACCGGCTGCGACCGGCGGAGGTGCCTGTACTGCGGAATGCACATCGGATCGGTGTGCCGCCGTGTATGGGGGCGGAGCAGGGTCCCGGTTGCGTCTGTTCCGCAGGATCTGCACCCAAGGGGTACGGATGGCTGCGTGTCCTGCGGAACGGATGCGGGGGAGGGCCGTCGATTCAGCCGAGCGGGACGTCGGTTCAGTCGATCGGCCGGTGTAGCGCAGGATCGCGGGGGACATCAGATCAACCCCAGGAAGACCGCCGCGGCATCCAATCGGGGGAACCCGATCGAGGCGTCGGCGGCAGCTGCGACCACTGGCTTGGCGCAGTAGGCGATCCCCAGTCCGGCCGCGGCCAGCATGTCCAGGTCGTTGGCGCCGTCGCCGATCGCCACGGTCAGTTCCCGAGGTACGCCCAGCGTCTGCGCGTACGCCTCGAGCCAGTGCTGTTTGGCGGCCCGGTCGATCACCGGTCCCGTGGTCCGGCCGGTGAGGATGCCGTCGACGACCTCCAGTCGGTTCGCCCGGATCAGAGTGATGTCCAGGGCCTCGGCGATCGGCCCGGTGATCTCGATGAACCCGCCGGAGATCAGCCCGACCTGACCGCCGTGCCGGCGTACCGCGGCGATCAGCTCGATCGCTCCCGGGGAGAGGCTGATCGACTGCCGTACCTCCTCGATCACCTCGACCGGGAGTCCGGCCAGGGTGGCGACCCGTTCGGCCAGGCTGGCGGCGAAGTCGAGTTCACCGCGCATCGCGCGTTCGGTGACCTCGGCGACCCGGTCGCGTACCCCGGCGTGATCGGCGAGCAGTTCGATCTGCTCGGCGGTGATCAGGGTCGAATCGACATCCATCACCAACAGGCCCGGCGGCGCTTCGGCGAGTGCGCCGACGATGTCGCAGCGATCGACCCCCTCGGTCCGGTCGTTCGCCTCGACCGGCACCAGTCCTCCGGGGTCTCGGCGCCACCAGCCGTACAGCTCCGGTCCGGCCACGTCGCGGGAGATCACCGGGTGTGCACCCAGCGGCAGTTCCAGGGGGGCGGCGGACACGGCAGAACTGAGCACGCGCACACGGTAATCGGTTTCGTCCGCGCCGGTGGACGACAGCCGAATCGCGGCGCCGCCCCCGCCTGGTCACCAGTTCCGCTGCACCGAGAACAGCCGGGCCGTCACACCGAGATGGTGGACGGGTCCCGAGATGTCGAACGGTGAAGGCTCAGGAATTCGCCTTCACGTGACCGGTGACCTCGTCGGGATTGTCCGAACCGGTGAACA
Source organism: Naumannella halotolerans (assembly GCF_004364645.1). NCBI lineage: Bacteria > Bacillati > Actinomycetota > Actinomycetes > Propionibacteriales > Propionibacteriaceae > Naumannella > Naumannella halotolerans. Next base: position 2,384,500 of record NZ_SOAW01000001.1, on the reverse strand, counting down.
GCGAGTAGCTCAGGCCGGCGATCGCGGCTCCGATCAGCGGTGCCACCCAGAACGCCCACAGCTGCATCGGCGCCTCCCCGCCGCTGAAGAAGGCGACGGCGGTGGAGCGTGCCGGGTTGACCGAGGTGTTGGAGATCGGGATGGAGATCAGGTGGATCAGGGTCAGGCCCAGACCGATCGCGATCGGCGCGAAACCGACCGGTGCCTTGCGATGGGTGGCGCCGAGGATGATGAACAGGAACATCGCGGTGAGCACGATCTCGGCGAGCAGCACCGAGACCAGGCTGTAGCCACCGGGGGAGCTCTCGCCGTACCCGTTGGCGGCCATGTTGCCGATCCGGTCGAACTCGGGGTTGCCGCTGGCGATGGCGAACAGCAGCGCGCCGGCGACCAGACCGGCCACCACCTGGGTCACCCAGTAGGGCAGGACGTCCTTCCAGGGGAAGCGCTTGGCCACGGCCAGTCCGAGGGTGACGGCCGGGTTGAAGTGACCGCCGGAGCTGTGGCCGACGGCATAGGCCATGGTCATCACGGTCAGGCCGAAGGCCAGGGCGACGCCGACGAAACCGATGCCGAGCTGGATCTGGTCGTCATTGAGGAATACCGCCGCGAAGATGGCGCTGCCACAACCGCCGAACACCAACCAGAAGGTGCCGAGGGCCTCGGCGGCCAGGCGGGTACGCATGGGTGGGGTCATCGAGAACTCTTTGAACGAAACTCCGGGGGGCCGTCGAGACCGGGCCCACACTGGATCCAACACTGGCAGATCGGGCCGTTGCCGGTGCCCCGGCACGCCAGAACAGGAGCTTTGACGGGACAGGCTGCTGTGTGTGACAGGAAGGTACGCGCAGCTGTTCCGCAGCAATTGCATCCAAGCGGCGTCGTTGAGCCCGTTTGCTGCGGATCGGATGCAGCGGGTAACCCAGTTCGGATGCAGCGCGGGAGCCCATCGACGAGAATTTAGGTCATCCTAAGGCGGGCGCTAGGGTGGAGCAATGAGCGCAACTGAACAACCCGTTCGCCAGCGACGCAAGCGTCAGGGGCGGACCGTCGAGGTGGTCGCCAACGAGCGGATCACCCCGGAGATGGCCCGGTTGACCTTCACCGCCCCCGAACTGGCCGAATTCCCCGAACTGGAGTTCACCGATCATTACGTGAAGCTCCTCTTCCCGCCGCCGGGTGCCGACTACGCGGTCGCCGAGACGTTGCAGCACACCGAGGACGAGGACCTGGATCAGCGCCCGGTCACCCGTACCTACACGATCCGCAGTTTCGACCGGGGCGCCCGCCAATTGGTGATGGACTTCGTCGTGCACGGCACTGAGGGGATCGCCGGCCCCTGGGCGGCCGCTGCCCAGCCGGGGGAGAAGATCACCTTCTACGGCCCCGGTGGCGGCTTCGCGCCCAGCGACGAGCTGCCGGATCTGCTGCTGGCCGGTGACGAGTCGGCGCTGCCAGCGATCGCCGCCGCGGTGGAGGCGCTGCCGCCGGGGGTACGGGCGCACACCTTCGTCGAGGTGAACACCGCGGCCGAGGAGCTGCCGCTGCCCGGGGTGGAGGTGACCTGGTTGCACCGCAAGGATCTGGGTACGCCACCCGGTGTCGCGCTGGCCCAGGCCGTCCGGGCCGCCGACCTGCCCGAGCAGTTCACCGCCTTCGTCCACGGCAACGCCGAAATGATCCGCGACCTGCGGATGTACCTGTTCGTCGAACGGGGGCTGGACCGCAAGAAGGTGTCCATCTCCGGGTACTGGCGGACCGGCATGACCGAGGACCTGTGGCAGTCGACCAAACGTGAATTCGTCGAGTCGATGGACGCCGCCGAGGGCGTCGGCGCCTGAGCCGATACCGCCGACCGGTGCCTGCCCGGGCTGGACCGCTTTGGCCCTATTGTGAGTGCCGTGGTTCGTTTCCAGCATGCACAGGTGACGCACGCGGGTGCCGTGCGGGAGGCCAACGAGGACAACATCCTCGCCCGGCCGCCCTGTTTCGTGGTGGCCGACGGGATCGGCGGTGCCGCTGCCGGGGCGATGGCCAGTGCGCTGGTCACCGAGGAGTTCTCGCTGTTGCCGTTGCAGCGGCGGATCAGCCCCGCCGATGTCGAGCGGGCGCTGGTCCACGCCCACCAGCGGATCATCCGGTTGCAGCCGGTGCACGGTGGCCGCCAGTCCGGTGCCACGGTCTGTGGCGCGGTGGCGGTCGACGACGGTGACGGTCCCCGTTGGGTGTTGTTCAATGTCGGCGACACGCGGATCTACCGGGTCGCGCCGCAGACCACCGAACTGCAGCAGGTGACGGTCGACCACTCCCGGGTGCAGGAGCTGCTGGATGCAGGCGCGATCACGCCCGAGCAGGCCGAGCACCATCCCGAGCGGCATGTGGTGACGCGGGCGGTCGGTGCGAAGAGTTTCCGGCCGGACCTGTGGAATGTCCCGGTGGTCGCCGGTGAGCGGCTGCTGCTGTGCTCCGACGGCTTGTTGACCAGTGTCCCCTACGACCGGATCCGACAGGTGGCCACCGAACGGTCCCCGCAGCAGGCGGTGGACGAACTGTTGCGGTTGGCGCTGGAGGCGAAGGCGCAGGACAATGTCTCGATCGTGGTGGTCGACGTCGAATCGCTCGACGACAGCGCCGCCCGATGAACGTGGACGCAGTTTCCGCGCGGGTACGACGAGTGCCCGCGCGCTTGTACGGCGACTGTTCGCGCACAATGCGCTGCCTGCGCGACATGCACGACGACGAAGGGTGAACCCGTCATGACCAGTAGTGCCAATCCGTTCGTCGGCTCCTGGCGGGCCGGCTATGCCCCCGGTGACTGGACGGTCCTTTCCGGACCTGCGGTGCTGGTGGCGGTGCCGTCGACCAGTGATCCCGAGGGGCTGTGGCAGAAGGTCCTGGCCGCCACCGCGATCGACGACCTGCTCGCGGAACTGGCGTCCCTGGGCCTCGACGAGACCCCTGACCTGGCGGTGTTCTTCTGGGCCGACGGTGAGCTGCGTACCCTGATTCGCGGCCGGGTCACCGTGGCCGACGCCGCCGGTGCCCCGATCACCCAGGGCAATCAGGTGCGGACCTGGTCCGAGACCGGACTCGGAGATGTGCAGTCGGTCTCGGTCGTTCTGGGCGAGGGCGAGCCGGCCGGTGACTTCCTGCCCCTGGTGGTAGGTGCGGTACGGGCCGGCGCGCTGACCCTGGATGCCTCGGACGAGGCACTGGTACTCAGCCCGCAGCTGCAGCGCGGTACGGCGACCGGTGCGGCAGTCGGCGCTGCGGGTGTGGCTGCCGGGCTTGCCGCCGGTACCGCCGGCGATCAGCCGGCCACCTCGGAACCGCCGAGTGAGCAGGTGGCGCCCGCGCCGACGACCGAGGAGCAGGCGCCGTCGCCGGTGGCGAACACCGTCGACGAGCTCGACGAACCGGCCGGTACGGGCGCCGAGGCCGTCCCGAGCAGAGCGGCCGAGGAACCCACCGAACCCGAGAGCGTGCCGGCAGCCGACTCGCAGGTCGACCCGGCGGTGGCGGACATCGCCGCGGCGCAGGAACCGGCCACCGATGCTGCCGCCGGCGGCGGGGCCGCAGGTGGTCTGGCCGCTCTGGGCCTGGGTGCTGGAGGAGTCGCTGCAGGTGCTGCTGCGGGAGCCGAGGCCCCGTACGGGGATGTCCGTCGTGAGCCGACCACCACCCCCGAGCCCGAGCGCACGGGTGCGTACCCGCAGCCGCAGGCCGAACCCAACGGTCGGACCGAACCCGAGGTCGACGCTCCGCGGGTCGGCGACTCCGACGGCCACGGATACCCGCAGACGATGATCGGCGAGAGCATCGATGCCGCGCCCGGGCGGCGGGCCGAGGGTCCGGCGGCCGGTTCCGCGGGTGGTCATCTGAGTCAGGCCCACTTCGGTGGCGAGGTGCCGATGTGGGTGGCACCGGAGGCGCCCGAGGAAGGTGCGCAGCGGGCCGACGAGGGTGCACTCGGTGAGACCCAGACCCTGGACTCGGTGGATGCCGACCCGGCCGAGGAATCCGACGGTGACGTGGTGCTGGCGGTCTTCTGCCCTCAGCGGCACCCCAACCCGCCGGACCAGTCGGCCTGCCGCTGGTGTGGCCAGCCGATCGAGCGGCAGCAACCGCAGCTGATCCCGGCGCCGGTGCTGGCCACCTTGGTGCCCTCCAGCGGGGATCCGATCCAGTTGACCCATCCGGTGGTCATCGGCCGTGCCCCCTCGGCGGCCAAGGTCGCCGACGGGTCGGCGCAGTTGCTGACCGTACCCAGTCCGAGTCAGGACATCAGCCGTAGCCATGTGCAGGTGACCCCGGAGGGCTGGGACGTCAGCGTGACCGATCTGCAGTCCACCAACGGGACCATCCTGATCGCCCCCGGCAACGGCTCGGACCGGCGCCGGTTGCTGCCTGGTCAGCCAGTGACGGTCGAGGTCGGCAGCGTCCTCGATCTGGGCGATGGTGTGACCGTGGAGATCGCCGCACCGGCCTGAGTTCCAGCACGGGCCGAGTCTGCTGCTGCGCAGCGGTCGGCAGTCTGTGTTCAGTCGCCGGGCCGGGTGGCCAGCCGGAGGAACCGCTGGTCGCCGGAGCGGATCCACATCACCGCGCCGAGGATCAACCCGAACAGCAGTGGCATCGTGCCCAGCAGCAGCGGTGCCAGATAGGTCGTCTGCCCGCGGTCGTAGGTGACCAGGGCCGGATCGGCCCGGTCGTAGCGCAGAAGCACCGGTGCGCCCAGCGGATAGTCCAGATCGGTCGCCCGGGGGTGGATGTAGTAGCGCGTGACCTCGTTCACCCGATACTCGATCACCGGGCGTTCGACGGTGATCGGTGCCGAGCGCAGGGGGAACCGTTCGGGTTGCGGTTCGAACCGGACGACCGTGCCTTCGACCGGGATCCAGGCCGACTGCGACTGTGCCCGTTGCAGCTCGCTGATCCCGGTCGGCAGTGAGAGAGCGGCACAGGCCAGGCCGATCACCAGGAACACCAGGGCCGAGATGCGCAGGGTGTGCCGGAGCCGCCGCATGCGGCGGTGCTCGGCAGCGGTCAGCGGATCCTCGCCGGAGCTGTGTGGGGCGGAGTCGGTCATTACGTGCGCGGTGGTCGTCCTCAGAGCGAGGTGGGGATGTCCGTGCGGTGGAAGTTCAGGTGGGAGCGGCTCGGGGTCGGCCCGCGCTGGCCCTGGTAGCGCGAACCGTACTGTGCCGAACCGTAGGGGTGTTCGGCCGGCGAGCTGAGGGAGAAGAAGCAGAGCTGGCCGATCTTCATCCCCGGCCAGAGCTTGATCGGCAGATTCGCCACATTCGACAGTTCCAGGGTGATGTGGCCGCTGAACCCGGGGTCGATGAATCCGGCGGTGGAGTGGGTCAGCAGGCCGAGCCGGCCGAGGGAGGACTTGCCCTCGAGGCGGGCCGCCACATCGTCGCCGAGGGTGACCCGCTCATAGGTTGCGGCCAGGGCGAACTCGCCCGGATGCAGGATGAAGGGCTCGGCATCGGCGGGTACGACCTCGCGGGTGAGTTCGGGCTGCTCCTCGGCCGGATCGATGTGCGGATAGCGGTGATTCTCGAAGACCCGGAAGAAGCGATCCAGTCGGACATCGACACTGGACGGCTGCAGCATCTGCGGCTCCCAGGGGTCGACGCCGATCCGTCCGGTTTCACGCCCAGCGGCGATGTCGCGGTCCGAGAGCAGCATGCCCGTGAGCGTACCGGAGTGTGCTGGGTCGGTGCTCTCGGGCGAGTGAGGCACTCCAGTCACGCATCGGCGGGGTTCCCCGGGTGGCCATTCACGCCTCGCCGAGCTGACACCTCTGTTCCCTCGCTCGAAACCGATCATGGACATATGTTGAGGTGGTGTGGCATGAAACATCCGTCTCCCGGAGCTGCGCGGGGAAGGCCCTGTGAAGGCCCGCCGCGGCACTGTGCTTCTGCCGTTCGTGCTGCTGGTGGCCGTTCCGGCTGGCTGTGCTGGACCTCTGGCTCCCGAACCGAAGTCGTGCGTGTCCTGGATCGATGACTCCGATCCGGATGTCGCCTATCAGGAGGCGGACGCGGTGGTCGTCGGTACGACAGGCCCTGCCACCGGCAGTATCGAGATGTTCCGCATCGATGCAGCGGTGCATCAACTGGCAGTGACCGAGGTGGTCAAGGGTTACCTCGACGAGGTGAGCGTGCCGGTGGCATCCACTCCGGTGACCTGTACGGGCAGCACCACCTACCCCGAGGGTGATCCGCTCGACGTCGAGGGCGCGGTGATCGTCTTCCTCTCCGCACCGGACGACGGCGCCACCTGGAGTTTGATCACCCCGCAGCACACGAATGTGCTGCCATTGCCCGCCGACGGCAGGCTGCCGTTCGAGACAGGCGGTTGATCGCTCACCCCGAAAACGGGTGGATCCCTGCACATGGGCTGGGTGGGGTCCGGGACCGGTCGGCCGATCGACTAGATTGGGACCCGCACAATCGACCTGATCCGGCTCTCGGAGCAGAGATTGTGAAGCATCTCACGAGCACTCGACCTGTGCGCCGACCATGGATCGCGCCACCATGGAAGGTGAACAGAGTCGTGTCCGCAAGTGTTCGTTCGATGGGCGCGCGGTGACGACCCGGCCGGTGCTCCGGCCATGAACCATGGAGGTTTCGTGCAGACTGATGTCGATGCCCTGCTGATCGGCGGCGGGATCATGAGCGCGACCCTGGCGACCCTGTTGCAAGAGGTCGAGCCGAACTGGGACATTCAGGTCATCGAGCGGCTGGACAAGGTGGCGGAGGAGAGTTCCGACCCCTGGAACAACGCCGGTACGGGCCACTCAGCCCTCTGCGAGTTGAACTACACACCGCAGAAGTCCGACGGTTCGGTCGACATCGCCAAGGCGGTCACCGTCAACGAACAGTTCCAGGTCACCCGCCAGTTCTGGGCGCATCTGGTCGAATCCGGTCGGTTGCCGAGTCCGCAGGCGTTCATCCAGCCGACCCCGCACATGAGCTTCGTCTGGGGCGCGGACAATGTGGAATACCTGCGCCGCCGTCACGCGGCACTGTCGGCGCATCCACTGTTCGCCGGGATGGAGTTCAGCGACGACCCCGAGGTGATCGGCAGGTGGGCCCCGCTGCTGGTGGCCGACCGGGATCCGAACCAGCCGATCGCCGCGACCTATTCCGCCGCCGGGTCCGATGTCGACTTCGGCCGGCTGACCGAACTGTTGCTGGATGCCTTCACCGAGCGTTCGGGCAATCTGGTGCTCGGCACCGAAGCGCTCGACCTGCGGAAGCTGCCCGACGGCCGCTGGGCGGTGCTCGTCCGCAACCGGGCGAGCGGGGAGAAGGCCGTGATCCGCGCCCGCTTCGTCTTCGTCGGCGCCGGCGGCTACTCGCTGCGCCTGTTGCAGAAGGCCGGGATCGACGAGATCCGGGGCTACGGCGGATTCCCCGTCAGCGGTGAGTTCCTGCGTACCAGCCGGACCGACGTCGTCTCCCGCCACCATGCCAAGGTCTACGGGCTGGCAGCGGTCGGAGCGCCGCCGATGTCGGTACCGCACCTCGACACCCGCGTCGTCGAGGGCCGGACCTCGCTGATGTTCGGCCCCTACGCCGGCTGGACCCCGCGGTTCCTGAAGACCGGTTCGTTGACCGACCTGTTCGCCTCGATCAAACCCGACAACCTGCTGCCGATGATCAAGGTCGGCCTGCAGAACCTGAGTCTGGTCGTCTACCTGGTGAAGCAGCTGCTCTCCTCGCCGAAGCGCAAGTTCGCCGATCTGCGGGAGTTCTACGCCGATGCCGAGCCCGGTGACTGGGAGAAGGTGACCGCTGGCCAGCGGGTCCAGGTGATCCGGCCCGACGGGGTGCTGCAGTTCGGTACGGAGGTGATCACGGCCGCCGATGGGTCCATCGTCGGCCTGCTCGGTGCCTCACCCGGTGCCTCCACCGCGGCGCCGATCATGTTGGATGTCCTGCGTGACTGCTTCGCCGATCGCTGGCCGGACTGGCAGCAGACCCTGTTCAAGGCGATGCCGCACAGCGCCGAGGAATTGATCGCCGATCCCGAACTCGCCCATGCGGTGCTCACGAGTACCGCCGAGGTGCTCGGGCTGGTGCCGCCGGTTGCCAAGGAGCCGCCGACCGGACTCGGTGAGGCCGAGCGGGCCGCAGGAGTACCTGTCTGAATCACCCGTCGTAACGAGCGGACCCCGGGACCGAGGATCGGCCCGGGGTCCGCTGCACGGGATCATGAGCGAGAAGGGGAAAGTCCGTCCGTCGCCCCGGTGCGGGCCGCCGCTGACTCCGGCTCAGTAGCTCTGGTCGCCGACCTGACCGCCGGCGAGCACCGCGGCGGTGCCGGACAGGCCGAGCCGGTTCGCGCCGGCCTCGACCATGGCGACCGCGGTGTCCCAGTCCCGGATCCCGCCGGAGGCCTTCACTCCGAGTCGGTCACCGACCGTCCTGCGCATCAACCGCACCGCCTCCACCGACGCGCCACCGGCCGGGTTGAATCCGGTGGAGGTCTTCACGAAGTCGGCGCCGGCCGATTCCGCGGCCCGGCAGGCGGCGACGATCTCGTCCTCGGTCAGCGCCGCGGACTCGATGATCACCTTCAGCACCGCCTTGCCGACAGCACCCCGTACCGCAGCGATGTCGGCGGTCACGGACTCGATGTCACCGGCCTTCAGGGCGCCGATGTCGATCACCATGTCCACCTCGTCGGCACCGGAGGCCACCGACTCGACGGCTTCGGTCGCCTTGGCGGTGGTCGTGTGCTTCCCGCTCGGGAAACCGCAGACGGTGGCCAGCAGCACCCCGTCGGGCACGTTCACGGTCTTGATCATGTTCGGCGAGATGCAGATCGAGTAGACACCCAAGGTGGCTGCCTCGTCGGCCAGGGCCTGCACATCCGCCGGGGTCGCCTCCGGCTTCAACAGCGTGTGGTCGACCAATCGGGCAAGTTCAGCGCGAGTAATCATCCGTTGCATGGTATCCGCCACCGACAGCAGGCCGAAGTCTCAGTTGTAGTCGACCTGCGCCGGACCGTCGGCGACCGCGGTCAGGGTCCCGCCGTCGAAGGTGACGACCTGTTCGTCCTCGGTCCCCTCGACCCGTTCCGGAACGCCCAGCCGGCTACGCACCTCGGCGTCGGCCCGGTAAGCCTGCCAGATCGAGCCGGTCAGGGTGAAGAACTCGTCCTCACTCTCAACGATCACCCCCTGGTCGAAGATGATCATCCGGGTGCTGTCGACCGGTCCGGACTGGATCGGGCCCATGGGTACGCCCAGCGGCCCGTTCACCCCGCCGGTGTCGCGGTACGGTCCGGCGAAGTCCCCCTGCACGGGCGTACCCGCGGGTTCGCCGTCGTCATAGCGGTACAGGTCGTAGTCCTGCATCAGCGAGATCACCATCTCCGAGTAGTTCGGGTCGGTGGCATAACCGGCTTCGCGGACGGCCCGGATGAACTCGTCGGGGTCGTCGGTGTGCTCGAAAGCGCCGGCATAGCGGCTGGTGTTGCGCAGGAACTCGCCATGATCACGGAACGAGTCGCGGGCGGTGTGGTACGCGCGGAAATCGCTGACCTCGCTGACCGGTTCCTCGGGGTCGTAGTACTCCTGGGATTCGCGGGCGACGCAGTCGGCCTGCAACTCCGAGCGGGTGTCGCCGCATTTGATCCCGAAGTAGTTCCCCGACCAGTTCGACAGTCCCGAGGAACCCCAACCCGATTCCAGGATCGCCTGTCCCATGGTCACCGAGGCAGGTACGCCGGTCTGTTCCATCGATTCGCGCGCCAGCGGCGCGATGGCGGTGATGAAGACCGATCGGTCATCGACCTCGGGCCGTTGCAGACTGGCCTCGATGGTGCGCTGGGAGATCACGTTCACCACCGCCACCGCGACCAGTACGACCACCACCAGACCGATTCCGGCAATGGCCAGGCCGACGGTCGCGCAGCCGCTGCTACGACGACGTGCTCGACGTGCCATGGATCCCCTTCCGGTGGTGATGGTGTGTGTCGGTGGCGTGAACGCCAGTGAAGGCTACCCCGACACCCAAGCCCCACCGGGGCGGTGAACGGCGGGCCACCAGCCGCGCGACTCAGTCCCGGCTCAGGTCCAGGTACAGCTTGACCGTGGTGTGCCCCGGCTCGCTGTCGATGCTGGCGTAACCGCGGTGGGCCGCCATCACGGCGGCGACGATGGACAACCCCAGGCCCGTACCCTCGTTGCCGGCGGAGTTGGTCCGGGCGCGGGAGGAATCGCCGCGGGCGAACCGTTCGAAGGCCGTCGACTGCAGCGCCTGGGGGAAACCGGGCCCGTCGTCGGTCACACTGATCACGGCCTGATCGCCCTCGGTGGACACCCCGGCCACCACCGAGGTTCCCGGCGGGGTGTGGGTACGGGCATTGGCAAGCAGGTTCGCCACCACCTGGTGCAGCCGGAAACGGTCGGCCAGCACCTGCACGGGTTCATCGGGCAGGGAGACCCGCCAGTTGTGATCCGGTCCGGCCACCTGGGCGTCGCTGATCGCATTGATCACGATCTCGGAGGCATCGACCGGCTGCAGATCCAGTGTCGGATCCGAATCCAGCCGGGCGAGCAGCAACATGTCCTCGACCAGCGACGACATCCGCGCCGACTCCGAGGAGATTCGCCGGATCGCGTGTTGGGTGGGTGCGTTGAAGTCGGCGGAGTCGCGCTGCAGCAACTCGGCATAACCACGGATCGCGGCCAACGGGTTGCGCAACTCGTGCGAGGCGTCGGCGACGAACTGGCGCAGTTTGGTCTCACTGGCATGCCGGGCGGCCAGGGCGCCGGCGACATTGTCGAGCATGTGGTTGAAGGCGTAACCGACCTGGCCGACATCGGTCGACGGGTCGGCATCGGTTGCCGGTACACGGGCACTCAGATCCACCTCACCGGTGGCCAGTTCCTGCCGGGACACCTGTTTGGCCGTACCGGCCAGACGGGAGAGTGGCTGCAGGGCCCGCGACATCGACGCCCGGACACTGATCGCGGCCGCGACGATCGCCACCACGCAGACGGCCATCCCGATCAGCATCAGGTTCACGATGGTGGAGTTGATGCCCTCCATCGGCTGGCCGACGATCACCTCGCCGCCGCTGGGCCGGGGGATCCCCACCACCCGGTAGTCGCCGTAGGACAGCCGCACCGAGCGGGCCTGTCCATCGGCCGGCAGTGCCTGCATCTCCTTGGCGGCCTCGGTCAGTTCGGCCTGGTCGGTCTCACTTTGTGTCCCGTTGGCACCGAGCAGCCCGACGACCATGGTCCCGGAGCGGTCCGGGGCGATCAGGATGGTGCCGAGCGGCTGACCGCGAAAGATCTGCTCCGAGCGGTCCTGCATGGGGTTGAGCGGTGGGCCCTGGGCCTGGGAGATGGCCAGCGACCGTACCCGTTCGTCCAGGCTGGTCAACAGCAACTGCTGGGTGACCAGCAGGCTGATCGCGGCCACCGCGGTCGTCGCCACAGTGACGATCAGCAGCACCCGGAGCAGCAGACTGCGACCCATCGAACCCGGTGCGAACGGATGAGGTGGTCGTTCCTCACCCGGTTCGGTGGTCACCGGTACGGGTGGCTCGACGGGTTCGGGCTGGTCCGGTGGCCGGAACCCGACCGGTTTGTCCACGGTCATGCCGGCTTGAGCATGTACCCCGCGCCGCGCATGGTCTGGATCATCGGCGGTCGATCGGCGTCGATCTTCTTGCGCAAGTAGGAGATGTAGAGCTCCACCACGTTGGACTGCCCCCCGAAGTCGTAGTTCCAGACCCGGTCCAGGATCTGGGCCTTCGACAGTACTCGCCGCGGGTTCCGCATCAGGTACCGGAGCAGTTCGAACTCGGTGGCGGTCAGGTGAATCTCCTCACCGGCCCGGCTGACCTCGTGGCTGTCCTCGTCCAGCCGCAGGTCACCGACGGTCAGGACGGAGTTCTCGTGGGCGGCGCTGGCGCCGCTGCGCCGCAACAGCCCGCGCAGCCGGGCGACGAGTTCCTCCAGGCTGAACGGCTTGGTGACGTAGTCATCACCACCGGCGGTCAGTCCGCTGACCCGGTCCGTCAGGGCGTCCTTGGCGGTCAGGAAGATCACCGGCGTCAGGGGCGCGGTCTGTCGGATCCGGCGCATCACCTCGAGGCCGTCGAAGTCGGGAAGCATCATGTCGAGCACGACCACATCGGGCTCGATTTCCTTGGCCACCCGGACCGCTTCGGAGCCGGAGCCGGCCGTGCTGACCTCCCAGCCCTCGTAGCGCAGGGCCATCGAGAGCAGTTCGGTGAGACTCGATTCGTCGTCGACGGCGAGCACCCGGATGGGGGAGCCGTCTGCCCGGGTGAGTGCCTGCTCGGGACCGCGTGACGTGGTTGACATGGGTTCCATGGTGGCACCCCACGTCACGCTCAACCAGTGAGTTGGCTGTGTGCTTCCTGTGAGCGATCCGTTGGCTGGCTCACTGCGGTTGCGGTGGGGTGTGGTTCGGCTGCGGGGCGTCGGGGGCCGAGGGGGCTCCTCCCGCCTGTGCGGCCTGCTGCGCCGACTGGGCCGTGGCCCCGGGCTCACCCTGGCCGAGCGGTCGGACGACGACCGCCGTCCCGTAGGCACAGAGCTCGGTGAATGCCTGACCGATCTCACCGGTGTCGAAGCGCATGCCGATGATCGCGTTGGCGCCGCGACGCTGGGCATCGGCCCACATCCGGTTCATCACCTCATTGCGGGACTCATAGACCACTCGGGTGTACTCGGTGACTTCACCGCCACCGATGGCGCGGAAGCTGGCGACGAAGTTCTGACCGATGTTCGCGCTGCGGACCGTCATGCCCATCACCTCCCCGAGTACGGCCTCGACGGTGTATCCGGGGATCTCATTGGTGGTGACGATGATCATGTCCTCGATTCTGGCACTGACCCGGCCCGTTCGCACCGAACGGGGGACAGGTGCGAGAACACCTGCCCCCCACGGTGCGGCTGGTTCAGCCCAGGGAGACGCGGCGGCCGACGGCGAAGGAGATCGCCGCCGAGGCCGGGGTTTCACTGCGGACCCTGTGGGTGGCCGTCGACGATATGGAGGGTCTGTTCATGCGGACCGTGTCCCATTGGGTACGGGTGAACCGCCGACTCGCCCGGCCGATCGACATCGACCTGCCGGTGGGCGAGCGGATCGCCAGCTATGTCGATCAACGGGCGAAACAGCTGGGCGACATCGCCCCGGCCGCCCGGGCCGCCGCCGCGGCCGCCGGGTCCCCGGCGCTGGCCTCCGGTCGGGCCGATCACCTGCGCAACGAACGGGACCGGCTCTCGCAGGTCTTCGCCCCCGAACTGGCCGGCGCCGATCGTTCGGACCTGTTGCTCGATGCGCTGCTGGCGGCCACCAGTTGGAACTGTTGGGCGATCCTCCGCGATGATCAGCGGCTCTCCGTCGCCGAGTCCAAGGAGATCCTGCGGCGGACCCTGCGGGGTCTGCTCACCTGAGCCCGGTGGGTGTGCCGCCCGCCGGACCCTGAACGATCAGCCGATCCTGGGGGAGTTCCCCGTCATCTCCTCGGCGGTGTCCAGGTCGATGTGGGCGATCCGCCGGTGGCCGATCGCCAGGATGAGCATCGCCATCAGTACCGCCGCCGCGCCGACCAGGTACGGGGTTCCCGGTCCACCGGCGGCAGCCAGGCTGCCGGCCACCGCCGGCGCCAGTGCACCACCGAGGAACCGGATGCCGCTGTAGGTGGAGGAGGCCACGTTCTGCGGGAGGGTGGTCGCATCCATCACCGACTCGGTGAGCACGGTGTTCATCACTCCGAGGAACAGTCCGCCGATGATCACGCCGATGATCAGGATCTGCAGATGCTCGGCGAACAGGGCCATCACTGCCAGGTCGATCGCCAGCAGCAACAGGGTCAGGTGGAGCACGCGGATGCGACCGAACCGGCGAGTCATCCGGGGGGCGATCAGGACCGAGGTGAGCGCCAGGCAGAGCCCCCAGCCGAAGAAGACGAAGCCGAGCTCGTGGGCGCCGAAGGTGATGCCGGACCTGGCTGCGGCATCCTCCAGGGGGAACGGGGTCCAGGCCAGCAGGGTGAAGAAGCCGAAGTTGTAGCAGAGAGCGGCGAGACCGAGCACCAGCAGTGCAGGTCGCCGCGCTGCCCGGAGTCCGGCACCCAGCGGGACATGGTTGGGCCTGCTCCGCTGGGGCGGCAGCAGGATCAGCAATGCGATCGTGCCGATCGCCATCAACACCGCGGTGCCGAGGAAGGGTGCCCGCCAGGAGATGTCGCCCAGGGCTCCACCGAGCAGGGGGCCGATGGCGATCCCGATGCCGAGGGCTGCCTCGTAGAGGATGATCGCGCCGTCGGTCCCACCGGTCGCCGCGCCGACGATCGTGGCCAGGGCGGTGGAGATGAACAGGGCATTGCCCAGCCCCCAGCCCGCGCGGAAACCGATCACCTGCCAGACCGAGTCCGCCAGCCCGGCCAGTGCGGCGAAGGCGACGATGATCACCAGGCCGATGATCAAGGTCTTCTTCGAACCGACCCGGCCGGAGATCCAGCTGGTGAAGAACATGGCGATACCGGTGATGAACAGGTAACTGGTGAACAACAGCATGGCCTGGCCGGGGGTCGCCCCGAGCTCGGTGCTGATCGCGGGAAGGATCGGGTCGACCAGGCCGATGCCCATGAAGGCGATGACGCTGGCGAAGGCCACCGCCAGCACCGATTTCGGCTGTCGCCAGATGGTGGTACGCGGCGCGCTGCCCGGGGTGTGGTCGACAGGGGTGTGGTCGACGGGGGCGTGGCCCCCAGGGGTGTGGTCGACGGGGGCGTGGCCCCCAGGGGTGTGTTCGATGGGTGCCTGTTCCGCCCGCTTGCTCATCGTGTCTCCTCGGGGGTTGTCGACAGCTCATCGACCAGGCGCAGCAGCAGGGCTGTCGCTGCCTCGAGCTGTGCGCGTTCGTGGGGGTTGAGTGCGGCCAGGTGGGGGGTGAGTCCCTCGGCGATCCGGTGGCGGACACCACTCAGTCGCTCGTGGCCCTCGGCGGTCAGTGCGAGGACCGAGCCTCGGCCGTCGGCCGGGTTGGGCCGGCGGGCCAGCAGTCCCTCGTTCTCCAGGCGCTGGATCAACCGTGTGGCGGTCGGCTGGCTGCAGCCGTCGACCTCGGCGAAGGAGCCGACACTCAGCGCTCCGTACTGATCGAAGATCGACAGTACCCGCCCGAACCCGGGAGGCTCGTCGTGCATCCGGGCGCACTGGCGGGTGATCCGGGCGCACGCCGCACTCAGTGCAGCGGACAGGCCCGTCAGTGACTCCGCAGTCGGTGACCCCGCTTTCGGCGCGGCTGACGGTGCCGCTGGGGTCGCTGCCGCCGGAGTTTCCCTGCCGTCCGTCGGTCTGTCGGAGGTGTCCTCCGGTCCTGGTCGCGGTTCCACTCTCCGAAGGTATATAGCTTTGCTATATATGTCCATTCCTTCGCCGCACGGGCTGCCGGCGACCCGGACGAGGCCCTGTCGCCGCGAAAGGCGCCCGGTCCACGCAATGGATTAAACTTGAGTGAAGTCGACTCAACAAAGACTTGAGTTGCTCTCACTCAAGGTGCTATCTTGAGTCACGTACACTCAATCTGTCCGTAGGGGTTGCCTGCGGCATCACATCAACACTGGAGGAATCACATGGCTCGTGCAGTAGGCATCGACCTCGGTACCACCAACTCCGTCGTCGCCGTTCTCGAAGGTGGCGAACCCACCGTCATTCCGAACGCCGAGGGCGCCCGTACCACCCCGTCGGTGGTCGCCTTCGCCAAGGGTGGAGAGGTGTTGGTCGGCGAGGTCGCCAAGCGGCAGGCCGTCACCAACGTCGACCGGACCATCCGCTCGGTCAAGCGCTACATGGGCACCGACTGGACCGTCGACATCGACGGCACCAGCTACCGGCCGCAGCAGATCAGCGCCTTCGTACTGCAGAAGCTGAAGCGCGACGCCGAGGCCTACCTGGGCGAGTCGGTCACCAATGCCGTGATCACCGTCCCGGCCTACTTCGACGACGCCGCTCGGCAGGCCACCAAGGAAGCCGGTGAGATCGCCGGTCTGAGCGTCGACCGAATCATCAACGAGCCCACCGCCGCGGCCCTGGCCTACGGCCTGGACAAGTCCGAGACCGAGCAGACCGTGCTGGTCTTCGACCTCGGTGGTGGCACCTTCGACGTCTCCCTGCTCGACATCAGCGACGGTGTCTTCGAGGTGAAGGCGACCAAGGGCGACAACCGCCTGGGTGGCGACGACTGGGACGAGAAGATCGTCCAGTGGCTGGTCACCCAGTTCAAGAACAAGAACGGGATCGACCTGTCGAAGGACAAGATCGCCCTGCAGCGTCTTCAGGAGGCTGCCGAGAAGGCCAAGATCGAGCTTTCCTCGGCCACCGAGACGACCATCAACCTGCCGTACATCACGCTGGGTGAGGGTGGCCCCCTGCACCTGGAGGAGAAGCTGTCGCGGGCCGAGTTCCAGCGACTGACCCAGGACCTGCTGGATCGCACCAAGGTCCCCTTCAATGCCGTGATCGAGGACGCCAAGATCAACGTCGCCAGCATCGACCAGGTGATCCTGGTCGGTGGCTCCACCCGGATGCCGGCAGTTGCCGAGTTGGTCAAGTCGTTGACCGGCAAGGATCCGCACAAGGGTGTGAACCCCGATGAGGTCGTCGCTCTTGGTGCCTCCCTGCAGGCCGGCGTGCTGCGCGGCGAGGTCAAGGACGTGCTGCTGCTCGACGTCACCCCGTTGAGCCTCGGGATCGAGACCAAGGGTGGTGTGATGACCAAGATCATCGAGCGCAACACCACGATCCCGACCCGCAAGTCGGAGACCTTCACCACGGCCGACGACAATCAGCCCTCGGTGACCATCCAGGTCTTCCAGGGTGAGCGTGAGTTCGCCAAGGACAACAAGTCGCTCGGTTCCTTCGAGCTGACCGGCCTGCCGCCGGCACCGCGCGGCGTGCCGCAGATCGAGGTCTCCTTCGACATCGACGCCAACGGCATCGTGAACGTCAACGCCAAGGACCTCGCCACCGGCAAGGAGCAGGCGATGCAGGTCACCGGCGGGTCGGCGCTGTCCAAGGACGAGATCGACGACATGGTCCGGCAGGCCGAACAGCATGCCGAGGAGGACCGTCGCCGGCGCGAGTCGGTGGACCTGCGGAACAACGCAGATGCCCTGGTCTTCCGTACCGAGAAGTTGCTGGAGGAGTCCGGCGACAAGGTCGGCGACGACGTCAAGAACCCGGTCTCGGAGGCCCTGGCCGAACTGAAGACCGCGCTCGAGGGCAATGACGACGAGACCGTGAAGTCCGCAGTCGAGAAGCTGAACAACGCAGCAGCGGCCTTCGGCCAGGCGATCTACGCCCAGGCCCAGGCCCCGGCCGACGGCACCGCAGGCGCCGAGAGCGCCCCGGGTGCCGAGCAGGAGCAGAGCGGTGACGACGATGTCGTCGACGCCGAGATCGTCGATGACGAGGACGACAAGAAGCAGTCCTGACCCTGCAGTGACCAGACTCGCCGTGGTGCGGCCCCGATCGGGCCGCACCACCGGCGAGTCGGTCGTATCGTCAACACCACAAGACTTGAGGAGCAAGTGTGAACACCGAAGATCGATTCGGCTCCACCGGACCCGACCAGGGCGCTGCGGATGCCGCGGGTGCCGACAACGACACCGCACCGCAGGAGCAGACCGCCACGCCGGACGAGCCGGTCGCCGAGACCGGTGCCGAAACCGATCGGGTGAGCGAACTGGAGACCGCCCTCGCCGAGCGCACCGACGATCTGAAACGGCTGCAGGCCGAGTACGTCAACTACAAGAAGCGCGTCGACCGTGATCGCGATCTCGCCCGCCGGGCCGGTGCGGAGAAGGTGATCAACGACCTCCTCGGCACCCTGGACAACATCGCCAGCGCCCGCCAGCACGAGGAGATGTCGGACGGCTTCAAGGCTGTCGCCAGCAGCATCGAACGGCTGGCGGAGGCCAACGGCCTGGTTGCCTTCGGCACCCAGGGGGAGGCCTTCGACCCGAATGTGCACGAGGCGATGATGCAGACCCAGCAGTCGGGGATCAGCGAACCGACGGTGGCCGATGTGCTGCAGGTGGGTTACCGACTCGGTGACCGCGTGCTGCGACCTGCCCGCGTGATCGTGGCACAGCCGGGCGATGAAGAGCCGGTCCAGGAGGGCTGATGAGCACCAAGGACTGGGTGGAGAAGGACTACTACAAGATCCTCGGTGTTCCCAAGGACGCCTCGGCCGCCGACATCAAGAAGGCCTTCCGGAAGATCGCCCGGGAGAACCACCCCGACCAGCACCCCGGTGACACGGCGCGGGAGAAGCGGTTCAAGGAGGCCTCGGAGGCCAACTCCGTGCTCTCCGATCCCGAGCAGCGCAAGGAGTACGACGACGCCCGAAAACTCTTCGGCGGCGGCGGGTTCCGGTTCCCCCGCGGCGGCGGCGCGCCCGGCGGCGGTTCGTCGCAGAACGCCGGCTTCGAGGACTTGTTCCGCAACGCAAGCGGCGGCGCCGACTTCTCTGATCTGTTCGGCGGTTTCACCGGACGGTTCTCCACCGGCCGCAGCAGTCGCGGGCCCGGACCGCGTCGCGGTTCCGACGTCGAGGGTGAGGTCACGATCGACTTCGCCGACGCCGTGGAAGGCGTCACGGTCAGTATGCAGATGGTCTCCGACGATGCCTGTCAGGCCTGTCATGGCACCGGTGCCCGCGCCGGAACCGTTCCCCGGGTCTGTCCGACCTGTGAGGGGGCCGGCATGGTCAGCGCCTCTCCCGGGGGCAGCTTCTCCTTCACTGAACCGTGTCCCGACTGTCGTGGACGTGGCCTGATCGTCGACGACCCCTGCCCGATCTGTCACGGTTCCGGCCGTGCCCAGTCGACCAGGACCATGCAGGTACGGATTCCCGCCGGCGTCAACGACGGACAACGGATCCGGCTGAAGGGCAAGGGAAGTCCGGGTGAGAACGGGGGTGCCGCCGGTGATCTGTACGTGATCGTCCACGTCTTGCCGCATGCGGTGTTCGGGCGCAAGGGCGACCACGTCACGGTGACCGTCCCGGTCACCTTCGTCGAGGCCTCCCTGGGTGCCGAGATCGACGTACCGACCCTGTCGGGCAATGCTGCGATCAACTCCGATCGGGTGCGCCTGCGGATCCCGGCCGGGACGCCGAACGGTCGTACCTTCCGGGTACGCGGCAAGGGTGTGGCCAAGAAGAACGGCGAACGCGGTGACCTGCTGGTGACCGTCGAGGTGGCGGTGCCCGACACCATCGGCCCCGAGGCCAAGGCGGCGCTGGAGGAGTACGGCCGGCTGACCGACAGCACCGATCCGCGAGCCGATGTGTTCGCCCGGGTCCGGGCCGATCGCCGGGGGTGAGCAGCGATGAGAACTCGCTCGGTGGCCCTCGACCTCAGTGACGAGGACGCACCCGTCTTCGTCATCTCGGTGGCGGCCCGGCTGGCCGGGATGCACCCGCAGACGCTGCGTACCTACGACCGGATGGGGCTGGTCTCGCCCCGCCGGGCGCGCGGCCGCGGCCGCCTCTACTCCCGTCGTGATGTCGCGCGGCTTCGGCTGATCCAGCGCCTCTCCCAGGAGGAGGGGATCAACCTCCCCGGGATCGACCGCATCCTGCAGCTGCAGGCCGAGAACGAGCAGTTGCGCGCCTTGGTGGGTGAGCTCGCCGAGGAGATCCGGCGGGCGAACTCCCGCCGGGCCCCGCGGGTGTTCCGGGCCGACGGTGAGGGCTCGGTGGGCCTCGGGGGCTGATCGGCGTTCTGCCTTTTCACCTCCGCTCACGCCCGTGTCAGTCAGGTGATCAAGCCGCTCGAACAAGGTTGAGTGTTACCCGCTCAAGTCTTGCCAATGAGGCAACTCAGAGGCATAATTGAGTCTGTAACACTCAACTTTTTGTTTCGGGTGGCCCAGCCGCCCGAGGAGGCGATGAATGGACACCGAAAAGCTCACCACCAAGAGCCGTGACGCTGTCTCGACCGCGATCCGGCTCGCCCTGACCGGTGGCAACCCCAGTGCCGAACCGGTCCACCTGCTGCATGCCCTGTTGATGGTCCCCGACAACACCGTCGGGCCCCTGCTGGCCGCAGTCGGTGCCGACCCCGCAGCGATCGATCGCTCGGCGGAGTCGGAGATCAAGAAACTGCCGTCGACCTCGGGGTCGTCGGTCAACCAGCCCAATCTGTCCGGCAGCTTCGCCCGTGTGCTGGCCGAGGCCGAGACCCGCGCCGAGTCCGCCGGCGACAAGTTCGTCGCCACCGAACATCTGCTGATCGCCCTGGCGACCGTGGAGACCCCGGCGGCGAAGCTCCTGAACCGGGCAGGCGTCGAACCGCAGTCCCTGATCGAGGCCTTCGACGCCGCACGCGGTGGCAAGCGTGTCACCAGCGCCGAGGCCGAGGGAACCGAGAGTGCCCTGGAGCAGTACGGTGTCGACCTCACCGCACAGGCGCGCGAGGGCAAACTGGACCCGGTGATCGGGCGTGACTCCGAGATCCGCCGCACGGCCCAGGTGCTGTCGCGCCGGACCAAGAACAACCCGGTGCTGATCGGTGAACCCGGTGTCGGCAAGACCGCGGTGGTGGAAGGCCTCGCGCAGCGGATCGTCGACTCCGACGTACCCGACTCGCTGAAGAACCGTCGGCTGATCTCACTGGACCTGACCGCGATGGTCGCCGGGGCGAAGTACCGCGGTGAGTTCGAGGAACGGCTGAAGGCCGTGCTGAACGAGATCAAGGAATCCGACGGCGAGATCATCACCTTCATCGACGAACTGCACACCGTCGTCGGCGCCGGTGCCTCCGGTGACGGATCGATGGACGCCGGCAACATGCTGAAGCCGATGCTCGCCCGCGGTGAGCTGCGGATGATCGGTGCCACCACCTTGGACGAGTACCGGGAGCGGATCGAGAAGGACCCCGCCCTGGAGCGGCGCTTCCAGCAGGTCTACGTCGGTGAGCCCAGTGTGGAGGACACGATCGCGATCCTGCGTGGACTGCGGGAGCGGTACGAGGCGCACCACAAGGTCGCCATCACCGACGCCGCCCTGGTGGCGGCCGCCATCTTGTCCAACCGCTACATCACCTCCCGGCAGCTGCCGGACAAGGCGATCGACCTGGTCGACGAGGCCGCTTCCCGGTTGCGGATGGAGATCGACTCCTCCCCCGAGGAGATCGATCAGCTGCGCCGCGACGTGGACCGGATGACCATGCAGCAGCTCGCCCTGGAGAAGGAGGACGACGCCGCCTCCAAAGAGCGGCTGACCCGGCTGAACGCCGAACTCGCCGATGCCCAGGAGCGCTTGCGTGGACTGGAGCAGCGCTGGCAGGCCGAGAAGGAGGGCCTGAACCGGGTCGGTGAACTCCGCAAGGAGATCGACGATGTGCGTTCGGAGGCCGAACGGGCCCAGCGCGAAGGTGACCTGGGCAAGGCCTCGGAGCTGCTCTACGGACGGATCCCGGCGCTGCAGGCCGACCTGGAGAAGGCCGATGCCGATGAGGCGAACTTCACCCCGATGGTCTCCGAAGAGGTTGGTCCTGCCGACATCGCCGAGGTCGTCTCGGCCTGGACCGGTATCCCGGTCGGCCGGATGCTGGAGGGTGAGAGCGAGAAGCTCCTGCAGATGGAGGAGCGTCTCGGTCGACGGTTGATCGGTCAGCGACAGGCCGTGCAGGCCGTCTCCGATGCGGTCCGGCGTTCGCGGGCGGGGATCTCCGATCCGAACCGGCCCACCGGCTCGTTCCTCTTCCTCGGCCCGACCGGTGTCGGCAAGACCGAACTGGCCAAGTCGCTGGCCGAGTTCCTCTTCGACGACGAGTCGTCCATGATCAGGATCGACATGAGCGAGTACTCCGAGAAGCACTCGGTCTCCCGACTGGTCGGTGCCCCTCCGGGTTACGTCGGCTACGACGAGGGTGGGCAGCTGACCGAGGCCGTGCGTCGTCGCCCGTACTCGGTGGTGCTGCTGGACGAGGTGGAGAAGGCGCATCCGGAGATCTTCAACATCCTCCTGCAGGTACTGGACGACGGGCGGCTGACCGATGGCCAGGGGCGTACCGTCGACTTCCGGAACGTGATCTTGATCCTCACCTCGAACCTCGGTTCGCAGTTCCTCGCCGATCCGGCACTGAGCCCGGAGAAGAAGGAGGAGTCGGTGATGAACATCGTCCGGCAGTCCTTCCGTCCGGAGTTCTTGAACCGGCTGGACGAGATCGTGATGTTCGAGCCGCTGAAGCAGAGCGAGCTGGCCAAGATCGTGGACATCAACCTGGACCGCTTGAACAAGCGGATCGCCGATCGGCGGATCAGCGTCGAGGCCACCGACGCGGCCAGGGAATGGCTCGGCAGTCACGGCTTCGACCCGGTCTACGGTGCCCGTCCGCTGCGTCGACTGGTGCAGCGTGAGGTGGAGGACAAGCTCGCCCGCGAGGTGCTGGCCGGGAAGATCCTGGAAGGCCAGACGGTCAAGTTCGACGCCGCACCCGATGCCGAGCATCTGATCATGACGGTGCCAGACGCGGCCGGGGAGGGATCGGCCCGACCCGATGACATCAACCGGTCCGACGAGCTCGCCGGCTCGACCGAGCCCGATGCGACGGGTTCGGCCTCGGACTCCTGAGGGTGCCGTACCGCACGATGACCGGACGCAGCCGGTCGGCATCGGGCATGATCGAACCTGATGTCCGATGAATTCCTGATCCCGGACCGTGATCGCAGCCAGGCGTTCACGGTCCGGGTCGGTGGGGCCTCGCAGTCCCACGTCGATCTCGACGATCCGCTGTGCCTCGAATTCGAGTACGTACAGCGGATCGCCGACGTCGTGGACCTGTGGGCACCGGCGCGGCAACGGCTGCGGGTGATCCACATCGGCGGGGCCGGGATGACCCTGCCGCGGTACGTGGCAGCGACCCGGCCCACCTCGCCGCAGATCGTGCTCGAACCCGATGCGGACCTGATCACCCAGGTACGACGCGACCTGCCGCTGCCACGCAACAGCGGGATCAAGGTCCGGGAGGTCGACGGCCGCGCCGGGATCGTACCGATGCGCGACGACTTCGCCGATGTGATCATCAGCGACGCGTTCTCCGCCGGCAAGGTACCGGCCGAACTCGGGACGGTGGAGTACTTCGCGCAATTGGCGCGGGTGCTGAATCCCACCGGGGTCGTGTTGGTGAACATCACCGATCAGGGTCCGTTCGCCTACGGCCGTCGCGTGGTGGCCGGGCTTCGGCAGTTCTTCTCCCAGGTCGCGATCACCAGTGAACCGCCGATCCTGAAGGGTCGTCGTTTCGGCAACCTGGTGCTGATCGCCGCCAACACCGCACTACCGCTCGGCGGTCTGCACGCCGCCGGGGCGAAGGCCACCTTCGCCTACCGGGTGATCGCCGAGCACGATCTCGACCGCTGGGTCGCCGGTGCCGCACCGTTCACCGACGACGATGCCGAGGCATCACCCGATCTCGTCTCCTGGATGAGACAGCAGCGCTGAGCTCTGCGCTGCCCCCTTTCGCGTCCGTTCCGCAGCACCTGCACTTCTCGGCTGCGCTGAGCTGCAGTTGCTGCGGAACAGATCGGGTGGGCGACAGTGGCCCGAGGGCGAAGGTGCAAGGATGGTGCCCGTGGCTGAGACACACGGCAACTACTCCGATTCGCACATCGCCTACCCCGATCCGTCGTCGCGACGTCGCGGGAACACCGACCACATCGATCCCCATGTGGTCGTGCTCTTCGGGGCCACCGGTGACCTCGCGCAGCGCAAGCTGTTGCCCGGGGTGGCCTATCTCGTCGTCTCCGACCTGACCCCCGAGATCGAGGTGGTCGGTTGCTCGCTGGAGGAGATGACCGACGAACAGTTCCGCGAGTTCGCCCGCGAGGCGATCAACAAGTACGGCAAGCACAAGCTGACCGACGAGCAGTGGGAGACCTTCCGTGGTCGGCTCCACTACGTCTCGTCGACGGCCGGCCCGGAGAAGCTGCGGGAAGCGGTCGAGAGCTCGAGGCAGCAACTCGGCGGCGACAAGGACGTCCGCCTGCTGCACTACCTGAGCGTCCCACCGAAGGCCGCCGAGGCGGTCGTGAACACCCTCAACCAGGCCGGACTCGTCCAGGACTCCCGGGTGATCATGGAGAAACCCTTCGGTACCGACCTGGAAAGCGCGATCAAGCTCAACAACGAGGTACACAAGACCTTCGCCGAGGAACAGATCTTCCGGATCGACCACTTCCTGGGCAAGGAGGCGGCCCTGAACATCCTCGCCTTCCGCTTCGCCAACGGCCTGTTCGAGCCGATCTGGAACCGCAACTTCATCGACCACATCCAGATCGACATCCCCGAATCGCTCGGCCTGGACGCGCGCTCGGCCTTCTACGAACCGACCGGCGCCTATCGGGACATGGTCGTCACCCACCTCTTCCAGGTGCTGGCCTTCGTCGCCATGGAGCCGCCGACCGCGCTGGAACCGACGTCGATCAGCGAGGAGAAGAACAAGGTCTTCCGCTCGATGGAGATGGTCCGGCCCTACGAGGTCGTCCGCGGCCAGTACAACGGCTACCGCGAGGAGGAGGGTGTCGCCCCGGACTCCGACACCGAGACCTTCGTCGCCATGCGGGTACGGATCGACAACTGGCGATGGGCCGGGATCCCGTTCTACCTGCGTACCGGCAAGAAGATGGCCGAGGGGATGCGGATCATCTCGATCGCCTTCAAGGAGGCGCCGAAGTCGATGTTCCCGGCCGGGTCCGGGGTCGACTCCAAGGGCCCGGACCATCTGACCTTCGATCTTGCCGACGAGGCGAAGATCTCGCTCTCCTTCTACGGCAAGCGGCCCGGGGCGGGGATGCGCCTGGACAAGTTGTCGATGCAGTTCTCGACCTCGGAGACCGACGCCGCCGGTGACGTGCTGGAGGCCTACGAGCGGTTGATCATGGACGCCATGCGCGGGGACCACACCTTGTTCACCTCCGCCGAAGGCATCGAGAGCCTGTGGGCGATCTCCCAGCCGCTGCTGGACAACCCGCCACCGGTGAAGCCCTACCAACCCGGCACCTGGGGGCCGAATGCGGTGCACCAGCTGATCGCGCCCCATGCCTGGCGGCTGCCCTTCGAGCGCGCCTGGCGAACGAAACGGAACTGAGCACCGCACCCGGTTCGCCCTCGCCGTGCGCCCCTGGGGCTAAGGTGCGGCGACCCGTCGGCTGCCAGCGCGCCGGGTAGCGTTCGGGGTGTGATCGATCCCGCCGGCCGACCGCTGCCCCCACCCGACCCGGGGCAACTGCGGTACCCGGCACCGCCATACCCCACGGCCCGGAGCATCGCCACGCCGTACCCGTCGGTGATCACCGAACCGCCGCGGCCGGGGTTGCTGACCGCGGCCGCCGTGGCCACGATGGTCGGCTCCCTGCTCTGGTTGTGCGGGTTCTCGTTGCTCTGGTTGCTCCTCTATTCAGCGATGCAGGCGGTGGCCGGTACCGAGGGGTTCAGCGGCACCTACCATCTGCTGTACCCGTTCCACCGCAACCTGCTCGACGGCGGGGTGGTGCCGGCCTACCTGCTGCCCTCGGTGGCACTGGTGCTCGGTGGGCTGTTGCTGATGCGGGCGGCGTGGGTGCGGCTGGCGGCCACCGCCTGGGGTGCGGTGGCGATCGGCTGGGGCGCCCTCTGGCAGTCGGGGCAACCGGCGCTGTGGGCGCCGGCGGCGGCCTACATCGGGATCGTGGTGCTGGTGCTGTGGACGCCCGAGGTCGGGCGCTGGTACCGCTGGCAGGCAGAATCTGCCGGCGCCGGCTTGGCGCAGACCCCGGGTCAGGCAAGAATGGGCCCATGAGCCGGATCGACACCGCGCCACGACGCGGCAGGCCGAAGAAGAAGAAGCGTGGCGCGTCACCGCTGACCGTGGTCGGGGTGCTGTTGTTGGCGATCGGGCTCGGCTGCCTGGGGTACATCGGCTGGCAGTACTTCGGCACGAACGTGGTCTCCCAGCGTGCCTTCAACGAGGAGCGCGGCAACCTGCGTGAGCAGTGGCAGGGGGAGAACAACACCGAGACCGCCGATCCGGGCAGTGCCGTACCGGGCGATGCCGTCGCCCTGATGCGGATCCCGGCCCTCGGCGAGGACTACGAGGTGCCGGTGCTGAAGGGTACCGATGCCGGAACCCTCGCCCGCGGACTCGGGTGGTACGAGAACACCGCGCAGCCGGGTGAGGTCGGCAACTTCGCCGTCGCCGGGCACCGGGTCACCCACGGCGAGCCGTTCGCCCGGATCCTCGAACTGGAGAAGGGCGACGAGGTGGTGGTCGAGACCAGCTCGGCGGTCTACACCTATGAGATCACCGTCCCGCCGAAGGACATCACGGTCGACGACTCCGAGACCTGGCCGCTGGATCCGGTGCCGGACCACGAGTCGCAGGAGCCGAACAGCGATCAGGACCCGAGTGAGGCGATCCTCACGCTCACCACCTGCACCGATCTGTTCCACTCCCCGGACCGGTCGATCGGCTTCGCCGTCCTGTCCGACACCGAGAACAAGTGAGCGTCGAACAGCCGGCTGGGCCCGATCGGTCCGCCGACCGGCAGCAGCTGATCGAACAGATCAAGGACCTCGGGGTGGTCCACGGCCGGGTCACACTCTCCTCGGGACGTGAGGCCGACTACTACGTCGACATGCGCCGGGTGACCCTCGACGGGGCGGCAGCGCCGATCGTCGGCCGGGTGATGCGCGAACTGGTCTCCGACCTCGACTTCCATGCTGCCGGCGGGCTCACCCTGGGCGCCGACCCGGTGGCGGCGTCGATGCTGCACGCCGCGGCCGCCGCCGGCGACCGGCTGGACACCTTCGTGGTCCGCAAGGAGCAGAAGTCGCACGGGATGCGCAGGCGGATCGAGGGCACCGAGATCAGCGGGCGCAAGGTGCTGGTGGTGGAGGACACCTCGACCACCGGTCAGTCGGCCCTGACTGCCGTGGCCGCCGTCCGCGAGGCCGGTGCCGAGGTGGTGGCGGTGGCCTGCATCGTCGACCGTGGCACCGGGGCGGCGGAGGCTTTCGCCGATGCCGGCATCGAGTACCGCTACGCTGTCAGCGCAGCCGATCTCGGGCTGGACTGACCCGGCTCGACCGCCCAGGACAACTGGGCTGCACACGAACACAGGAGTCACCATGACCGCCGCGCTCGTCATCATCATCATTCTCGTCCTCCTGGTGCTGGTCGTCGCCGGCGCCGGCATCGGCCTCTACAACGGGCTGGTCCGGCTGCGGAACCTGGTCCAGGAGTCGTGGCGGCAGGTGGATGTGGAACTCAACCGGCGGTACGAGCTGATCCCCAATCTGGTGGAGACCGTGCGCGCCTCGGCCGCCCATGAGCGCAATACGCTGGAGCAGGTCACCCAGCTGCGCAACCAGGCCGCCTCCTTGGCGCAGGGGCAGGGCCACGACACCCCGAGCCCGCAGCGGGCCCAGGCCGAGGAGCAACTGAGCGGCGCCGTGCGCAATCTGCTGGTCAGCGTGGAGGCGTACCCCCAGTTGCAGAGCAACGGGAACTTCCTGGAGCTGCAGAAGCAGTTGGCCGAGACCGAGGACCGGATCGCCGCTGGCCGGCGCTACTACAACGCCAATGTCCGCGAGTACAACACCAAGCAGGAGAGCTTCCCCGGCAACCTCGTCGCCGGGCCCTTGGGCTTCCAGCGCGCCACCTACTTCGAGGTGACCGATCCTTCGGTACGTCAGACGCCCAGCGTCAACTTCGGTGAGATCGCCGATCGGGGCGGTCAGCAGCCGCAGATCGGTTCCCAGCAGCAGGGCCAGCAGTGGCCGCAGCAGCAGACCGACCCGCAGCATCAACCGCAGCAGCAGCAGTGGCCGGAACAGCCTCGCTGAGCAGGTGGCTCCCCACGCGTCGGTGAAATCGGTAGCATGCCCGAATGTGCCTGCCCGCTGCGGTCCGGCACAGGCGGTGTCCGGCAACTGAGAGGGATCGATGTCCGAGCAGCAGGATCGGCGTCGTCGACCCCTGGTGATCCTGCTCGCCGCGGCCGTCGGCCTGGTGGTGGCGGCGGTGCTGGCCGTGGTGCTGAGCCAGCCCCCGTCGGAGACCGGCATCGCCCCTTCCTCGGACCGGACCGTGCTGAACCCGGACCCGCCCGCCGGCGGTGTCGACCCCGGCGGGGAGGACGAGGGTTCCGAGGATCCCGATCCGCAGCGGCCGTCCGAGCAGACCGATCCGCCGCTCGACCCCGGCAGCGATGGGCAGGGCAGCGGCAACAACCCCAGCGGTGATGCCGGTGGCACGGACGGCGACCGCGCTCCGGGAAACAATCCCGCGCAGAGTCCCGGCAGTTCCTCGCCCAGGCCGGAGTCCGAGGACTCCGAGGATTCGGATGCGGAGTCCCCGGAGCCGAGTTCGGCGCCGGACGACGACGGCACCACACCGCCCGACGCCGATCCCACCGACGGTTCCGAACCCGAGCCGACCGAGCCGGAGCCCAGTGGGGGACCGGAGCCGACGCAGGAGCCGACCAGCAGCCCGTCACCGAGTCCGACCGACGACGGGGAGCCCGAGCCCGGTGCCGAGGAGACGCTGGACTACGGCGCATCGGTGACCACCGCCGGAGTGGACTGGACGATGCGGACCGACCAGGACGGTCTGTACGGGTTCGTCTACACCTACCGGGTGGACGACCTGGCGCTGCCGCGTACCGCGGTCCAGGAACTGGTGGTGGTCGGTGGTGAACTGCAGGACACCCCGAACGTGACCCAGGAATCCGATGGCGAGATCGTCGGCAGTGTTCCGGCCGCGGAGTTCGGTGTCGAGCGCATTCCCGAACCCGACGAGCGCGAACCGATGCAGATCACCGGCACCCGGATCGCCAATGGGGTGATCCACGTCCAGCGGTTCCCGCAGCCCGAGACGCCCGAGGGCGAGAGTTCTGGGCAGCAGGGGTCTGGGCAGGAAGGCTCTGGGCAGGAAGGCTCTGAGCAGGAAGGGGCCGAAGGCCAGAGCCCGGAGGATCTGCAGAACTCCGAGGCGCCGCAGGGTTCGCAGACCTCGCCGACGACGAGCGCCACGGCGGCCTCGACCGCCGAGGCCATCCCCTCGACTGCGGGGACCTCGTCACCGTCGATCACACCCACGCCCCCGACGCCCAGCACTCCCACCCTGCGGCCGACCACACGACCGGGCGGGACCGGTTAGTCATGGTCCACGCCAGTACGAACGGTCCGGGCACCGAGGGCGATCCCGGGGGTGAGCCACGCGAGCGCCCCCGGGTCGTCGGTGTCACCAATGGTTCCGGCACCGCCACCGACGCCGGTACGGGTACGGCCGACTCCGCAGCCAACGGTCGCCGCGGGCCGGGCGTGGTCCGTTCGGCCCTGGTGCCGATCGCGGTCTTCGTGATGGTGGTCGCCGTCGGGCTGACCGCGAACTTCGCCGTCCGGTCCCTCCTGCAACCCGAGACCGCGCCGTCCGCGCCGCCGATCACCGACCTCTCCCGACCCGCACCACCCGGCTGGCAGACGACGTTCGAGTGGTACCAGGAGATCTCGCCGACCAGTGACCTGGCCGTGGCCGACAATCGGGTGGCCACCATCAACTCCAACGGTGCGCTGGTGGTGCTGAATGCCGACAGCGGACAACTGGTCTGGGCCTCGGTGCCCAACGCCATCTCCCCGATGGCCCGGCCGCTGCTGGCCGAGGTCGACGGCCGACTGGTGGCCGGGATCCACGACCAGGACCAGGGGAAGCTGTACCTGGTCCGGCTCGACGACGTGGAGGGGGAGCAGAGCGGCCGGCTGACCGATCGGATGCTTCCCCGGGGAGCCACGGTCACCCTCACCGGCGGGTCGTTGATGGTGACCGCGGAGACCGGTGTCTGGGTGGTGGACGGTGACCTCGATCTGCAGAGTGTCGAGATCGGTGACGAGGTGCCGATGGCCGCCACCGGGCAGACCGTGGTGGCCGGACCGTGGGAGGGGCCCTGGTCGCTGAACAGCATCGCCGACGGACGGCGGGAGGTCGGACCCGAACGTCCCGACGGCGCGGACGGCGAGCCGCATCCGTCCTATTCGGCCCGGGGTGTCGTGGTGGTCTGGTGGAACGCGGCCGAGGACGACTCCGAGCGGGTGGTCAGTCTGCACGATGCCGAGTCCGGGGAACTGCTGGCCGACACCGAGATCAGCCAACAGCGACTGCGAGAGATGGTCTACCTGAGCGTGTCGGCAGACCGGACGCTGGCCAGCGCCGGACCGGTCCTGGCCGATCTGCGTACCGGGAACACCGCAGTGGAGCCGGGCTGGTCGTCGATCTCGGCGGTGACCTCGGCGGTGATGTACGGGGCGACGCCCGGTGGTGACGCCGCCTGGGATGGGCGCCGGGTCGGCCCGCTGCCACCGGACACGGCCCTGCCCTGGGGTACCTCGGAGTCCGGGCTGGCAATCGTGCTGGACCGTACCGCCGGTGGTTCGACCCTGGTCGGTGGGCTTCGGCCGGCCTGATTCGTCCGTCTCGGGCGGGCCTGCAGACGCGAGAAGCTATCGTCGGCGCGGTGAACCCTGTGGACCCCAACGATCCCTCTCTCGGCCCCGAGGTGGTGGTGGGGGTCGGCCCTCACCCGTCGCCGTGGCCGACCGGCGAACAGTTCGACCCCGAACTGCTGGCGGCCGGGGACCGGCGCAATGTCGTCGACGAGTTCCGGTACTGGCGGATGGAGGCGATCATCGCCGAACTGGATCGTCACCGTCACCCCCTGCAGATCGCGATCCAGAACTGGGAGCACGATTTCAACATCGGTTCGATCGTGCGTACCGCCAACGCGTTCAACGTCTCCGCGGTGCACATCGTCGGTCGTCGGCGCTGGAACCGCCGGGGTGCGATGGTCACCGACCGCTACCTGCAGGTGGTGCACCACGACAGTGTCGATTCGCTGGTCGGCCGGCTGGCCGCCGAGGGCTGCACCCTGGTCGGGGTGGACAACCTGCCCGGATCCGTCGCCCTGGAAGGCGTCGAACTTCCCCGCCGCTGCTGCCTGGTCTTCGGCTCCGAGGGGCCGGGGCTGACCGAGGAGATGGTGCAGGCCTGCAGCCGGTTGGTCGCGATCAGCCAATACGGTTCCACCCGGTCGATCAACGCCGGTGCCGCGGCGGCGATCGCGATGTATCACTGGGCCCTGCGCTGGGCCGGGCGGTGAACCATACCGCCCACGGATCGAGCATGGCAGTCCGCCGTCGGCTACGGCATACTGGTATCTACTGGTCTCAATCGGGGACCTGTGCAGAAGGGACCGCCGATGCCCGATCCGCTGGTGGAACACCCACCCGGAGTGGACCCAGTGGTTTCCTCGGGTACCCCAGCCCGACCCACCACCAAGCGCAGCCAGGTGAAACTGATGCTGGCCGAGCTGATCGACGGACAGCTCAGCGCCGGTGAGGCGATCCAGTCCGAGCGCAACCTGGTCCGTGAACTCGGCGTCAGCCGGGTGACGGTACGCCAGGCCATCTCCGACCTGGTCGCCGAGGGCAGGCTGGAGCGGGTGCACGGCAAGGGCACCTATGTCACCGGCCCCCGGGTCGACTCCAGGCTGCACCTCACCTCGTTCTCCCGGGAGATGCGTGCCCGCGGTCTGGAACCCGGGACCCGCGTGCTGGACGCGGGAAAGATGGCGGCACCCCCGCAGGTCGCCCACGCGTTGCGGATCGCCACCGGTGACCCGGTGGTACGGGTGGAGCGACTGCGTACCGCCGACGGCACCCCGATGGCACACGAACTCGGGTACTACCCCTGTGCCTACTTCCCCGACCTGTTGGACAAGGATCTGGGATCGCTCTACGACATCTTCGCCAGCGACTATGCCGTGATCGCCACCTCCGGTGAGCAGACCGTCCACGCCGGGGCTGCCGATTCCAACCACGCCCGGATCCTCGGGGTGCCCAAGCGAGCTCCGCTGCTGGTCCAGGACCGGGTGACCTGGTCCGGGGAGCGGGCGATCGAGTACGCCACCAGTTGGTACCGCGGCGATCGGTACCGGATCCACATGGCCGTCACCCCGCACGGCGCCCGGGAGGGATGAGCGGACCGTGCGTGGCAGGATTGGCACATGCTGACCCGACTGCAGGAGATGGTGGTCCCCTGGGATCCGGCGCCGCTCACGGCGCGCCGCGAGGCCGCCCTGCGGGCTCTGATCTGGCCGGCGATCTCGCTCACCATCACCTTGGTGCTGCTGGTGGTGATCGCCGCCTGGAATTCGGCCTCCACCGGTGGCGCCGCGCTGCCCTTCCTGGTGGTCTTCTTCAGCATTTCGGTGCTCACCGGGGCGGGGATTCTCGCCTACGGGATCCTTCGGGCCGTCCGGGCGCATCAGGAATTGTCCGAGGTCGGGCAGGGTGCTGCCCTGCAACTCGATCATCGGGGCATCTCCACCAGCCAGGGCCACGCCGACTGGGACCAGGTGCAGGCCATCGTCACCCGTCCGGGCGGTCTGCTGCACGGACCCTTGTTGGTGGTCGAGCACGAGCTGGGCCGCGACGAGTACCCGGTCGAGGGGCTGGGTGTGCTGCCCGCCGGGCTGGAATCGTCGGTCAGGATCTTCTCCCGCGGCCGGCACGGAGTGGATCTCTCGGCGATCGAGGACTGACTTCACCCTCGGTTCGGCGACCTGCAAGACTGGTGGGGTCAACGTTGCGGAGTGAAAGGTCACCCTGATGCCCATTGCCAGTCCCGAGGTCTACGCGGAGATGATCGACTCGGCGAAGAAGAACTCCTTCGCCTATCCGGCCATCAACATCACCAGCTCGCAAACCATCAATGCCGCACTGGCCGGTTTCGCCGAGGCCGGATCCGACGGCATCCTGCAGGTCTCCACCGGCGGCGCCGAGTACGGCTCCGGACCGACGATCAAGAACATGGTGACCGGGGCGGTCGCACTCGCCGAGTACGCGACCGAGGTGGCCAAGAACTACCCGATCAACATCGCACTGCACACCGACCACTGCCCCAAGGACAAGCTCGACGGGTTCGTCCGCCCGCTGATCGAGATCAGCGCCGAGCGAGTCGCCGCCGGCAAGGCGCCGCTGTTCCAGTCCCACATGTGGGACGGCTCGGCCGTACCGCTGGAGGAGAACCTGCAGATCGCCGAGGAACTGCTGGCCAAGACCTCGGCGGCGCATCAGATCCTGGAGATCGAGGTGGGTGTCGTCGGCGGTGAGGAGGACGGCGTCTCCAACGAGATCAACGACAAGCTCTACACCACCGTCGCCGACGGGCTGGCCACGGTACGGGCCCTGGGCACCGGCGAGAAGGGGCGTTACATCACCGCCCTGACCTTCGGCAATGTGCACGGGGTCTACAAGCCCGGTGCGGTGAAGCTGCGCCCGGAGGTGCTGGAGGAGATCCAGAACAAGGTCGGTGAGGAGGTCGGCAAGGAGCGCCCCTTCGACCTGGTCTTCCACGGTGGTTCGGGTTCGACCGCCGAGGAGGTCAGTGCTGCGGTCGACTTCGGTGTGATCAAGATGAACATCGACACCGACACCCAGTACGCCTTCACGCGCCCGGCCGCCGGGCACATGCTCGCCAAGTACGACGGGGTGTTGAAGATCGACGGTGAGGTCGGCAACAAGAAGGACTACGACCCGCGCGCCTGGGGCAAGCTGGCCGAGGCCGGTATGGCGACCCGGGTCGCCGAGGCCTGCCAGTGGCTGCGCAGTGCCGGTACCTCGTTGAAGGGCTGACCTGAGCCGCGGGGCCGGCCGGCCCCGGTCACGACGGCGCCCGGGTGGTGTGATCACCGCCCGGGCGTCGTCGTCTGTGCCGGTCCTCTGTGCCGGTCGTCTGTGCTGGCCCGGTCACTTGCACCCGGTCACTCCCAGGAGAGGCGAAACGCCGTGGTCAGGTCCAGTGGCGAGGTTCCCCATACCTGGTCCAGGATCGCTGCGCCTTCGGCGGTACGCGTGTCCAGCAGCTCGGACACGGCCACCCAGCGAGCCCAGGCGAGGCCGAACGCAACACGTTGCCGACTGCCCCGAAAGACCCTGGGTACGGCGTGATGGACCGCCGTCGAGGGTCGCAGCGTGCCCCACAGCGCGCGCCAGCGGTCACCGGTCGCCGGTTCGGCCAGGAACCGGGTGACCAGCCAACGGGTGGCGGTGATCGGGCCGAGCAGTTCATCCAAGGCTTCGATGAACACAGCCTGCGGGTCACCCACCGGCGATTCCGAAGTCGAGTGACCGCCGGCTCCACGGTGGTCCGGTGATCGCCATCGGACCAGCAGCGAACCGTCGGGTTCGGGTGTCGCCTCCACTCCTTCGGAGCCCGCCGGCAGCCGGCCGATCGTGGCCAGTGCGTCGGCCAGCGCACAGGCGAGACCGAACACCGTGACCGGGCGGTGCAGCTCGGCGGACCGGGACGAGGAGAGCCAGCGCAACCGCGATCCGCCGGACAGTACCGGTCCGAGGGTCGACCAGACCGCCTGCGGCACCGGTGCCTGCTCGATGGCGGCAGGTGCTGCTGTGCGTCGGGCGGTGGCCTGCGGGCGTACCAGCAGGGTGGGGACCTCCCGGTCGGTGAAGGGTGTGCCGACCTGCCAGCGCTCGCGGATCCGATCATGGTCAGCCGCGGTGCTCACCGAACGCTCATTGGTCGCCGGCCAGGTCGGCGACGGCGGTGCGGCCTGCTCGGTGAATCCCGGGTCCAGATGAGCGACCCCGTTCATGATCATCCCGGCCGGATCGACACCCCAGTACCCACGGTGTTTGCGAACGAAACGATTCCAGTCGGACTGTCCCAGCGGATGATCCTCGGCGATGCAGACCACACTCCAGGTGGTGGCGACCTTCTGCGGGTCGGCGGGATCGAGTCGTAGTGCGCGTCCACGCGATTGGACGACGGCGGTTGCCGTGGTGGCCGTGGTCAGGTCGATCACGCAGTTGACCGCGGGTGCGTCCCAACCCTCGCCCAGCAACGCGCGGGTTCCGATCAGCAGTCGGGTGCCACCTGCGGTGAGGAAGTCGGTCACCGAACGCAACCGGTCGGCCGGTGAATCCCAGCCGGTGATCGTGAACAGTGGTGTGGTCGCCTCGGTGTCGGTCGCCTCGATCCGCAATCCCAGTCGCCGCAGGCGGTCGATCAGGGCCTGTGCGGTGGCGCGGCCGGTCAACAGCATTTCCCCGGTGATCATGATCGGTGCCAAGGGGGAGGTCGCTGCATCCGCGGTCATGGCCCGGATGACCGCCACTGCCGAGCCGGCTTGCTGGTCCATCACCCGGTCGAGGTCTGCGGGCAGCGTGGCGCCGGCACTCACGAAGTCGCACAAGACCAGGCCTCGAAGGGATTCGCCGCGTATCCGATGCTCCGTGGCGGCGATCTCCACCGCCGCAGCTGCCTTCGCCGCGCTCCGTGCGAGCACCCGGTCGACCGGGCTCTGGGTACGCCGGACCGTCCTACCCACCAGTTGCAGTCCGACTGCCGGAAGGGTCCTGCGGAGCTGACTGATCAACAACGCATCATCGGCGTCACCGGAGCGGGACAGACAGTGCGCCACCCAGTCGCCCCAGACGATCGCCCAGTCCTCACCGGTGGGATCGGCGCGGTGACGCTCGGCGGGAACGATGCCGTCGGGGTGCTGGACGAATCCGCAGTGGGCCAACCGCAGCAATGCATCGGCGAGTTCGGGATCGCTGTGCCGCAGATGGTCGAAGCCGGCGGTTTGCAGCTCCCGGTGGGGCTCGGGTGACAGCCGCAGGTCCAGCCAGGTGAACAGCGGTGTCGTGCCCCGGGCCGGGTCGGCCAGGCCATTGATCAACTCGGTGAATCGGCTGCTGGTCCGGTGCAGGTAGTCCGACTCCCGGTCCGTCGGCGGGGTCAACCACGCGAGTTCGGCGAAGGGGGAGAGTTCCCCCAGTCGTACCGCCGCCGGGATCGAGGCCGTGTACAGCGGCCGCCCGAACAGGCGGTCGAGCAGGGTGGCCTCGGTGGTGGTCAGCGATTGTGGTGGGGTGGCCGTCAGCCCGAGTACCCGGGCCTCGGGAAGTGTCTGCAGGATCTCGTCCAACAACTGGCCCCAGGCCTGCAACAGGTGGTGGCATTCGTCGAGGACCAGGGTGAGCGGACCGGCCTGCTGCAGGGCGGCCAGCAACTCCGCTCCGCGGGGGTGCAGCCGATCGATGTGGCTCCTCGGTTCGGGCCCGGCTCCGTCCTCGTCGTCGAAGACCGCCAGGCTCTGGTAGGTGAGTACGGTCAACTCGGCGTCCAAGCGGCGATCCGTGCTGCCATGGCCGGGCCCCACCATCTGCTGCCAGGTGTCGAGCCACTGCTGCTGAATGGCCAGGTTGGGGCACAGGACGACCGTTCGGCGTTGCCACCTCTGGGCGGTCGACAAGCCCACCAGGGTCTTTCCCGCGCCCGGCGGCAGGACCACCCAGATCCGTTCCCGATCGGTTGCATCGACTGCCTCGAGCGTTCGCTGCTGCAGGGTACGCAACGGCCACGGTGGCGGATCCTGCGGGAGCACCGGCCCAGTCAAGCAGGCCGGCTGGCGATCGGGGTGATCGACAGGGTGGGTGGGGGTCGGTGACCGGGATCGGCTACTGTGACGCCGTTCCCACTTAGCGACCGCTAAGCACCTCGACGGCGAGGTCGGGTGCTGGGGTCCGGAAAGGCGAGAGGTATGAAACTGGACGGACGTACCGCACTGATCACCGGAGCCGCCTCCGGTCTCGGGCTGGCCACCGCCAGGCGGTTGGCAGCCGAGGGGGCCTCGGTCTACGGCCTCGACCTGGAACGGGCGGACCCGAGCGCCTTGACCGAGCTCGGCGGCACCTTCATCGCCGGCGATGTCCGCGACGAGGCGGCGGTCGCCGCGGCGGTGGACCGGGCCAATGCCGAGCAGAACCTGTCGGTGGTGG
Source organism: Naumannella halotolerans (assembly GCF_004364645.1). Taxonomy (NCBI): domain Bacteria; kingdom Bacillati; phylum Actinomycetota; class Actinomycetes; order Propionibacteriales; family Propionibacteriaceae; genus Naumannella; species Naumannella halotolerans. Next base: position 2,347,574 of record NZ_SOAW01000001.1, on the reverse strand, counting down.
TGAACTGCGCCGGTATCGGCACCCCCGCACGGACCGTGGACCGCGACGGCAACCCGTTCCCCGGTGAACTCTTCTCCCGGGTGATCGAGATCAACCTGATCGGCAGCTTCACCGTGATCCGGCTGGCCGCAGCCGCCATCAGTGGCAACCAGCCGGTCGACGACGAGCGTGGAGTGATCATCAACACCGCTTCGGTCGCGGCCTACGACGGGCAGATCGGGCAGGCGGCCTATTCGGCCTCCAAGGGCGGCATCGTCTCCCTCACCCTGCCCGTCGCCCGAGACCTGGCCAGCCGACAGATCCGGGTGATGACGATCGCGCCCGGCCTGTTCGACACCCCGTTGCTGGCCGGGCTGCCCGAGGAGGCCAAGGCATCCCTCGGCAAGCAGGTCCCGCACCCGAGCCGGTTGGGCAAGCCCGAGGAGTACGCCGACCTGGTGGCGGCGATCGTCGCCAATCCGATGCTCAACGGCGAAGTGATCCGGCTGGACGGTGCGATCCGGATGGCGCCGAAATGAGCACCAGGGACCTGTCCACGGTCGGTCTGCGGGCCGACCGGCAGGCTGCGGTCCTGCGGCTGACGATCACCCGCCCGGAGAAGCTGAACGCGGTCACCGCGGAGCTGATCCAGTGCCTCTACGAACAGATCGCCGCCACCGATGCCCGGGTCGTCGTGATCACCGGGGAGGGCCGCGCCTTCAGTTCCGGCGCCGACCTCGAACCGGGGGCCGGTGGCCCGACCGACGGCACTTCCGGGGGCGGTGAGAACACCCTGACCGCGGCGAACCGGTTGCTGCGCGAGATCACCGGCTGCGACGCGGTGGTCATCGCTGCGATCAACGGGCCGGCGGCCGGTATCGGGTGTTCGATCGCCCTGGCCGCCGACCTTCCGGTGATGGCCGAGGAGGCGTACCTGCTGTTGCCGTTCACCAACATCGGGCTGATGCCCGACGGTGGGGTGACCGCGACCTGGGCGGCCGCAGCGGGCCGGGTGCATGCGATGCGGGCGGCCCTGTTCGGTGAGCGGATCCCGGCGGCCGAGGCGCTGCAGACGGGTCTGGTCGCGGCGACCGCGCCGGCAGCCGAACTGGGCGAGCTGGTCGACCGTTGGGCGCAGACCCTGGCCGACCGGCCCCGGGTCGCGCTCGCCCGTACCAAACAGGCGATCAACGCCTCCACCCTCGGACACCTGCCGCAGGCGCTGTCCCGGGAGGAGACCGAGCAGGAGGCCCTGCTCGCCGGCGCGGACTTCACCGAGGGGGTGCAGGCGTTCCTCGAACGTCGCCAAGCCCACTTCACCGACTGATCGCCACCGCGCCCGACGAAAGCGATCGGCGACGGTGCGGACAACTCGTTCGAGGAGGAACGTGATGGGATCGCCGCAGGATCGGCAGGTACCGGCATGAGCGGCCCGCTGGCGGGGGTACGGGTGCTCGAGCTGGCTGCGATCGGACCCGGGCCGTTCGCCGGCATGCTGCTGGCCGACCTGGGAGCCGAGGTCATCCGGGTGGACCGGCTGGACGATCTCGGTGGCGATGCGGCGCGGGCGGCCACCCACAAGATCCTGGACCGTGGCCGCCGCTCCATCGCGGTGGACCTGAAGAACCCGTCGGGTCGCGACCTGGTCCTGGATCTGGCCGAGCGTGCGGAGGTGCTGATCGAGGGGTTCCGTCCCGGGGTCACCGAGCGACTCGGGCTCGGGCCCGACGATGTCCGGTAGCGGAATCGGGCCCTGGTCTACGGCCGGATGACCGGCTGGGGACAGTCCGGTCCGCTGGCCGAGCGGGCTGGTCATGACCTCGACTACATCGCCTTGTCCGGCGCGTTGGCGCTGGTCACCGACCCCGACGGTCGGCCGCGGCCGCCGTTGAACCTGCTGGGGGACTTCGCCGGTGGTTCGCTCTACCTGGTGGCCGGGGTGCTGGCCGCGCTGCTGCACGCCCGGCAGACCGGGGAGGGCCAGGTGGTGGATGCGGCCATCGTCGACGGTGCGGCGTCGCTGACCGCCATGCACCATTCGATGGTCGCCGCTGACCCCTGCTCCTCACCGTCGACCTTCGACGGCTCCACGCCGTTCTACCGGGTGTACCGCACCGCCGACGATCGCTGGTTGGCGGTGGGGGCACTGGAACCGCAGTTCTTCGGCCAGTTGGTCCGCGGTCTCGGTGTGGCCGACCGGTCCGAGGTGGCCGAGCAGTACGACCGGCAACGCTGGCCGGCGATGCAGGAGCTGTTCGAGCAGACGATCGCCGAGCAGACCCTGGCGACCTGGGAGGAACGGTTCGCCGGTACCGATGCCTGCGTCGCCCCGGTGCGTGACGCCGCGGAAGCACCCACCGATACCCATCTGGCCGCGCGTCGGACCTACCTGCCGGCCGGGAACGGGTGGCAGCCGGCACCCGCCCCGCGGTTGTCGGCGACCCCGGGGGAACTCCCGGCACCGGCGCCGAGGATCGGTCAGCACACCGAGGAGATCGTGATCGAACTGGGCGCCGACCCGGCTGCGCTGCGGGCCCGGGGTGCGATCGGCTGAGTGGCGCACCCGGAGGGTGATCGGCGGGGTGCGCCCGGAGGGGATCGGCCGCGTGGCCTCAGTCGGGGCGCTCGGTGTAGCGCAGCATCGCCAGCGCGAGCTGGACGTAGCGCTGTGCCATCTCCTCCGGACCCACCGGTCCGTCCATCCGGTACCAGCCGGCGATTCCCTGACACATGTTGAAGATGGCCCGGGTGCATTCGTACGGCCAGCGAGTGCTGAACGTACCGTCGGCGACGCCGTCGGAGATCACCCCCCGCAGGTAGCCCTCGGCCTCGTCGCGACGGGCGATGTAGGCGGCCAGGTTCTTCGGGTCCAGGCTTCGACGCTCGGTGTCCATCGCGGCCAGCTGCGGGTAGTGGGCGAAGTACAGCACCAGCGCCTCCACCACCGAGGCCAGACGGCTCTCGCTGTCCGGTGCCGAGTTCGCCAGGCCGGTACGGATGTGATGGGTGATGGTGGTCATCGCATGGTCGAGCAGCGCCACCAGCATCGCCTGCTTGTTCTCGTAGTAGTAGTACAGCGCGGGCACGGTGACCCCCAGCCGCTGGGCGAGGGTGCGTACCGAGGTGCCGTCGTAGCCGTGCCGGGCGAACTCGTCGAGCGCTCCGAGCAGGAACGGGTGGAGGTCCAGTGGTGGGAATTCGGCCCGGTCCGCCATGGCGGTCATGTACTCCTCCTGCCCACACGAGGTGGCGTCGTGCCCCAGTCGTGCGGTCCTACGTTTCCGGTGGCCCGTCGTGCGGTGCACAATGGGGGCGATGAGCAATCCTACGGCACCCAAGAACCTGTTGTCGGGACCTTCGATCGCTGCGCCCACTCTGCTGCCGGACTCACAGTTCGTGGCCGGGCTCGCCGAAGCACCGACAAGTGAGCTGCTGGAGGAGGTCGCGGCCCACCCCGAGGTCAGTCTGGGCTGGGCACTGTTGGCCGAGGACGCCTTGGCGAAGGAGACGCTGGCCGACAACCTGAACGCCTACGCCTGCGCCCGTACCGGATATCACCGGGGGCTCGACGCACTGCGCCGCTCCGGGTGGGGCGGGGCCGGTCCGGTGCCGTGGGAGCACGAACCCAATCAGGGGTTCCTGCGGGCCTTGTGGGCACTCGCGCAGGCCGCAGCCAGGATCGGTGAGACCGACGAGGCCGAACGCTGCAGCCAGTTCCTGCGGGACTCCAGCGAGACCGCGTACCAGCAGCTGACCCACCAGCACTGAGCGCCCGGGCGGCAGCCGGGCTCGCCCGGGGACGCCGACTTGATAGGGTGAGGCGTCAACAGACCCCTTGTGGCAGCAGTTCGGGACGAACGCTCCGAGGGGTTGTTTGCTGAAGGGGGCGAACGAACAGATGCCTGGAATTGTCGTGATGGGTGCCCAGTGGGGCGATGAGGGCAAGGGCAAGGCGACCGACCAACTCGGTGACCGGGTGGACTACTGCGTCCGCTACTCCGGTGGCAACAACGCAGGTCACACCATCGTGGTGAACGGTGAGAAGTACGCCCTGCACCTGCTGCCGTCGGGCATCCTCAACCCGGGTGTGACACCGGTGATCGGCAACGGCGTGGTGATCGACCTGGATGTGCTGTACGCCGAGATGGACGGTCTGCGCGAACGGGGAGCGGAGTTCCAGCACCCGCTGATCAGCGCCAATGCGCACCTGATCACCACCTACCACCAGACCCTGGACAAGGTGACCGAGCGGTTCCTCGGCAAGGCCAAGATCGGCACCACCGGCCGTGGCGTTGGTCCGGCCTATGCCGACAAGATCAACCGGATCGGCATCCGGGTGCAGGACCTGTTCGACGAGTCGATCCTGCGGCGCAAGGTCGAGGCTGCACTGGACCAGAAGAACCACCTGCTGCTGAAGGTCTACAACCGCCGGGCGATCGAGCCCGATGAGGTGGCCGATCACCTGCTCGGCTATGCCGAGCGGTTGCGCCCGTACGTGATCGACTGCTCGCGGGTGCTGAACGATGCGCTGGACCTCGGCAAGGTCGTGCTCTTCGAGGGGGCACAGGCGCACCACCTCGATGTCGATCACGGCACCTATCCCTACGTCACCTCGTCCAACCCGACCGCGGCCGGCGCCTGCGTCGGCTCCGGTGTCGGCCCGACCCGGATCGACCGGGTGATCGGGATCGCCAAGGCCTACACCACCCGGGTCGGTGAGGGACCGATGCCGACCGAACTGCACGACGCCAGCGGTGAATGGCTGCGGCAGGCCGGTGCCGAGTTCGGCACCACCACCGGCCGGCCGCGCCGGTGCGGCTGGTTCGATGCCCTGGTGGTCGAGTCGGCGGCGAAGGCCAACGGCTTCACCGACATCTTCCTGACCAAGCTCGACACCTTGACCGGGCTGGAGAAGATCCCGGTCTGCGTCGCCTACGAGGTCGACGGCGAGCGGGTCGATGTGATGCCGATGACGCAGACCGACTTCCACCATGCCAAGCCGATCTACGAGGAACTCGACGGCTGGACCGAGGACATCACCGGGGTGCGCAACTTCGCCGACTTCCCGAAGACCACCCAGGCCTATGTGAACCGCCTGGAGGAACTGTGCGGCGCCCGGATCTCCGGGATCGGCGTCGGTCCCGGCCGGGAACAGGCCGTGATGATCAACGACCTGCTCTGAACTCCGAGCCGGTGACCGGCCGGCCCGGCTCGGCGCGGAACGGGTTCCGCGAGGCGGCTGTCGGCAAAAACAGTAGGTATTCGGCCATTGCTGCCGTATGAGGCAGCAATGGCCGAATGACGACCACATCTGCCGGTGACGACTCTTGCCGACCGCGGTGGTCCGCTGTGATCAGGGGTGACGAAGGAGCAGCCGGACCGGACTGTCGGCAGGTGCCAATGACTGTGGGTCCCCTGTCGCGTCGGCGATCAGGCGTTGCAGGGTGCGGGCGCCAAGCCTGGCCATCGCCGGATTCGACTCCAGGTAGTACCAGACCAATCCGATCGCCTGCTCGAAGGCCCAAGCGCAACCGCGGGCCCACTCCAGATCGTCGCTGGCCAGGTGCGTTCGCAACCGGTCCCGTCGTTTCGCGTCGAGCAGGTGCCATGCCGCAACCAGATCGAGTGAGGGGTCCGCGGGTCCGTAGCCGCCGGTGTCGAGGACGCCGCTGAGACGGTTCCCTGCGACGATGAGGTTGAACGGAATGAGGTCTGTGTGGCACATCCGGTCTGCCTGTTCACGGGGCAAGGCTCGATGACGGGACCAGAAAGCTGCCAGTAGTTCGGTGTTCAGCAGGCCGGCGCTACGCTGCAAGCAGGTACGTACCCACTCGTCGTGACGACGAAGCCCGCCACCGCGCCCTTCTCCGCCGAATCGTTGGCCACGGGTGTCGGCCGAACGCAATGCTGTGATCAACTCGGCCAAGTCGTCGGCAAAGTCGTCCGATGACTGCACGAGCGCCTCGGTGGCCACCGATCCTGGCAGCCAGGTCTGCAATGACCAATAGAACCGGTGGCCGGCACCGGGTTTGCCAAGACCGACAATCGCTGGGCTGGCGAAAGGGCAGTCATCGTTGAACCGCGTCATCGCTTGGTGTTCGGAAACGAGGCCAGCGCGCACAGCGGCAGGAGTGCCGACGGTGCGCGGAAAGCGAGCAGCCAGGTCATCGCCGATCCGAAAGATCTGGTTGGAGGTACCGACACCGGGGATGGCAGCGACCCTGAGCCCGGTGAACTGAGGAAAGTGCTGCTCGACGAGGTCGACAACGGTCGGGATGTCGACCAGATCAGGACTGTCGCCGCTCCTGCTCATCCGCGCAGGCTAGAGAACGGAGCGGGGGCGCGCCATCGAATTCTGGCACGCGGTTGAGGACCTCGGGGGGTGAGACCGCATCGGTGCCGGCACGGGTCCACCCGCGAACGCGATCGCCCGGATGATGCCGCTCCTCGGTAGGGTTGCGCCGTGACAGAATCCGACCAACTGCCCCGTACCGTGCTGGTCGTGGGTTCCGGTGGCCGTGAACACGCGCTGGCGACGGCCATCGCACGGGATCCGGCTGTGCAGCAGGTCCATTGCGCGCCGGGCAATCCGGGCACGGCGCTGTTCGCGACCAACCACCCACTCGACATCGATGACGGTGCGGCGGTCGCTGCACTGGCCCGGGAACTGGCCGTCGACCTGGTGGTGATCGGGCCGGAGGCCCCGCTGGTCGACGGCGTCGCCGATCGGGTCCGCGCGGCAGGCATCCCGGTCTTCGGGCCGGATGCGGCGGCCGCCCGCCTGGAGGGTTCCAAGGCCTTCGCCAAGGAGGTGATGGCCGCAGCCGGTATCCCCACCGCCGCAGCCCGGGTCTGCACCACCATCGAACAGACCGCCGCGGCGCTCGATGGGTTCGGTGCGCCGTACGTGGTCAAGGACGACGGGCTGGCCGCCGGTAAGGGGGTCGTCGTCACCGACGACCGCGATGCCGCACTGGCCCACGCCCAGGCCTGCGGCCAGGTGGTGATCGAGGAGTATCTCGACGGTCCGGAGGTGAGTCTGTTCGCGGTCACCGACGGCACGACGGTCCTCCCGCTGCAGCCGGCCCAGGACTTCAAACGCGCCTACGACGATGATCAAGGTCCGAACACCGGCGGAATGGGTGCCTACACCCCACTCGACTGGGCGCCCGACGGACTGGTGGACGAAACTGTCCGCACCGTGATCCAGCCCGCAGTGGACGAGTTGCGCCGACGCGGCACCCCTTTCGTCGGATTGGTCTATGCCGGTCTCGCCCTGACCTCGAAGGGGTTGCGGGTGGTGGAGTTCAATGCCCGCTTCGGTGATCCGGAGACCCAGCCGCTGCTGAGCCTGTTGCGGTCCCCACTGGGCCAGGTGCTGTACGCCGCGGCCACCGGGACACTGGCCGATCAGCCCCCGCTGGTCTTCGCCGACGGGTACGCCGTGGGCGTGGTCCTGGCCGCCGAGGGGTACCCCGAGGCACCGGTCAAGGGCGGGGTGATCGACGGGTTGGCCCAGGTTCTGGTCGAGCAGCCGGGCCGGGTCTTCCTGGCCGGGGTCGGCACGGCCGACGGCGAGCTCGTCGCCTCCGGGGGGCGAGTGTTCGCCGTCACCGGCAGCGGACCCGATCTGGACAGCGCCCGCACCGAGGCCTACACGCTGTTGAGCCGGCTCGACCTGCCTGGTGGGTTCCACCGTACCGACATCGCCGCCCGCGCTGCTGCCGGCGAGCTGACCATCGACTGAAAAGTTGATCATGTATCGACGAGAGGAATCCGCGTGACCATTCCGAATGTCCTGGCAACCCGTTATGCCTCGGAGCAGATGCGAAGGATCTGGTCGCCGGAGAACAAGATCATCGCCGAGCGCCGGCTCTGGATCGCGGTGCTGATCGCCCAACGTGATCTTGGTGTCGACTTCGGTGGTGACGATGCCGATCAGGTGATCGCCGACTACCAGCGGGTGGTCGAGGAGGTCGACCTCGCCTCGATCGCCGAACGGGAGCGAATCACCCGGCACGACGTTAAGGCGCGGATCGAGGAGTTCAACGCCCTGGCCGGCCACGAGCACGTGCACAAGGGGATGACCAGTCGGGACCTGACCGAGAATGTCGAACAGTTGCAGATCGTGCAGGGGCTGCAGCTGATCGCCGACCGCAGTGTGACCGCCCTCGCGCGTCTGGCCGAGCGGGCGAGTGAGTACAGCGATCTGGCGATGGCCGGGCGTTCGCACAATGTCCCCGGGCAGATCACCACCTTGGGCAAGCGCTTCGCCACTGTCGCCGACGAGTTGTTGATCGCCCACCAACGAGTGGTCGAGTTGATCACCCGGTACCCGTTGCGAGGGATCGCCGGTCCGATGGGGACCGGCCAGGACATGCTCGACCTGCTGGGCGGGGATGAACACAAGCTCCAGGCACTGCAACGCCGGGTGGCCGACCACCTGGGGGTGAATGCGGTCTTCGATTCCACCGGACAGGTCTACCCGCGGTCGTTGGACTTCGATGCGCTGTCGGCCCTGGTGCAGGTGGCCGCCGGGCCGAGCAACCTGGCGACCACGATCCGCTTGATGGCCGGCAATGAGCTGGTGACCGAGGGATTCAAACCGGGGCAGGTCGGTTCCAGTGCGATGCCGCACAAGATGAACACCCGCTCGGCGGAACGCATCAATGGCCTGGCGGTGATCCTCCGCGGCAATCTGGCCATGATCGGTGAACTGGCCGGTGATCAGTGGAACGAGGGCGATGTGTCCTGTTCGGTGGTACGCCGGGTGGCACTTCCCGATGCCTTCTACGCCCTCGACGGACTGTTCGAGACTTTCCTCACCGTTCTCACCGAGTTCGGCGCCTTCCCGGCGGTGATCGCAGCCGAACTCGATCGCTATCTGCCGTTCCTGGCCACCACCAAGGTGTTGATGGCCGCGGTACGTGCCGGCGTCGGTCGCGAGGTCGCCCATGAGGTGATCAAGGAACATGCGGTGGCGGTGGCGCTGGCCATGCGGGAAGGACAGGCCGAGAACGACCTGGTACGGCGATTGGCCGAGGATCCCCGGCTCGGGGGCGTGGACGAAGCTGCGCTGAACCAGGCGTTGACGAATCCGCTGGAACTCTCCGGGGTGGCGCGCAGTCAGGTCGCCGCAGTGGTGGCCAAGGTGCAGCGCCTGGTCGCCGAGAACGCGGAGGCGGCAGCCTACCGTCCGGGCGCTGTCCTCTGATCTGGCCGCCGGGCTTCGTGCTCTAGCCGACTGGCCGGGCACTGTCCTCCGGCCGACCTCTGGCCGACTGCTCGGACGCCATCCCCCGGCCCGACCGGCTGAACCGTCGATCGGGCAGGTCTACGCAAGGTGGTACTGCGTCGTGTGGAGGAGTCGGACTGTCGGACCACCCTTGCGACAGTCGTGGTCCAAGGTCGACGCCGACGACCCCGAGCAGTACCTCGGCGGGTCGCAGTGGACGCTTCGCGGTCCGGACGGCGATCTGACCGTGGTCGACAACGGCGAGTCGGACACCGACGACCGGGCGGGCAGGATCCAGGTGAACGGTCTGACCTGGGGTGACTACACCCTCGTCGAGTCCAGCGCCCCGGGTGGCTATCTGACAGATCCCACCAACCGTGGTCCGTACACCGTCGACGCCAACAACCTGGCCATCGGCGTGGGTGATGTGCCCAACACCGAGGCGGTGCCCGGCTTGGTTCTGCGCAAGATCGCAGACCCGGTTTTGGGATCCCTGGTCTCGCCGGGGCAGACCATCACCTACACGGTGACCGCCGCGAACACCGGCAATGTCGATCTGACCCCCGCCACCGTGACCGATGACCTGTCCGATGTCCTCGACGACGCCAGCTATGTCGAAGGATCGGCTGCCGCCCGGATCGGTGAGCAGACCGTCGACTCTCCGACAGTCGCAGACGACACCTTGACCTGGTCGGGTGGGCTGGGTGTGGGGGAGACCGTCACCCTCACTTATCAGGTCCGCGTGGACGCCGATGTGGTGGCCACCGACCGACTGGTCAACGTGGTGGTCGGTGAGGGTTCGGTACCTCCCGGCGTGACACCGCCGGTGTCGAACTGTGTCCCGGGCCAGACCAACCCTGAGTGCACGACCAATCACACTCCGTCTCCGCCGAGTCCGACTACGCCGCCGTCGTCTCCGCCGACGACTGCGCCGAGCCCGTCCACGCCGACGACTGCGCCGACCCCGCCGAGCCCGCCGAGCACATCCGTGTCACCGAGTGCGTCGGTGCCGTCCGGTGAGCCAACGTCAGGAGGACCCTTGGCCGATCCGGTGGATCGGGCTTCGCCGTCGTGCTCATCGGGGGGGGGGTTGTCGGCTGCTGCAGCCGGCGGGCTCCTGCTGCGGCGCCGCAGCTGAGCAGATCGGCAAGCAGTGTGCCGACCTGCTGGATGCCGTAGGTGTCCCGCGAGCCGTGCGCAGCTGACGACAGCGCAATGGGCCGCCGCGAGAAGCGGCGGCCCATTCGGTTGCGGGTGGGGTCGGGTCGTTCACTCGTTCGGCAGCAGGATCCAACCGCCGATGTAGATCAGGAACTGCGGCCCGGGCAACAGCAGGCTGAGTACGAAGATCAGCCGGACGACATTCGGGCTGAGGCCGAAGCGACGGGCGATGCCGGAGCAGACACCGGCGATGACCCGGTCGTTCCGGGGGCGGGACAAGGTGGCGCTCCGAGGACGGGACGGGCTGGCCATGATGCACTCTTTCCTGTGAGATGTTCGCGACATCCCCCAGACTGCTCCCCGCGCGGGTCGATTCCCAGCCCCGAGGCTCCGATTCAGGGGGTGCTGGGGGGCCGACCTCAGGGATCAACCCTCACACCTTGGTCCCGGTTCGGGAACCGGGGGCTGCAGCGAGGTGCGTACCGACAATCTCCCTCGTGGTCGGTTCTGCGGCGCGTAGGCCGTTCAGACGCTCGATCCGGTCGGTACCCGGGTCAACAGACCGCCCGGCTCCACCCAGACGTCGAAACCGACCACTTCGCCGAATTCGTCACCGTCGAGTTCGATCGGCTCGGGTTCGTCGAGCCGGACTCCGACCTTGCGAGCGCGCTGATAGCCCATCGCCCGCACCTTGCCGCGGGCACCTTCCAGTGACGTGCCGACACCGGACTCGATCCGGCGGAGGATCGCATTCTCCACCAGCACCTTCCAGAAGATCTGGATCCAACCGAGCGGACCCTCCGGGCGGAGGGTGACGACATCGAGGATGCCGTCGTCGACCGCTGCATCGGGCAGCAACAAGATGTTGCCCGGCAGCGAACCACAGTTGCCGATGAGCATCGTGTGCACCGACCGGTTGCGTGCCTTCTGCTCGTCCAACCGGGTCCGCATGTGGATCCGTCGACCACCCTTCAGCGCGCTGGCCATCGACTGCGCATAGGCCAGCCACCCGACCTTCTTCTTCAGCTCGTCGTCGGTGTTCGACATCAACTGCGCGTCCAGACCGATGCCGGCCATCACCACGAAGGCGGCTTCCTCGGTCTGCCCGTCGGCGCGCCGCATCCGGATCATTCCCAGGTCCAGCTCTCGGTCCTCACCGGTGAAGGCGGTCGAGACCGATTCCTCCAGGTGATCCAGGGTCAGTTCGAGGTTGCGGGCCAGCAGATTGCCCGTACCTGCAGGCAGCAGGGCCAGCGGTACGCCACTGCCACGCATCCCCTCGGCGACCGCGCGGACCGTCCCGTCCCCACCGGCCGCCAGGGCGACGACGGCGCCGGCCTCCACCGCTTCCTTCGCCATCGCGATCCCGGGATCGTCCTCGGCCGTCTCCAGCCAGATCGTCGGCCCCCAACCCGCCGCGGTCTCCGCCGAGGCAACGGCTGCCTTCAACACATCGAGTTCGACCTTGGTCGGGTTGAACACCACTGCGGCTCGCCGCTCGGTGTGCAGGTCGCCGTCAGCACCCTCCCGGGTCGTCTCGGCCACCGCATCGGCGGCTTCCTCCTCGGTGGTGCTGGTCCGGGTCCCGGCACTGACGTCGCGATCTGCCATGTCTGCCATTGTGTCGGAGCCCCGCTGGTGACGTCAGTGCTCCGGCCACATCCGGTGCCGTTCCAGCACTAGGCTCGGGCAGGTGATGGAACCAGAGTTCGCCGACCAGCTGGGCCTGCCGCTGGTCCACGGCGGGAAGATCCGAGATCTGTACGCCGTCGACGACCCGGCGCAGATCCTGATGGTGGCCACCGACCGGATCAGCGCCTTCGACCATGTGCTCACCCCGGCGGTGCCCGGGAAGGGGAAGATCCTCACGCAGTTGTCCAACTGGTGGTTCGGTCAGCTGACCGACATCGTCGACAACCACGTCGTCTCCGACCAGGTACCGGCCGCGGTGGCCGGGCGTGGGGTGATCTGCGAGCGACTGCAGATGATCGGGGTGGAATGTGTCGCCCGTGGCTACCTGACCGGCTCCGGCTGGGTGGAGTACCAGCAGAGCCGGACCGTCTGCGGTGTCCCGCTTCCCGAGGGGTTGTCCGATGGTGATCGACTTCCCGAACCGATCTTCACCCCGGCTGCCAAGGCCGCCTTCGGTGATCATGACGAGAACATCGACTTCGCCGCCGTCGAGCGCATGCTGGGGGCCGAACAGGCTGCCGCGATCAGGGAGCTGACCCTGCAGATCTACACCCGGGCGGCCGAGATCGCCGAACACCGGGGCCTGTTGCTCGCCGACACCAAGTTCGAGTTCGGGGTACGTGCCGACGGCACGATCGTGCTCGCCGACGAGGTGCTCACTCCCGATTCCTCCCGGTTCTGGGATGCCGAGGAATGGCGGCGTGCACGCGCACGCGGCGAGGTGCCGGAGGCCTTCGACAAACAGTACGTCCGGAACTGGCTGCTCCGGGACTCCGGTTGGGACCGGGCCGGGGACGCAGCACCCCCGGCGCTGCCGGCCGAGGTGATCGAGACCACCCGTCGGCGCTACGCCGATGCCTACCAGCGGCTCACCGGTGAGCCGTGGAGGGAGGCCGACGACAGCGCCACTACACTCAGCGGCATGACGCGCGTGGTGGTCGAAGTGATGCCCAAGCCGGAGATCCTGGATCCGCAGGGCAAGGCGGTCACCGGAGCCCTGAGGCGACTCGGTTTCGAGGGCCTGACGGTACGGCAGGGCAAGATGTTCGAGATCGAGATCGACGGTGAGCTCGACGACGCCAGGCTGGCGCAGATCGAGGACGCGGCGCAGAAACTGCTGGCGAACACCGTGATCGAGGATTTCGTGGTGCACGTGGCCGAGGAGTCGGTGGCCGAGGAGGTCGCCGGAACCGAGTCGGGGACGCGTACCGATGGCTGATCGGATTGGGGTCGTCACCTTCCCCGGCACCCTCGACGATGTCGATGCCCTGCGGGCGGTCCGGATGTCCGGAGCCCAGGCCGTACCGCTGTGGCACGGCAGTGACAGCCTCGACGGGGTCGATGCGGTGATCCTGCCCGGTGGTTTCTCCTACGGCGACTACCTGCGTTGCGGAGCGATCGCCCGCTTCGCGCCGGTGATGGACGAAGTGATCACCGCCGCCGGACGGGGGATGCCGGTGCTGGGGATCTGCAACGGCTTCCAGATCCTCTGCGAGGCCGGGCTGCTTCCCGGTGCGCTGATCCGCAATGACGTCCGTACCTTCGTCTGCCGCGATCAACGGCTCCGGGTGGAGACCAAGGACACCGTCTGGACCTCCGACTTCGACCCCGGCGACGAGATCACCATCGTGTTGAAGAACGGTGAGGGCGGGTACGTGGCGGCGCCGGAGGTGTTGCGCGAGCTGGAGGAGACCGACCGGGTGGTCGTGCGTTACCTCGACGGCAACCCCAATGGGTCGATGAACGACATCGCCGGCATCACCAACGAGGCCGGGAACGTGGTCGGACTGATGCCGCACCCGGAGCACAACGTCGATGCCCTGACCGGGCCGAGCACCGACGGGGTGGGCTTCTTCACCTCGGCCCGCAACTACCTGGCCGCCCTCGTCTGAGCCCGATTCGGCTGCCCACCGATTCGCCCGTGCAGGTTTCGCCTGCCTCGCGATCGAGCGCAGTATTCGATCGGTCTCGGCCGACGCGGCATCCTGCGCCGGTTGCCGGAGTCCCGATAGGCTCGGCGCGTGGCAGATACCGTTGCTGACGCATCCGCAACCGCAGACCTCGAACAGCCGTGGGGCGAACTCGGACTGAAGGCCGAGGAGTACCAGAGGATCCGGGACATCCTGCAGCGCCGACCGACCTCGTGCGAGCTGGCGATGTACTCGGTCATGTGGTCCGAACACTGCTCCTACAAGTCCTCCAAGGTGCACCTGCGCAAGTTCGGTGAGCTGAGCCAGGAGACCCCGGTGGGCAAACTGCTCGCCGGCATCGGTGAGAACGCCGGGGTGCTGGACATCGGCAACGGGTACGCGGTGACCTTCAAGGTCGAATCGCACAACCACCCCTCCTTCGTCGAGCCGCACCAGGGTGCGGCGACCGGTGTGGGCGGTATCGTCCGCGACATCCTGGCCATGGGTGCGCGGCCGATCGCAGTGATGGACCCCCTGCGCTTCGGGCCGCTGGACGAACCCGACACCGCCCGGGTGCTGCCCGGTGTGGTCGCCGGCGTCGGCACCTACGGCAACTGCCTCGGCCTGCCGAACATCGGTGGCGAGGTGGTCTTCGACCGCAGCTACCTGGGCAATCCACTGGTGAACGCGCTCTGCGTCGGTGTCCTGCGTCATGAGGATCTGCACACCGCCCAGGCGACCGGTGCCGGCAACAAGGTGATCATGTACGGGGCCGCGACCGGCGGCGACGGCATCGGTGGTGCCTCCATCCTGGCCTCGGAGACCTTCGACGACGCCAAGCCGAGCAAGCGCCCGAGTGTGCAGGTCGGTGATCCGTTCATGGAGAAGCTGCTGATCGAGTGCACCTTGGAGCTGTTCGCCGCCGGTGTGGTGAACGGCATCCAGGACTTCGGCGCGGCCGGCATCTCCTGTGCCACTTCGGAGCTGGCAGCTGCCGGAGACGGTGGGATGCATGTCGAGCTCGATCTGGTTCCGCTGCGCGACTCCTCCCTCTCCCCGGAGGAGATCTTGATGAGCGAGTCCCAGGAACGGATGATGGCGATCGTCGAACCCGGCAATGTCGAGGCGTTCATGGCGATCTGTGCCAAGTGGGACGTCCAGGCCACGGTGATCGGTGAGGTCACCGAGTCCGACCGGTTGATCATCGACTGGCACGGTGAGACCGTCGTCGACGTCGACCCGCGGACAGTGGCCCATGACGGCCCGGTCTACGAGCGTCCGTACCACCGGCCGGACTGGATGGACCAGGTACAGGCTGCGACCACTTCCGGACTGCAGCGGGCGCGCAACGGCCAGGAGCTCGCCGAACAGTTGATCAAGCTCGCCGGCTCGCCGAACCTGTGCGACAAGTCTTGGATCACCGACCAGTACGACCGCTACGTACGCGGGAACTCCGTCCTCGCCCAACCCGAGGATTCGGGCATGATCAGGATCGACGAGGAGACCGGCCTCGGAGTTGCCGTCGCCGCCGACTGCAACGGCCGTTTCGCCTTGCTGAATCCCTATCTGGGCGCCCAGCTCGCGCTGCTGGAGGCCTACCGCAATGTCGCCACCACCGGTGCCCGACCGGTGGCCGTGACCGACTGTCTGAACTTCGGCTCACCCGAGGACCCGGCGGTGATGTGGCAGTTCTCCGAAGCGATCCTCGGGCTGGTCGACGGCTGCCGCCAACTCGGCACCCCGGTCACCGGTGGCAATGTGAGCTTCTACAACCAGACCGGCCGGACCCCGATCCTGCCCACCCCGGTGGTCGGTGTGCTGGGTGTGATCGACGATGTGTCCAAGCGGACCCGCAGCGGATTCCGTACCCCGGGTGACGAGATCTGGTTGCTGGGGGAGACCCGCGACGAGCTCGACGGCTCGGCCTGGTCGGAGGTGCTGCACGACCATCTCGGCGGGGTTCCGCCGAAGGTCGACTTCGGCGCCGAGCAGCGGCTGACCGAGGTGATGATCACCGGGGTGTCGGAGGGGATCTTCAGCAGCGCCCATGACCTGTCCGACGGCGGCCTGGCCCAGGCGATGGTGGAGTCCTGCCTGCGCAATGATCGTGGTGCGTCGTTCTCCCTGCCGGAGGGGTTGGAACCGACCGCGGCGATCTTCTCCGAGTCCGGTGGCCGGGTGGTGGTGAGCCTGCCGGCCGAGCAGGCCGAACGACTCCGGGCATTGGCGGCCGAGCACCAGCTGCCCGCTGTGCGCCTCGGCGAGGTCACCGCCGAACCGGTGCTGACTGCCGTGGGTCACTTCCGGATTCCGCTGGCCGACATCCGGCAGGCGTGGCAGGCGCCGATCCCGGCCGCCATGGTGGGTGCCGACGTCGAGCACCAACCGGCTCCGCCTCACCCGGTGGGCTGACCGGAACGGATCAGTGCGGATCGCTGCGGGGAGCTCCCGGGGCTGTCGCGGTGGGCATCATCCGGCCCAGGCGCGCCAGAGTTCGGCGTAGCGTCCGCCTGCCTCGACCAACGCGTCGTGGCCACCGGATTCGACGATCCGGCCATGTTCCAGGACCACGATCCGGTCGGCGATGGCGGCTTGGCTGAGCCGGTGGGCCACCACCAGAGCACCCCGGCCGGCGATCGTCGCCCGAGCAGCCTCGTCGAGGTCCCGCGAGGCTGGCGCCGGCCAGCGCGATCTGCCGGAACACCAGGCCGGCGACGTCGGCATCGGAGGTGGCCAGCGCCAGGGTCTCCCCGGGCAGTGCGTCACTGCGTACCTCTCGCGGGTTCAGGGCATGGCCAGCGATCGCCACCCGCAGCCGATGGGGCTGTTCGTGCAGTTCCCGGTTGGCCAGCCGGGAGCCGAAGCGATAGCCCAGCGACAAGGTGGTGAAGACCATCGTAGCGAAGATGCAGGTAAGGGTTCCTAATATCACTGGCCCGAGATCTTCACCAGCCGCCGCTTCTTGACCGTGTAACCCTCGGGCAGTTTGCCCGCGGCGAGCGCGCGGATCGGGCACCGCTTGCAGCGGGGCTTCGACACGCAGCACTTCTTCTTGAGCTTCACGAATCCGGACCCTACCCGTTGGCTGAGACCCACCTGAAGTGCAACGATCCGGCGGACGCCGATACCGACGTACTCCTCGCGTGGGCGCTGGTTAGGCTGGGTCGGTGAGCGAACTCGAAGCAGCAGTCGAACGTGAGATCCCCGGTGTGATCGCCGACCTCGAACGCTTGGTGGCGATCCCGTCGGTCTCGGCGGATCCGGCCCATGACGCCGATGTGCAACGGTGCGCCGAGGAGGTCGCGGCGCTCCTGCAGGCGGCAGGCTGTCCGGAGGTGGAGATCGTTTCCGAGGGTGGCAAGCCGGCGGTGATCGGCCGCTGCCCGGCGCCGGAGGGTACGCCGACGGTCTGCCTCTACGCCCATTACGACGTCCAGCCGACCGGTGGTGAGCAGGGTTGGCAGACCGCGCCGTTCACCGCCACCGAACGCGACGGGCGTCTGTACGGTCGCGGAGCTGCCGACGACAAGGGTGGACTGGCGGTGCACCTGGCGACCCTGCGGGCCTTCGGCGGCAAGCCGCCGGTCGGCATCACCTTCTTCATCGAGGGTGAGGAGGAGGTGGGCTCGCCCTCCCTGGGGACCATCTTGGCCAGACATGCCGACAAACTGGCCTGCGACCTGTTCGTGATCACCGACTCCTCCAACTGGGAGGTGGGCGTACCGGCCTTCACCACCAGCCTGCGCGGTCTGGCCGAGTGCTACGTGACGGTGCAGACCCTGGGTGACCCGGTGCACTCCGGGCAGTTCGGCGGCGTCGCCCCGGATGCGCTGACCGCCTTGTGCAAGCTGCTCGGCACCCTGCACGACGACCGAGGGGATGTCGCCGTCGCCGGTCTGCATCGCGGCACCGGGCCCGAGCTCGACTACACCGAGGAACGGTTCGGGGCCGAGTCCGGGGTGCTGGAGGGTGTCGGACTGATCGGCACCGGTTCGATCAGCGAACGCCTCTGGTACGCGCCCTCGGTGAGTGTCGTCGGGCTCGACGCCCGGCCGGTTGAGCAGGCCTCGAACACGCTCTACCCGAGCGCCCGGGCCAAGGTCAGCCTGCGGGTCGCCCCCGGTGGTGACGGCGCCGCGGAGCAGGCGGCACTGGCCGAGCACCTGCGTACCCATGCACCGTGGGGGGTCCAGGTCAGTGTCACCGAGGGGGAGTCGGGTCCGCCGGCCCGGCTGTCCCTGGATGGAGCCCTGGCCGAGGCGGCGAAGGCGGCCTTCACCGAGGCCTTCGGGGTCGAGCCGGTGCCGATGGGCATGGGCGGGTCGATCCCGATGGCCCAGGAGTTCGCCGATGCCGTACCCGGAGCGACGGTGCTGGTCACGGCGGTCTGCGACCCCGGATCGCAGATCCACGGCTTCAACGAGTCGCTGGATCTGGGTGACTTCGCCAAGGCGTGCAAGGCCGAGGCATTGCTGTTGCGCAAGCTCGCCGGAGCCTGAGGCTGCGCGAGGCCGCCCGGATGCCGATCCCGGGCGCGGGCCGAGGCCCGACGGTGTGCCCCACGCCCGCGGCAGCGGGGCCCAGAGCGAGGGCGTAGAGTAGTCGTACAGTTTCAACCAGCGGGGGTGGCCATGGGATCCGAGTCCTGGGTCGATCAGCAGATCCGCGAGGCGATGGAACGCGGCGAGTTCGACAATCTCCCCGGCAGCGGCAAGCCGATCGAGAACCTGCGCAAGGACGACCCCGACTGGTGGATCAAGCAGATGTTGCGGCGTGAGGGGATCGATCCACCGCCGAGTGAGCGCGAACTGCTGCGCGAGGAGGTGGAGAACCTCGACCAGAACCTGCGCCTGCTGGACCGTGAGAGCGAGGTCCGCCACGTGCTGAGCGACCTGAACCGGCGGATCCGCAGCGCGCGGATGCGTCCCCGAGCCGTACCGAACCGGATCGTGCAACCGGTCGACATCGAAGCGGCGATCAGCCGTTGGAAGGAAAGATCATGACCGAAACCGACAACTCGACCAAGGGTTCCTATGTGACCGGTGACGAGTTCAACCGGGACATGAACTACATCCCGGACCGGATCACCCGCAACGGTGGCGCACCGGTGCTGGGGGAGGCGGCCGGGAAGACGTGGCCGGTGGAGGCAGGTCGCTACCGGCTGGTGGTCGCCTGGGCCTGCCCCTGGGCCAACCGGGCGATCATCGTCCGGCGGCTGCTCGGGCTGGAGGACGCCATCTCGATGGCGATCTGCGGACCGGTCCACGACAAGCGCTCCTGGACCTTCGACAACGGGCCGGACGGGAAGGACCCGGTGCTGGGCTACGAGCGGCTGCAGCAGGCCTACTTCGCGCGCTACCCCGATTACCCCCGCGGGATCACCGTGCCGGCGATGGTGGACATCGAGACCAAGTCGGTGGTGACCAACGACTTCCCCTGGATCACCCTCGACTTCTCCACCGAGTGGACCGAGTTCCACCGCGACGGAGCCCCCGAGCTGTACCCGGAGAAGCTTCGCGACGAGATGGACGAGGTCATGAAGTTGATCTTCACCGAGATCAACAACGGCGTCTACCGCTGCGGTTTCGCCGGTTCCCAGGCCGGGTACGACAAGGCCTACGACCGGTTGTTCAGTGCCCTGGACAAGATCAGCGCGCGACTGGAGAACCGGCGCTACCTGATGGGCGAGACGATCACCGAGGCCGATGTGCGGTTGTTCACCACCCTTGCCCGGTTCGATCCGGTCTACCACGGTCACTTCAAGACCAACCGTTCCAAGCTGACCGAGATTCCGGTTCTGTGGGCCTATGCCCGAGACCTGTTCCAGACCCCCGGGTTCGGCGACACGATCAACTTCACCGACATCAAACGGCACTACTACGAGGTGCACACCGACCTCAATCCGACCCGGATCGTGCCGAAGGGGCCGGACCTGGCGAACTGGCTGACCCCGCACCACCGCGAGGAGTTGGGTGGCAATCCGTTCGGTGACGGCACCGCACCCGGACCGATCACCCGTACCGAGGAACAGGTGCCGGAGAGCGGCCGGGCCTGAGCATTCGCCAGTTCCGGGTCCGAGCTAGGGTCATCGGCACGATCGTTCCGCTCGGCTGAACAAGGGAGAGAGATGGCTTTGAAGGATGCGCAGACGGTGAAGACGGCCCCGATCGTGGCGGCCGGCCTGATCGGCGGATACCTGACGGCACGGGAGACCGGTATCCGCCCACTCGGCGGTGTGGTGCTCGGGCTTGCCGGGGTCTACGCCGGTCGAACCTGGCTGGCCAAGTCCGGTCCCGCCACCACCGCCGCGCTGGCGGCCCTGTACGGGCTCGGCTTCGGCGCCAGCCATCCGCTGGCGAAGAAGATCGGCGCCTGGCCCGCGGTGTTCGCCGTCACGGCCGCCACTGCGGCGGCGGCCCATTTCGCGGTTGATCTGGACGAGTCCCTGGAGTGATGCCGGAGCCCTGCTCGCCCCGGCCGGGCGACCAGGCCTGTCCGCCTCCCGGTGAGGGCGTTGCGGCGTGGTCCAGCCACGGATCGGGGGCGCCGATCGGAGCGAACCGCCGGGCCTCGACCGTTGCGGCATCGCGTGTGCCCGCGTCCAGCACCGCCCACAGACCGGTCAGCAACAAGGCGGTACCGAGGACCCCGGCTCCCAGTTCGACGAACGAGTCCAGGTCGATCGCAAAGGTGACCGCCAGCGAATCGAAGGCGGCCACCAGCATCGCCGTGGTCAGGTAACCCACCACAGCCAGGGTTCGGCCCGCGCGGGGGAATGCTGGTGAGTCGCCATTGGCGTGATCGGCCCCGGTGAGCAGATTCCACAGCAGGCCGAAGACGATCAAGGCACCGGTGGTCGAGCCCAACAGCCAGCCGATCGGGTCGGCCAGGATCTCCCGACCGGTCACCGCCGCACTGAGCAACATCGCCACCCCGAGCGCGTGCAGCCGGTTCGTGGTCAGCCGATGCTGCAGCGCCCAGCGCAGACCGACGACGGTGCAGATGATCAACATCACCGCACACAGGGTGTTCAGGTCGAAGTCGAGGAAGGGCATTCCCAGTCCGGACAGGAATCGGAGCAGGCAGAAGAACCCGATCACCGCGGCCAGCTCGGCGGCGCCGCGTCGACCCCGTCGAAAGGCCGCGACGGCCGCGACCGTACCGATTGCCGCCCCGAGCAGGTCACTGGTCAGCGACAGTGCGTCGTCCAGACCCGCCAGCCGGGACAACCGGGTGGCCAGGTCCTGCGGAGTAACTGCCACCCCGGCTTGTGCCAACAGTTGCGCGATCCCGCGTTCCATCGCCGACCAGATCACGTTCAGCGACACCGGAAGCGACAAGGCGATGCCGACGTAGATCGCGAGCGGACGGAAACTGGCGGCCAGATCGGCGACATCGGTGTCGTTGTCGACCCGGAGCCCGGCAACCCGGGAACGGTCGTCGAAGTACCGGTCCATCGCCAGCCACAGGGCCGCAGTGCAGGCCAGGGCCACAGCGGTGACCAGCAGGTTCAGCGTCAACGGCAGCAGTGGCAGGGGTGAACGGGAGAATCGCCACAAGACCACCGACCAACTGATCACCGCGACGGCCACGATCAACCACAGTTGGGTACGCCGGGAGTAGCGGCGCCCGAACAGTTCCACCAACCAGGTGGAGGTGGAGAAGGCCAGCTCGGTGACCGCCGCACCCGAACTGATGGTGAACGGAATCGCGAAGACCACTGTCGCCAGCACCACCGAGGTGATCAACAGACTGGGGTCGGTCTGACCGGCCAACAGCGCCGGGCGGAGGGCGATCACGACACTGGTCACGGTCACCGCGCCGACCACGGCCAGGTTCACCGCGTACTCCCACCAGACGAATGCCTGACTGCGACGCAGCACCTGGAACCCGATGATCACCAGCAACCCGATGGCGGCCGCGACACAGGTGAGCGGATCGGTCGCCGCCCAGACAGCGATCCAGAGCAGCAGTGCGGAGAGGATGCCCGCGGCCCGCAGCAGCCAGGGAGCGTGCATTCCGGCGGTGATCAGGATCGCCACCAGGACGGTGGTCATGGCAATCGCCGGGCCGACCAGTTCAGCGGGCAGGCCGAAGGCCGAACTGTCCACGGCGAACAGCCTGCGTACCCAACCGCCGGTGATCACCACCGCAGCCAGCACCCCGTAGAGCACCAGCGTGATCGTCACCAGCGGTTGCACACCGGGGGGCAGACCCTTGCTGCGCAACCGTCCGGCGCGTACCTGTTCGACCACCACCTTGTCGAACACCTGTCGCAGCAGACCGGGCTCACCGCTGGTCGGCCGGTGGTCCGGCCGGGATGGCGTGACGGTGTTCATCGAAACTCCGGCTTCATCGATACTCCAGGTTCATCGATACTCCAGCCAGCCGTAACCCGTGGGTTCTCGCTGCAGGGTGATCACTCCGCGGTCGGCGCGTACCGGGGCGAGTTCGGGTGGCTCGCGCTGCGCGGGATAGTCCCAGGCCAGCTCGAACTCCCCGGGGCCGCCGACCAGCAGCCGGCCCGGTCCGTCGGCGACCAGCTCATCGGCGGTCGAACTCGACCCATTGGCGCTCGGGACCAGCGGGTCCGCCCCGATCATCCGGTCCGAGTTCTCCCAGACGGTGTTGCCGCCGGCATCGAGGACCGTCGTTCGGCGACCGGTCACCACCAACCCGGCCGGGATGCCGTAAAGGAAACGGCCATCGGCGATCGAGTCGTGCCACAGGCGTCGACCGGTCCGAGCCTCGTGGGCGACCAGCCAGTTGCCGACCCGCAGCCCGACGGTGTCACCGGAGACCGCCACCGCAGTCGAGTCACCGTCGAACCGGGTGCTCCACAACGGGTCACCGGTGGTGGTGGACAGGGCCTGCACGGTGGTGCCCCGCCGTACCATCACCACCCCGGCATTCGACCCGCCGACCGCCAGGACCTCCTCAATCCCGTCGGCCAGCCAGCTCTGGGTGCCGTCGCCGGCAGCCAGGGCGACCACCGTGCCGCCGGCATCGGCGGCCACGATCAGTTCACCCCAGCTGAGTACCGAGGTGACGGCCTCGTCCATCACCCTTCGCCACAGCTCGCGGCCGTCGCGGTCGTAGGCGATCACCGCCCGATCGGTGGTCCCGACCACGGTCACCGCACCGACCGTGGCCAGTCCGCGGACGGACCCGCCCGGGGTGGTACGCCAGAACGCGAGGTGACCGGAGAAATCCTCGGCGGCGGTGCCGTCGGCGTCGTCGAGCGGCAGCCAGGAGGTCACGCGGCCGCCGGTGTCGGCCACCACCAACTGGTCCCCGGCCCATGCCGCCCGCGATCCCATCGGTACGAGCTCCTCGCGGTACTGGCCGGCGACGGTCCGGAAGAAGCGGATCGGCCGCACCTCGGTACCCCGCAACTCGGTTGCGGCGACATCGTCGAATCCGGCCGGGTCGGCCACCGTCGGCGGCTCGACGGTCTCCATCTCGAAGCCGAGCCCGACGGAGTCGATGGTGCTCACCCAGCCACTCAGCCCCTCGCCGGGGCACCAGTCGAAGCTGTAGCTGTCGTCACCGATCTCGGCGACGGTCCGGGTGCAGGAGTTTCCGATCGGTTCGGCGGTGATGAGGGCATTCGCCACCACCGGCTGCTCGTCATTGGTTCGTACCCGGCCCGACCAGCGCTGCCGTTCACCGGACAGGATCACCGGGTCGAGCACCGGCAGACCGGGGGAGAAGCTGACCGCCCCGCCGTTGGTGGCGGCGGAGACGAACCGTACCTCCTGCTCACTGACGGCGAAGTCCAGCGAAGTGCGCTGCAGATTGTCCACCGGGCCGATCGCATCCACACCCAGCCACTGCTCGGCCTCGGGCCCACTGACCTGCTCCCGGACGGGCATTGGCAGACCCGACCAGCCGACCTCACCGGGCAGGACCGCCTGGTTCACCTGCCAGGTGCCCCGCAGGGCCGAATCGGACCGCCACTCGGTCACTGCCCGCGCCGGCAGCAGTCCGGCCACCGGACCCGCACTGTCGACCGGGCCGGCGGCCGGGGTCGCGGCCGCCACGGTGGCTGCCACCACTGCCAGGCTCAGCACCGTCGGGACGGCGACGACGGCCCAGGAGCGACGCGGTGCGGCACGGCCCGGGGGCGCGAGCTGCTGCTGTGGCGGGCCTTGCGGTCCTCCCGGAGGTGGGCCCTGCGGTCCCGGTTCTCCCGGTGGCGGGCCCTGCGGTCCTGCGTCGGGTGGGCCCTGCGGTCCAGGTCTGCCCGGTGGTCGGCCCTGCGGCCCGGGCCCCTGGGGCGGCCCCCAGGGTGGTCCGGACGGATGCGGACCCCGTACCGCGCCCGTATGTGCATTCCAGGGCGACCCGGCGCCCCAATCCCCCGACATGGCGACATTATGGTGGCCGACGGGTTCGCCTGCCGGACGCTCAGCCTGCGGTCGTGCGCCTTGGGCCGGCTCGGGCTCCGGCCACCCCGTATCCCGCCGGGCAGGACAGCTGAATCGAGTGGACACAATCGTCGCTCGGCACGGTTAGACTTCGAACGTGCCCCGACCCGACGGCCTGTTGACCCATGAACTCGACCCCAACGATCGCGGACCCCAGGATGCCTGTGGCGTCTTCGGTGTGTGGGCGCCGGGTGAGGAAGTCGGCAAGCTGACGTTCTACGGCCTCTACGCGCTGCAGCACCGGGGTCAGGAGTCGGCCGGTATCGCCGTCACCGACGGCAACCGGATGATGGTCTTCAAGGACATGGGACTCGTGTCGCAGGTCTTCGACGAAGCCACACTGAACTCACTCACCGGCCAGTTGGCGATCGGGCACACCCGCTACTCGACCACCGGCGCCTCGGTCTGGGACAACGCCCAACCGACCTTCCGGCCCACCGCCGACGGCGGTCTGGCACTGGGGCACAACGGGAACCTGACGAACACCGATGAGCTGGAGGAGTGGCTCAGCGAGTTCGACAACGCCCCGGCCGTACCGCACAAGACCCGGATGGACTCCACCTCCGACACCGCGATCCTGTCCGCCCTGCTGGTGGCAGACCCCGAGCTGTCCATCCTGGAGGCGGCGCGGCGGGTGCTGCCGCGGCTGCGCGGTGCCTTCTGCCTGACCTTCATGGACTCCGACACCCTGTACGCCGCACGGGATCCCCAGGGCATCCGGCCGCTGGTGCTCGGCCGCCTCGACCGCGGCTGGGTGGTCGCCTCCGAGACCGCTGCCCTGGACATCGTCGGCGCCTCCCTGGTCCGCGAGATCGAGCCCGGTGAGTTGATCATGATCAACTCCGATGGCCTGGTCACCGAACGGTTCGCCGAACCCGCCCGCAAGGGATGTCTGTTCGAGTACGTCTACCTGGCCCGGCCCGACACCACGATCAACGACCGGAACGTCCACGAGACCCGGCTCGCGATCGGCCGCACACTGGCCATCGAGTCGCCGGCCGACGCCGACCTGGTGATCCCGGTGCCCGAGTCCGGCACCCCGGCGGCGATCGGGTATGCCCAGGAGTCGAAGATCCCCTTCGGCATGGGTCTGGTGAAGAACTCCTATGTCGGTCGTACCTTCATCCAGCCCAGCCAGACCATTCGACAGCTCGGCATCCGGCTGAAGTTGAATCCGTTGCGGGAGATCATCGAGGGTCAGCGGCTGGTGGTCGTCGACGACACGATCGTGCGGGGCAACACCCAACGCGCGCTCCTGCGGATGCTGCGGGAGGCGGGCGCGGCCGAGGTGCACGTGCGGATCTCCGCCCCGCCGGTGCGCTGGCCGTGTTTCTACGGCATCGATTTCGCCACCCGGGCCGAACTGATCGCCAGTGGCCTGGGGGTGGAGGAGATCTGCCGCTCGATCGGCGCCGATTCGCTGGGCTACCTGAGCCTGGACGGGCTGATCGAGGCCACCACCGTGCCGAAGGACGAGCTGTGCCGGGCCTGTTTCGACGGGATCTACCCCGTCGAGCTGCCCTTGTCGGCCCGTCGCCCGGTGGCCGAACAGCCCACCTTGGACGAGGTTGAGGAGACGCTGGACCTGGACGATTCCGGGACCGGGAACCAGGCCCGCAACGGGGCCGTCGCCGACGATGTCTCCCTGCAGGGAGTCGAAGCATGACCGAGGGAGACCACGTATGACCAAGAGCGCCTACGCCGCCGCCGGTGTCGACATCGAGGCCGGCGAGCGTGCGGTCGCCCTGATGAAGGATTCGGTGGCCCGCACCCAGCGCCCGGAGGTGCTGGGCGGACTGGGCGGTTTCGCCGGGTTCTTCGATGCGGCCGCCCTGAAGGGCTACGACCACCCGGTGCTCGCGACCTCCACCGACGGGGTGGGGACGAAGGTGGCGATCGCCCAGGCACTCGACGTGCACGACACCATCGGCATCGACCTGGTGGCCATGTTGGTCGATGACCTGGTGGTCTGCGGTGCCGAGCCCCTGTTCGTCACCGACTACATCGCCTGCGGCGTCCTGGAGCCGGAGCGGATCGCGGCGATCGTCGACGGCATCGCCACCGGCTGCGAGGAGGCCGGTGCGGCACTGCTCGGTGGCGAGACCGCCGAACATCCCGGGCTGCTGGATCCCGATGAGTACGACGTCGCCGGTGCGACCACCGGTGTGGTCGAGCGGGACCGGATCCTCGGCGCCGGTTGGGTCCGCTCCGGTGATGTGCTGATCGCGATGGAGTCCTCGGGGCTGCACTCCAACGGGTACTCCCTGGTGCGGCACGTACTGGCCGAGTCGGGCATCGGGCTGGAGGATCGCGTACCCGGTGCCGGCAAGCTGCTGGGGGAGGAGCTGTTGGTCCCGACCCGGATCTACACCAAGGCCTGTCTGGAGCTCGCCCGTACCCTGCAGGTGCATGCGATGAGCCACATCACCGGTGGCGGTCTGGCGAACAACCTGGCCCGGGTGCTGCCGGGGGGTACCGGGGCCAAGGTTGACCGGGCGACCTGGCGGCCGGCACCGATCTTCGACTTCATCGGCCGGACCGGATCGGTGGACCGGCTCGACCTGGAGGCGACGCTCAACATGGGCGTCGGCATGGTCGCGGTGGTTGCCCCTGCCGATGCCGATGCCGCGGTCGAACTGCTCGGCGAGCGCGGCGTACCGGCCTGGGTCTGCGGCACCGTGGAAGCCGGTCTGGAAGGTGTCGAACTGATCGGGGACCACCCCGCCGGCTGATCTGCGACCCTGTCTCCGGTGGCTTCCCGCACGGCGCCGCAGCGCAGTTGCCAAGTGTGAGCGTCGACACTTGTCCGACTGGGTTTGCTGGGGCCCGGGCAACGGGTAGCCTGTGCAGCACGAAACAGTGATGAGCAGCGGTTCGCCGCGAGACGAGTGCGAGGGGGTCGACCCATATGGGGCGCGGCCGTGCAAAGGCAAAGCAGACCAAGGTGGCCCGGGAGCTCAAGTACCGTCCCGTGGACACCGATTTCCAGTCGCTGGAGCGGGAGCTCCGGTCCGGCCGCGGGGACGAGCATCCCTACGAGCCCGAAGAAGCTCCCCAGGAAGAGATCCCCGATGAGTGGGCGGATCTGGCGGCGAAGTACGCCGATGTGGACGAGGACCTTCGCAAGTCCGGTTGAGGCCCTTCGATGACGCGGTGGACGCCTGACACCCTTCTGTCGGGTTTCGAACAGCGCATCATCGAATTGCCCGAGGCAACCCGCTACCCCGGGGAGACCGACGAGGCCGACATCGTCGGCACCTTGGTCCGACCGGTGCAGCAGGCGGCCTCGGACGTGGCAGTGCTCTACGTCCACGGCTGGAACGACTACTTCTTCCAGACGCACCTGGCCGATTACTGGACCTCCGCCGACACCGCCTTCTACGCGTTGGACCTGCGTCGGTACGGGCGAAGCTTCCAACCGGGTTTGCTGTTCGGATTCACCACCGATCTCTCGGAGTACTACGCCGAACTGGATGCTGCCCTGGAACTGATCCGGGCCGAGCACTCCCACGTGCTGCTGATGGGACACTCCACGGGCGGACTGATCAGCACCCTCTATGCAGCGGATCGGCCGGGTGAACTTGCCGCACTGGTGCTGAACTCACCGTGGCTGGACCTGCAGGGGTCGCAGGCCGTGCGGGCCCTCGGGCCGCCGATGGTGCAGTCGGTCGGCACCCTGCGGCCGACCACGCCGCTGTCGCTCTCGGAGGGGTTCACCCGACGTTCGACCCATGTCGAACACGGTGGTGAGTGGGACTACGACCTGGACCTGAAGACCGGTGCTGATGCGGTGGTCCGGGCCGGCTGGCTGCAGGCGGTGTTGAACGGTCACCAACGCGTGGCCAAGGGTCTCGGCATCGGCTGCCCGATCCTGGTGCTCGCCTCCGGTCGCAGCCTGTTCCGGCGGAACTGGGACGAGCAGATGACCAAGGCCGATGTGGTCCTCGACGTCCGGCAGATCTCCGAACGCGCGGTTCGTCTGGGGCTGAACGTGACCATCATCCGGATCCCCGACGGTATGCACGATCTGGTCCTGTCGGCCGAACCCGTTCGCGACCAGGTGTTCTTCGAGATCACCCGGTGGATGGGCGCCTACGGGCCACGCGGCCCGGCTACCCAGCGGCGGGCGCTGCCCACGCAGAAGCCTGCCGAGCCGGAGGCCTCCTGGGCGTCGGCGGAAGATCCCGAGGTCAGCTACCCAGCCTGATGTGGTTCGGGGGAGCTGCGGGCCGGCGGTCCTGTGCACGCCCCGGGTTCGGTCGGGGGTTTGTTTGTGCTGGCGTACCTCTGCGGTGCTCTCGTCAAGGGTTCGTCCGTGCTGCGTATCTCAGGGGTGCTCTCGTCAAGGGTTCGCCGCACCGAAGGCGGTTCAGCGGTACCTCAGCGGACGGGCGGGGTAGCAAGACAAACGTCACACTCGATTCATCGACTGGGCGCGGTAGCAAGACAAACGTCACACTCGATTGGATCGACACCACCCAGGGATGGCGTGTCGCGGTGGATAGGCGATCGAGTGTGACGTTTGTCTTGTGAACCGGCCTCGGAGGTCCGACCGGGCTCCTGTGAAACCAGCCCGGACGGCGGTGGCCACCGCTCCGCTCGGCGCCGGTCGCCGGCGGCTGTCCGAGCTGTACTCGGTGTTCATGAATCAGCGGTGGGACATTGCAGAGGTGTCTTCGGCGCTCGTGAATCGGCGGTGGGGCCCTGCAGAGGTGTCTTCGGCGCTCGTGAATCGGCGGTGGGGCAACGGCAGAGATGCTTCGACGCTCTGGACCCGCGGCGGGGTGCTGCCTGCGATGTCTTCGCTGGGCGTGGACGGGTGCCCCACTGAGATGGGCGGGAACGGTGCTGAAGTGTGCTGCTGAGTCGGTTTCCGACGTGGACCAACTCTCACCGGGCGCTGCTGGGGTGCCGGGCAATCTTCGTCGGGCGGCTGACGTGGCGCGGTGTGGCGGGATGAAACACCGCTGAAGTGGCTCCAGGCGCAGGAATCACCCGCAAATCGCGCGGTTCGGCGGTCTCGCGCCACCTCAGCGGTGTTGCCCGACGTGGACTGGCGCCTGGGTGAGTGCTGCACCCGACCTCATCGTCGACGCGGGGTCGGCGCGTCGCGGGCGCGGTTCGACCGAGCGGGGCTCGCTGTCCGGGTGACACACTGTGGTGGTTCTCGTCACTGGGAGGTCGTGTGCATGCTGGGCTGAGGCGCGGCGCCATTGCCCTGGCGCTGACCGTGATCGGGGCGTTTGCCGCGGGCCACGGATTCGCCCGAGCGGACACCGGTGCAGCAGGCTCCTGCAGCGATGACCGCGGGGTGACGGTGGTCGTCGATTTCGCTCAGTTGGCCCCCGATCCGCTGATCCGCTGTGCAGCTGACTTCGAAAGCGGCAGCGGACTGGATGCCCTCGCCGAGGCCGGGGTACCGGCGGAAGGAGTGGCCTCCTCGGCCGGTGACGCCTTCGTCTGCCGAATCGACGGACAGCCCAGCGCCTCGACCGACCTGTCAGCCTCGGGCAAACCCGGTTACCGGGAGGACTGCCTGGACATCCCGCCGACCACCGCCCATTGGTCCTATTGGTACGTCGAAGCCGGCCGCTGGATCGAATCCGATCTCGGAGCCCGCAGTCGGCAGGTGACCAAAGGCGGCACCGAAGGGTGGAGCTACACCCTGGGCGAAGGTCCCAATCGGCCACCCGCGGTGGCACCCGACGGTGGGGGGCATGCGAGCCCCGAGCCTGCGGATTCCTCCGACTGTGAAGCGGGTGGGGCGGGTGCTCAGGAGGAGCCTGGTGTTGAAGAGTCCGATTCTCCTGAGGGAACCGGAGGTCTCGGTTCGCAGGAGCCTCCCGGTGCTGGTGCGTCCGGTTCTCAGGAGGAGCCTGCTGCCGGTGGTTCGGCGTCCGACTGCGAAACCGGCGCCGGCTCGTCCGTGCCCGGAACGTCCGGTGATCCGAGCGGGCGCGAGGCGCCGACCGACCCGGTCGCCGAGCGGCCCGGCCCACCCGCAGGCACCCTGCTCGGGGTGGCAGCGTTGCTCCTGGTTGCGCTGGTCGGGGCGGGTACGGTCGCCTGGCGTAGATTGCACGACTGATCCGGGCGGCCACCCGGGGCGGTCGGGTGAGAGGGAGGGGCCAGCATGCACAGTGCCGCCAACACCCCCGCTCCCCCCTGGTGGCATCGGATCCGGTTTGCCCTTGTCAGCCGGTGGGATCGGACCCGGCTTCCCCTCGTTGGCCGATGGAACCGGTACTGGCTCCGGCGAGGGCTGAACCCGGCTGCCTGGTGGATCTTCTCCCTCGGACTGGCCGCCGCAGCCAGCCTGACCACCAACCCGCTGCTGACCGGTCTGCTGATCGCCGTCGCAGCGGTGGTCGTCGCCTCCCGACGCGGGAACGGACCATGGTCACGATCGTTCCGGCTGTACGTGATGCTCGGGTTGTTGATCATCGTCGTCCGGGTGCTGTACCGGTTGATCTTCGGCGGCGGCGACGGCGGGACGATCCTGTTCTCGTTGCCGCAGATCCCACTACCGCCGTGGGTCGGCGGCATCCGTCTGCTCGGGCCGGTGAGCGCCGAGGCATTGATCGCCGGATTCCAGGACGGGTTACGGCTGGCCTGCATCGTCATCTGCATCGGCGCGGCCAATTCCTTGGCCAACCCCAAGCGCCTGCTGGCCCAACTGCCCAATGCCCTGCACGAGATCGCCACCGTACTGGTCGTCTCGGTCACGGTCTTCGCCCAACTCGCCGACTCCGTCGAGCGGGTACGTCGGGCCCGCACCCTGCGGGTGGGTTCTCAGAGAACCCGCCACCGATGGATCCGGGAGATCGTCGTCCCGGTGCTCACCGACGCGGTGGATCGGTCACTGCAGTTGGCCACAGCCATGGATGCTCGTGGGTACGGCAGGCAGATCACCCCCTCGGCCGCCGTCCGGCAGATCTCCCGGGCCATGATCATCATCGCCATCTCGCTGCTCTGTCTCACCGCCTGGGCAGCCCTGGCCCCGGGAACCTGGCTCACCCTCGGGGCGGTCCGGTTGCCGAGCTGGCCACTGATCGGTGCCGCTGCTCTGGCCTGCGGCGTGCTCGGCCTGCGGGTGGCCGGACGCGCGGTCACCCGTACCCGCTACCGGGCCGAAGGGTGGGGGCTGGCCGAATGTCTCACCGCGGTCTGCGGCTGGTCGCCGTTCGTCGCCTTCAGCGTGATCGGCGGCTCCGATGCCGCGACGCTGCTGGTTCCGTCACCCGGGCAGTGGCCGCAGGTGACACCGGTGATGATCATCGCCCTCGGACTCGCGCTGTTGCCGGGGTTCCTCACACCACCACCGGTGACCGATCCGGCCGAGGCGGATCGGCAAGGCGACCTGATCATGGGCCGGCCGTCGTGAGCGCCATGATCGACATCACCGACCTCGGTTTCCGCCATGCCGACGCAACGACCGATCTGTTCCGGGACGTGTCGATGCAGGTGGACGAAGGAGAACTGGCGCTGCTGATCGGCCCGACCGGTGCGGGCAAGTCGACGCTGTTGCAGGTGATCAACAACCTGGTGCCGCACAGCACCGGCGGGCGGCGGGTCGGCCGGGTGGTGATCGACGGTGAGGACGTCACCGCACTGCCCCCGCGCGCCCTGGCCGATCGGATCGGTTTCGTCGGTCAGGACCCGCTGGCCGGATTCGTCACCGACACGGTGGAGGACGAACTCGCCTGGACCATGGAGCAGTTGGGGGTACCCCCCTCGGCCATGCGGATGCGGGTGGAGGAGACCCTCGACCTGCTCGGGATCGCCGACCTGCGGCGGCGCGCCCTACGTACCCTGTCCGGTGGCGAACAGCAACGGGTGGCGATCGGAGCGGTGCTGACCGCCCGACCACGGGTGCTCCTGTTGGACGAGCCGACCTCGGCGCTGGACCCGGTCGCTGCGGAGGAGGTGGCCGCCCTGCTGCAACGGCTGGTCCACGATCTGGGTACGACGGTGCTGCTGGCCGAGCATCGGACCGAGCGGATGATCGAACACGCCGACTCGGTGATCGAACTCGGCCCCGATGGCCGACTGCGCCACGGTGCACCCGCGACGATCATGGCCGACGCCGCCGATGTGCCACCGCTGATCGACCTGGGGCGGCGCCTGGCCTGGGAACCGCTGCCGCTGACGGTTCGCGACGCCCGCCGACGCGCCGCCGAGCTGCGCCACGAGCTTCCGACCCCGGTCGATGCCCCGACTGCAGACGCCCGCGTGGCCAAGACTCCTGTGGCCGAGACACCAGTGGCCAAGACTCCTGTGGCCGAGACACCAGTGGCCGACACAGCAGTGGCCGATGTCCCGGTGACCGATCCACCGGCAGCGGAGGTCGACGGCGGACTGGAGGCGAACGGCCTGATCGTCCGGTACGGCCGACGGACGGCTGTCGCCGGTGTCGACCTGCGGATCGCGCCCGGGGAGGTGGTCGCTCTGATGGGACGCAACGGCTCGGGGAAGTCCTCGGTGCTGTGGGCGCTCCACGGTGCGTTGTCGCCGGCTGCCGGTGCGGTACGGGTGGCCGGCAGACCTCGACGACCGGGGGACCTGGCGCTGGTGCCGCAGACCCCGGCAGACCTGTTCCACTGTGCCGATGTCGCCCAGGAATGTGTGGCGGCGGATCAGCGCTCGCGGCTGCCGCCGGGCCGGACGCGCCGGCTCCTGCAGGAACTGGTCGGCCCGGTCGACGATCGCCTCCATCCACGCGACCTGTCCGAGGGACAGCAGCTCGGGCTTGCCCTGGCCCTGCAGCTCGGCGGCGAGACCCCGGTGATCGCGCTGGACGAACCGACCCGCGGCCTGGACCGCCGGGCCAAGGATGAGCTGACGGTGATGATCGGTCGGCTGGCCGCACAGGGACGTGCGGTGCTGGTGGCCACCCATGATGTCGAGTTCGCCGCCCGTACCTGTCAGCGAGTACTGGTGCTGGCCGAGGGCGAACTGGTCGCCGACGGACCGGTCCGGGAGGTGCTCAGCAGCTCGCCGCTACTCGCCACCCAGGTGGCGCGAGTGATGGCCCCACTGCCGTACCTGCTGGTCGACGAGGTGCTGACCGCGCTCACCGAGCGGGGTCGGTCATGACCGCATCCCCGGTGATCGAGGTCGCCACCCCGCGTACCGGATTGGTTCTCAGGCGCTGGTCGGGGTCGGTGATCGCACTGGTCTCGGTGCTCGGTCTGGCGGCCATCGGCTGGCCGCTGTGGATCCCGGTCCCCGCCGGAGCCCAGGCGCACCTGGCGGTCGCGCCCTTCGTCCTGGCCGCTCTGGTCCCGGCCGTGCTGCTGCTCGGTACGGTGCTGCTGACCGACGGGGGATTGAACCCGAGGACGCTGGCGATGCTCGGAGTGCTGTCGGCGCTCAACGCCGCCGTCCGGGCCACCCTCGGTGCCGGTACCGCCGGGTTCGAGTCGGTGTTCTTCCTGCTGATCCTGGCCGGCCGCGTCTTCGGCCCCGGGTTCGGGTTCCTGCTCGGCTGCACCTCGCTGTTCGCCTCGGCGCTGCTGACCGGCGGTGTCGGACCGTGGCTGCCGTTCCAGATGCTGTGCTGTGCCTGGATCGGGCTGGGGGCCGGTCTGCTCCCGCACCGATTGCGGGGCCGGGCGGAACTGGCGGTGCTGGTGGGGTACGGGATCGTCTGCGCGTACCTGTTCGGGTTGGTGATGAATCTGTGGTCATGGCCATTCCTGACCTCGATCACGGGTGGGGCCGCCGCGGGCGGGCTGGAGTACCTGCCCGGGGCGCCGTTGGTGGACAACCTGCTGCGGTTCGGCTGGTACACGCTGCTGACCTCGACCGCCGGCTGGGACACCGGACGAGCGATCGCCACCACGGTCGCCCTGCTGTTGCTGGGGCCGGTGGTACTGCCGGTGCTGCGCCGCGCCAACCGTTCCCGGTGAGGTTCGACTCCCGTGTGCCCGGCAGGCCCGGCAGCGCTATGGTGGGACTGATAGTGCAAGCAGGGCCCAATCCGGTGAGAATCCGGGGATCAATGGCGAGGGCGGGGCCCCAAGTAGGCACGGTGCACGGCCGCGCCGATCCAAGCGTCTGCTCAGAACGGGAGACTGGACATGGTGAACAAATCTGCCCACGTGGTGATCGTCGGCGCCGGCTTCGGCGGCATCTCAGCTGCCCACGAACTGGCAAAGTCCGGTTTCCGTGTGACGATCGTCGACAAGAACCCGTACACCACGTTCCTGCCGTTGCTGTACCAAGTCGCCACCGGTGGTGTGAACCCCGGTGATGTCACCTACTCGCTGCGGCTCTTCGCCGCCAAGCAGAAGGGTCACGTGCGGGTGCGCCGGGCCGCCGTCACCGGTATCGACAAGGTCAACCGGTTGGTGCAGGTCGACGACGGACCGGACCTGACCTACGACTACCTGGTGATCGCCACCGGTGTCACTGCGAACTTCTTCGGCATCCCCGGGGCGGCGGAGTACAGCCGCACGCTGTACACCCGTACCGGCTCGATCGTGGTCCGGGACATGATCTACGGCGGCATGGAGGACGTGGCCGACGGTGGCCGCAAGAGCTTCGACGTGATCGTCGTCGGTGGCGGACCGACCGGTGTGGAGATGGCCGGCACGCTGGCCGAGATGAAGACCATCGGCATCCCGAAGGCCTACCCCGAGATCACGCCGGACCAGATGAACGTCACCCTGGTCGAGATGGCGCCGCAGCTGCTGACCCCGTTCGCCAAGAACCTGCAGGAGTACACCCTCAAGCAGCTCGACGACCGCGGGGTGGACGTCCGGTTGAACACCGCCATCAGCTCGGTGCACGCCGACCACGTCGAGTTGAAGGACGGCACCCAGCTGCCGGCCGACCTGGTGATCTGGGGCGCCGGCATCGGCGGTTACGACGTCGTCGGCGAGTGGGACCTGCCGTTGGGCCGAGGCAAGCGGATCGAGGTCGAGCCGAGCATGCTGGTGGTCGGTGAGGACCGGATCTTCGCCGTCGGCGACTGTGCGGTGATCACCACCGACCCGCTGCCGCAGCTGGCTCAGCCGGCGATCCAGCAGGGTGCCTTCGTGGGCAAGCAGGTGGAGCGGCTGGCATCGGGTGAGCCGCTGGCCTCGTTCTCCTACAAGAACAAGGGCATCATGGCCACCATCGGCAAGGCGGCGGCCGTCGCCGAGTTCCCGAACGGCTGGACCGTCACCGGATTCCCCGCCTGGGTGCTCTGGGTGGTCGTGCACCTGTTCTTCCTGCTGGGCAACCGCAACCGGGTGATGTCGATGATCAACCTGGCTGCCCGTTACTCCTTCGGCTCCAAGTCCAGTGCCACGATCGTCGGCGATCCGCTGAGCCCTCCCTCGGAGACGGCCCTGGCCGAGCGCAAGGAGGCCCAGGAGAAGGCCAAGCTGGAGGCACGACGCAAGCACGAGGAGCAGGCCGAGCCGCAGCACGGCTGAGCCGTTCGCAACGGGTTCTCGCATTCCTCGACGTACGGTCGTGCGCCGTGGGCGATCCGCCTCGTCCCGTCGGACCGGGAGACGGGCAGTGCACCCGTGTCAGACGTAGCGGCCGATCGCGGCCATGGTCGGCGGTACGTAGCTCGAACCGAAGAGCACCACGTGCACCAGCAGGTGGTGCACCTGGTGCAGGTCGATCAGGTCGCGCCAGTCGTCGGGCAGGTGGTGGGAGTGACGGGCGTACCCGTCGTGCACGGTTCGCAGCTGGGGGAAACCGAAGAGGGCCAGCAGGGCGAGATCGTTCAGCCGGTGACCGCCTTGGGCGGCCGGGTCGATCATCACCATCCCGTGCTCGGTGGTGATCACATTGCCGGCCCACAGGTCACCGTGGATCCTCGCCGGCGGGGCATCGTCATCGAAGTCACCGTCGCGCAGGCGATCGGCCAGCCGTTCCACGGTACGGAGTTGATCATTATCCAGCAGGCCCTGCCGGTGGGCCTGGTGGGCATAGGGGAGCATCCGCTGGTCGGCGTACATCCGGCCCCATCGGGGTTCACCGCGCAGCGTCAGTCGGGCAGCACCGACGTACCCGTCGCCGCTCCAGTCAGCCGGCGGGCAACCGAAGGAGTCCGCACCGGCGTCGTGGACCCGGACCAGCCGTTCGGCGAACTCGGCCGCCGCGCCGTCGGAGGTGGCCACGGACTCCAGGCGTTCGGTGACCAAGGAGTTCTCGTCGACCGAGACGACACCGACCACGGCATCGGGGTCGGCCTCGGCGAGCCAGCGCAGACCGGCCGCTTCGTAGGCGAGTGCGTCGGCGGATGCATGTTTGACGAAGGTGGCCATCGATCCAGCCTAGATCAGCCGGAGACGGGGGAGGATTGTGGTGTGGCCAGGGCCGGATTCGAACCGGCGACCTTTCGCTTTTCAGGCGAACGCTGCTACCAACTGAGCTACCTGGCCGCATCTGGAGCACAGGCCCGGATGCAACAAGCGGCGATACCGAAGTATCACCGCTCAGCGACCCCGACGGGACTCGAACCCGCGACCTTCGCCGTGACAGGGCGACGCGCTAACCAACTGCGCCACGGGGCCTCATGCTTCGACCGGCTTCCTCACCGGCCGTCCGAAACTGTACCGCACATGCCGAGTGGGGTCCAAATGAGGCTGCAGCCGCACACCGTGCAGTCCAACGGGGGTCCGAAGAGTCTGCGAGCACTCGATGGCGCATCGTCGGTGAGGCAACTCGGTGAGGCAACGGGATGGGTCGGCGGCGGACTGTTCGGCGTCGTGGGCCGGTCGGGCGGTCTCGCTGAGCCGCGTGATCCGGAACGGGCAAGGGCCCGATGCTGTGCATCGGGCCCTTGCCGGGAACGGCGTTCGTTCCGAGTCGTATCCCCAACGGGATTCGAACCCGCGCTGCCGCCTTGAAAGGGCGGTGTCCTAGGCCGCTAGACGATGGGGACCAGACGGTTGACCACGATACCGCAGGGCTGTGGCCGGGGGCCAACCAGCGGCTTCTGCGTCGGTGCCTTCGCCCGAACAGGACAAACGTCACACTCGATCCGCCGGTGCTGCCAGCCGGCCGCGCGGTGGCGCGGTTCGGTGAGAGCAGAGTCGAATCGAGTGTGACGTTTGTTCGGTAGTGGCTAGACCTCACTCCACTCGATGTCGATCACTCCGGAGTTGGTGTCGGCGATCTTGGTGAACGCTCCCTCCGCCAGATCGAGGCACCGACCGTCGACGAACGGTCCGCGGTCGTTGATCCGCACGGTGACGGACTTGCCATTGGCCTTGTTCGTCACCTTCACTTTCGTGTCGAAGGGCAGCGTCTTGTGGGCTGCGGTCATCCCCGAGGGGTCGAAGCTCTCGCCGTTGGCCGTCACCTTGCCGGTCGAGTAGTAGCTCGCCTTGCAGGTCTCGGTCTTGGCCGAGGTCGAGTCGGATTCGGACTCGGACTTGGAGTCCTCGCCTGAGTCGGACTCCTGGTCGTCGGAGTCGGACGTGTCGGTGCTGGCCGACTTGGTGCTCGCAGCGCTCGCCGAGGCGGTGCTGCTCGAGGCCTTCACCGAGATGTGGACGTGGTCGATGTGATTCTGGGTGTCCGAACCGCGGTCGGCCATGTCCCGCCAGCCCTCCTTCGATCGCTGCACGCTCCAGATCTGCTGGTACCAGACGACGTAGTCGATGTTGTACTCGCTGGCGTTGTCCTTCGCCCAGGCGGCGATCTCGTTGCCCAGCGCCTTGTTCGACTTGTAGTTCGGCAGCATCAGGTCGATCGCCCGTCCGCTGTGGTGATCCGATCCGGGATCGGTCCGCTTGCCGTAGATCGTCTTGATCTGCGGGAACTCGTCCTGCACCGCCGAGAGCAGTCGGTCGGTGTCGGCGGTCAGGCCGTCGAGTTCGATCTTGTCGTCGTTGCCCGACTCCTCCTCTTCCTCCTCGCTCGGCTTGGACTTCGACAGGTACTTCGCCGTCACCCATCGCACGGCGTCGCGGTAGACGATCTCGGCGCGGCCGTTCTCCTCCTTGCC
Source organism: Naumannella halotolerans (assembly GCF_004364645.1). Taxonomy (NCBI): domain Bacteria; kingdom Bacillati; phylum Actinomycetota; class Actinomycetes; order Propionibacteriales; family Propionibacteriaceae; genus Naumannella; species Naumannella halotolerans. The sequence continues at coordinate 2,309,207 of NZ_SOAW01000001.1, read as the reverse complement.
GGTGATCTTCAGCTCGGTGCCCCGCGGGACCTCGGCGACGGTACGGGAGTCACTGCCCGAACTGGTACGGATGTCCAGGGCCGTCGTCGCGTATCGCGTACCGGTCGTCTTCGGCAGTTCTTCGGCCTCGGGCTCGGGGACGTCGGGTCCGTCGAGGTAGGTGGCATTCACCCAGCGGACCGCGCCTTCGAACACGATCTGCGCCATACCGTTGCGGAAGACACCGGTGAGATCGAGCTCGGTGCCCTTCTTGACCTCCTTGACGATCTTGTGGTCGGCATTCTCCGAGGTGCGGATGTTCAGGTCGGCAGTGGCGACGGCCTGGGACTTGATCTTCGGCAGTTCCGGTTCGGGCTCCGGCGTCGGTGTGGCCGAGGGAGTCTTGGTCGGTGTGGCCGAGGGAGTCGTGGAGGGGGTGGCCGACGGGCTCTTGCTCGGAGTCGCCGACGGTGATGTCGTCGGGGTCGCGCTCGCCGTCGGCGAGGGCGTCTGGCTCGGTGAAACCGAGGGGCTCTTGCTGGGCGATGCCGAGGGAGTCGTGGAGGAGGTGGCCGACGGGCTCTTGCTCGGAGTGGCCGACGGGCTGCTGCTCGGCTCGGTTGTCGGCGAGGGCTCCTCGGTGGGATCGGCGCTCACCACCGGGTCCGGCGCGCTGCTCGACCCGGAATCGTCGGAGTCGGAATCTTCGCTCGCGTCGGAATCTTCGCTCGCTTCCGAGTCCTCGCTCGGTTCGGGGGACCAGACCACCGTGCCGTCGTCGTCGCTGGGCGACTGCGATCCATCTGCTGAGGACGAGTCATCCGAGGAAGAGCCACCCGAGGACGAGCCATCCGAGGACGAACCCTGCTCGCCGCTACCGGCATCGTCGGACCCACCGCCATCACCGGTCTCGGTGCTGCCGCCGCCGGTCGCCCAGGTCTGGGCCAGGTACTGAGTCGCGGTCCAGCCGGTGCCGCCGGCGTAGGTGATCTCGGAGTACTGACCCGAACGTTCGCCGGTCAGCACCACCCGCTCCCCGCGGAAGAGCATGCCGGCCGAACGATGATCGACACTTGGCCCGGTGCGCACGTAGACCTCGGTGGTCGCGTAGGCCTCCCCCTCGGCGGGTGCTTCCTGGGTGGACTCGCCGACGCCGCTGGTGTCGACGTACCGGCTGGAGATCCAGCCGGTGCCGTCACCGAAGTCGATCGGGTAGAAGCCGTTCTCGGCCGGTCCGGTGGAGTCGATCGGGGCACCGTTGGTGAGGCCGCCGATCACCCGGTAGTCGGTGCCGGGGCCGGAGCGGACGTTCAATCCGCCGTTGGCGCGGACATTGCCGGGATCGGCATCGGCCCGGCCGCTGACGACGACACCGGCGACGACACCGCCTGTGGTCAGCACGGCGATCGCGCCGACAGAGGCGATCAACGATTTCGTGGTACGCAGAACGTTGTGCACGTCTTCCTCCCGGGCAGCTGTCGACACCTGTCCATGACGGACCGGTGGTGATCGACGACCACCGTGTTCTCTCCTCGGTTCCCCAGCCTGTGCGCCTCGGAGTCGGGGTGCGCGGGCATGCCACAGCCGCCGATGGCGATGACATGTCGACCGTCGACCGACCCAGAGGGGAAGGCCGCCGGCGACGGGGTGTCAAGGGGGTGCCACGAATGCTTCCCCGGCGTACTCGAACGCCACACTCGTCACACCTACCCCTGACGAGCCGGGACTTTAGAGAGCACTCAGGATTCTCGGCAAGCGCTTCGGCGACGATGGGTCGCCCGGGCAAGTCGACACGCCGTTCGCCGGGCCGGAATCCCAACGATGTGGTTCAGCTGACTACTCTTGTGCCGTGGCGGTTTCGATGACCTTCGAGCAGTTCGACCAGCTTGTTGATCAAGCGTTGGACTCGATTCCCCCAGAGCTCGCCGCGATGGTCGACAACTGTGTGGTCGTGGTGGAGGCCGACCCGCCACCGGAGACCCCCGATCTCCTCGGGCTGTACGACGGAATTCCCTTGACGGAAAGAGATTCCGAGTACAGCGGGGTCCTCCCTGATCGGATCTTCATCTACATGAACCCCACGCTCAGGATGTGCCGGAGCGAAGCCGAGGTGGTGGACGAGGTGCACATCACCGTGGTCCACGAGATTGCCCATCACTTCGGGATCGACGATGATCGGTTGCACGAGCTCGGCTACAGCTGATCTTGCTGGGTCCGCAACTGATCAAGGTGGTGGAGCAAAGTCTCAACCCGAGGGTGAGGTTGACACTTTGGGCTGCTCTCAGAAAGTGATGATCACCCAGATCGCGGCACTCGATCCCAGCATCAGGAACAGTGCGGTCAACAGCGATGGCAGAACGATCCTGGACACCGGGGCGCCGTCGTGCAGGCGCTGCTGGTCGCGTACGTAGTGATGACGTCCCGACAGCCCGAGGAACAACATCGCCACCGTCGACAGCCCGGCGATGACCAGGGCAGCGGCGGCATTGTGGCCGGCCAGCAGGCGGGCCATCACCAGAGTGCAGACGAGCACCGACAGGGCGGTACGTTGCCAGGCCAGCCAGGTCCGTTCGTTCTGCAGACCGGGATCCCAGGGCCCGGATGCGACGCGTCTGCCGGCCATCAGAACACCAGGCTGACGCCCAGGGCCGCGACGATGATCACCACCAGGGCGAAGATCGGCATCATCCCCGAACTCGGCAGTGGTTCACCGCGGCGCATCGCCCGTTCGTGCCGCATCCACCGGATGTAGGCCGAGACGCCGCTGGCCACCCCCAGGGCGATCAGGAGCAGGGCAGCGATGTGGCTCTGCCAGCTGCGGTCGAAGGCCGAACCGGCGAAGGCGGCGATGGCGACCCCGGCGGCCAGGAGCGCCAGACCGGTCCGGATCCAGGCAAGGAAGGTACGTTCGTTGGCCAAGGTGAACCGGGGGTCGGGTTCGGTTCCCTGGCCGTAGACCCAACGCGGGAAACGGTTGTCCTGGGGATCGGTCACGGCTCGATGCTATCGCCGGCCGGCAGGATCCAGCTCCGGGTGCTGTCGGCGAGCCAGAGATCGCAGTGACCGAGTTGCTCGGTGCGTACCGCATCGGCGCGAAGCCAGTTGCTGTCGACGGGTTCGGCACCGGTGGCGGTGGCGACCTCGTCGAGGGTGTCGTGGTCCAACTGCAACATCAACAGGCCGCCGGGGTGGCGGCCGGCGTTCAACGCCAGGGTGGTCACGACCTCGGCCGCAGCCTCAGGGGTGGCGACCAGCAGTGCCCGGTCGACGGCGGCGGCCGACTGGATCACCGGCAACAGCTCGCGCAGGTCGGAGACAGGCTCGGCGCAGAGCAGGACCGCCGGGGCGGACAGTACCGACCACCCTTGATCGGGATGGGTGACGAAACCGGGGTCGGTCCATCCTCCGTGCCAGCTCTGCGTCGCCCGGTCCAACCGGGTCTGCAGGCTTTCGACGGTGGGATCGGTGGGATCGGTGGGATCGGTGAGTCCCGGGGCCGCAGCTGTGTTTCGTTCGGCGGCGATCGCGGCTGCGGTCAGGTAGGTCGGGGCGGGCAGGTCAGGCGGCAGACCGGGGATCTCCCGGGTCGGAGGGGAGACCGCGGCCCGTTGCCTCGCCCTGTGCAGCGTTCGGTCGCTGAGGATGCCGTACCCGATCAGGGCAAGACCGAGGCCGGCGATCAGTACCAGACCCCAGATCCACGGTTCCATGGATCAAGGATGGTCGATCGCCGGCCTCGCGTCGATGTCGGGGCCGATCAGCGTCGCCGGCCGAGGGCGAGCCCGAGGCCACTCAGGGCGGCCAACGCACCGATCCCGGCGAGCCAGATGCTGGAACCACCGGTGTCGGCGAGGTCGCCGCGATCACCGGAGGCCCCGTCACCGGAGCTTCCGCGGGTGGCCTCGTCCTCGGACGGGCCGATGGAAGGAGCTCCGGACGGCTCGGGTGAACCCGACTGGCTCGGTTCTCCGGTGGGGCTGGGTTCTCCGGTGGGGCTGGGTTCTCCGGTGGGACTGGGATCGGGTGGACCCGTGTGGGTGGGTTCGCCCGAATGGCTCGGCACACCGGTCGGGGTGGGCTCGGCTGACGGAGTCGGTTCCCCGGTGGGGCTGGGTTCTCCGGTGGGGCTGGGCTCTCCGGTGGGGGTGGGCGTGGGCGAGGGCTCCGGGGCGAAATCCAACCCGATGATCACCGGATCGTGATCACTGGAACGGTACGGATCGGCGCTGTACAGCGCGGCTTGTGCCGGTTGCTTGTACTGCGTCGTGTAGTCGATCAAGGAAACCTCGTCGGCATTGATGTTCCAGTCCGCGGCGCCGGTGACGAACGGCAGCAACGACTCATTGGCCAAGATGTGGTCCAGCGAACCCAGCAGACCGTCGAAGACGTAGCCATACTTCTCGTCACTACCGAAGGTGGGAACCAGGTCGGAGAAACCTGCATCGGTCAGTGCGGTGATCGGATCCTCGGCGTTGTAGGCGTTGAAGTCCCCGAGGGTGATCACATGATCGGTTCCGGTGCCGGTGGGGTCGCCGTTGAGCCATTCGGCTTCGGCCTGTGCGGCAGCGGTACGGACCTGATTGCAGTGCCCCTGGCCGTTCGGGTCCTCCGGGTCACCGACGGCCTCGCAATCCGAGCCCTTGGACTTCAGGTGGTTCACCGCGACCACGAACTGCTCCCCGCCGGCAGTGTCGGTGAATGCCTGGGCGATCACCGGCCGGTTGAGGTCGTCGAGGAAGCGATCGTCGACGCTGGAGTCCAGCAGTGCGACATCACCGACCGGGGTGACGGTGGAGGGATCGTAGATCAGGGCGGTGGTGATCTGGTCGGTGCCGACGGTACCGGTCTGCACAGCTGCCCAGCGCTCGGTACCGGCGTCGGTGTTCAGCGCATCGACGAGTGCGTTCAAGGCGACGTCGTCGTTGTTCTCGATCTCCAACAGTCCCACCACATCGGTGTCCATCGTGTTGATGGCGGCGACGATCTTGGCCTGCTGGCGCTCGAACTCCTCCTCGGTGGTGGCACCGCGCTCGTTCAGGGTGGTGAAGTAGTTGAGTACGTTCATCGAGGCGACGGTCAGTTCACCGCCGACCTCGGGTACGTCCGGCCTCGGCGTCACCGCCTCGTATCCGGCACCCCGGGTGGGCTGGATCCGCCACAGGTCGAAGCGGTAGTCCATGATGCCGGTGACCTCGGTGAGCCGGTCGCCGCCGCGGAACAGGTTGTCCAAGGTGAAGTCCTCACCGTTGGGGTGGCGTGCGGGGTCGGGGTTCTGGGCGCTGCGTCCGTCGTCGAGGGTGATCCGGTCCAGGGCGTTCGCCGCAGTCAGGTTTTCGGCCTCCTCGCTGCCCGGGGCGAAGAGCTGGGTCGGTTGGTACTGCCGCTGCGAGCCGAGGACGATCTCGCCGTACCGGCCGAAGTTGTAGAACTCGTTGATCGACAGTGGCTGGGTGAAGGTCACGTACATGCCCTCGTACCGCTCCAGGTAGTCCTGGCTGGGCAGTGGCAGGGAGAGTTGGGCCGCGCTCGGCAGGTCTGCGGTGCCGCAGTCGAGGACCGTGGTCGGGCTGAGTTGGGTCTGGCCCTGGTATTCGGCGACGGCGCCGGTGATCCGTACCCGATCACCGGATTCAACCTCCTCGGCATCCGGGGCGTAGACGAAGATCCCGTCGGAGGTCAGCTCGTTGCCGTCACCGGCGTCCTGGACGTAGTAGCCGTTGAAGCCGCCGGCCTGGAAGTCGCCGACGACGACACCTTCGATGCTGACGGTCTCACCGACGAGCGGGCTCTCGGCACCGTCGCCCTGGACCTGTCCGATCAGGGTCGCCGGGTCGCTGCACTCGCCTTCGGGTTCCGGTTCGGAGGTCGGTGTCGGGGATGCACTCGGAGTGGGGGTGGGCTCGGTGTCGTTGCAGTCGGTGCTGTGGCTGCCGAGCCCGTCGACGGAGTTGATCGGGTAGGCCTGCCACTGGATCGCCGGGTCGAAGGCATCGTCGGGGGTGGTGTCCCCGGCACAGACCGCGGCCGACCTGCGCAAGGTGGCGTCCTGGCTGCTGACCTCACCGGAGGTCCAGGCAGCCCCGGGGTCGGTACCGACCTGTCCGAAGGAGTCGACCACGGTGCCGTCATGGGTGAGGGTGATCGCATCGTCACCGTTCCACAGGCCGCCGCTGGTGGTCTGGTCGGCCTCGGCGGCGAACTCGGCCTCGCTGTGGGCGAAGACGAAGGTGCCACCGGCGGCGATCGTTCCCTGGAGGTCGAAGTTCCCGCCGGCGGTGGTGTTGCCGTTGAAGTAGACGTTGAGGGCATAACCGCTCAGGTCGACCACGGCATCGGTACCGTTGTAGATCTCCAGGCCCTTGTTCTGGCTGCTGCCCTCGATGTACTCGCTGATCAGCAGGCCGGTCGGTGCTGCGGCGCTGGCGAGTGACGGGGCGCCGGCGAGCAGACCGCCGCCGGTGAGCAGCGGGAGGCTCAGTGCCACGCAGGCCCCGGCCCACCTCCTCCCGGTGCGGACGGGCGCTGAGGTGTTGTCGGGGGGCAGGTGCATCGATGGGCCTTTCGGGCAGGTCTCACGAGGTGTGGTGTCGACTTGGCAGCAGACTAGGGGCCGATACGGTGTTCGTCCGGCAAATCCGGGTGGACGCCAGATGAAGGTGTGGTGACCGACCGAGGTCGTGGCTGGGTGGGGGGCTCGTCGGCCCCTGTGCCGGAGCCGGCTCGGCGCGACCGCGCTCGGATCGGTTCGAAAAGGCAATGCGGGGTGGGCCGGTTTGTTCGGCGGGGCCGCGTGCGACGTGAGGCTGGGTTCCCGGCTACGATGGCCCCTGCGCCAATCTCGGTGCGGGCCTCTAGCTCAATTGGCAGAGCTGCGGACTTTTAATCCGTAGGTTGTGGGTTCGAGTCCCACGGGGCCCACCACGGTGTTCGAACCCCAGCAGGATCAGTCGGTGCCGGGTCGGGGCATCTCGAAGCGATGTGTGTCGTCCGACCGGTAATAGGTCGACGGGCCACCGCCGCGCAGTACCGGATCGGCCTTGGTGGTCTGGTAGATCCCGTCGACCAACAGGTCGGTGTCGATGTGCACTCCGACCACCTCGCCGAAGACCACCGTCGCCGGCGTGGTCTCACCGTCCGCGGTGGTGAGCGGGACGATCTGGCTGGTGCGGCACTCGAACACCACCCGGGCCAGCGCGACATGGGGTACCTCGACCACCCGGGACGCCGCCGGTTCCAGACCGGCCAGGGCGAACTCGTCGACCTCGGGAGGTACGGAGGCGGAGCTGGCATTCATCGCCTCCGCCAGGTCGGCGGTCACCAGGTTCCAGCAGAACTCGCCGGTCTCGGCACAGTTCCGGGCGGTGTCCTTCTGCCCGGTGCAACTGAAACCGATGATCGGCGGGGTGTAGTTGAAGGCATTGAAGAAGCTGAACGGCGCCAGGTTCAACGTACCGTCGCCTGCTCGGCTGGAGATCCAGCCGATCGGTCGGGGAGCCACGATCGCGTTCAGGGGCGAATGCGGCAGGCCGTTTCCCTCGCCTGGCTCATAGAAGTGCATGCGTCGGCCGGGGCGGGTCGGATCCGGAGGTTGCGGGGTCACAGGGCCGATGATCGCAGGTTCCCGTACCGCGATGAGAGGGTGCTCGGTGGTCCGGAGTCTCACCCGCCGCGGTCACCGATCGGACGGCCGGTAGCGTCGATTCCCCGATGGGAACGCCTCGTCGGGCGAGGGGAGTGTCCAATGACAGCCACCGATCGATCGAATCCATCACCTCATGCGGTGGTCACCGGAGCCGGCAGCGGCATCGGCCGGGCGGTGGCCCGAGCACTGGTCGAGCGCGGCTGGCAGGTCACGGCCATCGCCCGCTGCGCCGACCGGTTGCAGGAACTGGCACAGGAGTGTCCGGGCATCACGCCGAGGCCGCTCGACCTCACCGAGTTCCCGTACCCCGAGGGCCTGCTGCCGGAACGGATCGATGCGCTCGTCCATGCCGCCGGGATGATCCCCGAACCGGATCTGAGTTCGGCCAGGCCCGAGGACTGGAGCTACGCCTTCGCGCTCAACGTCACCGCAGGGGCCGAACTCGCCCGGCTGGCGATGCCTGCCCTGCGGCGATCCCGGGGAACGATCGTCATGATCAACTCCGGGGCCGGGGTGGTGGAGAAGCCGCGGAACACGATCTACGGTGCGACCAAACATGCTCTGCGGATCCTGGCCAACGGGCTGCGCAGCGACGAGGAGGCCAACGGCGTCCGGGTGTCCTCGGTCCATCCCGGACCCACCGACACCCCGATGCTCGCCTCCGAGCCGGACCGCTCACTGTTGATCAAGCCCGAAACCGTGGCCGGTGTGGTGATCTCGGCGATCACCGCGAATGAGGACACCCAGCTGACCGACATCGAGGTGCGCCCGCGCCGCGAGCTCTCCTGAGCCACCCTCCATCCGAGACCCCGCCCCGATTTGCGTCTGTTCTGCAGGAATCGCACCGATGGTCGTGTGTGAGGTGCATTTGTTGCGGAACAGATTGAACGGGGGCTGGTCGACCCGACCCAGGCAGCCGACCCGACCGGACAAGGGAGAAGCTCCGTCCCGTCGCCCCGACTTGCATCTGTTCCGCAGGAATCGCACCCGTGGTCGGGTGTGAAGTGCATTTGCTGCGGAACAGACGGGAGGGCGCCGGTGGGTACGGGACGGGGCCGGGTCAGTCCCGTCGGGTCAGTACGCGCCGAAGGAGCTGCAGGCCGGAGGGCAGATCGGCCGACCCGAGGCCGATCACCAATCCGGGTTGCGGTCTCGCCGGTGAGCCCTCCGACCAGTACTGGCTCAGACCGGAGACCAGCAGACCCGCCTCACGACATCGCTCGATGATCTTCGGCTCCACGCCCGGATCGCCGTGCAACTCGATCACGCAGTGCAGTCCGCCGTCCATCGGTCGCAGGCCGATCTCCTCGATGTCACCCAGGGCCTGCACGGCCAGGCTGCGACGCTGCCGGTACAGCCGGCGCATCCGGGAGGTGTGCCGGCGCAGTTCCCCGGCCTGCAGGTACGCGGTGAGCGCGTCCTGGACGATCGCCGGCACCGGCCCGCCGACCGCCCGTCGATGCTCCACCAACGCCGGCCGCAACGACGCCGGAGGCAGGATGTGGCCGATACCGAGCCCCGGTGCGAGCAACTTGGCGAACGACCCGAGCATCACCACCCGGTCACCGTGCGGACTCGTCCGGCGATCCAGGGCGGCCAGTGCCGGCAACGGGGGTCCGTCGAACCGCAGCTCACCGTCGTAGTCGTCCTCGATCAACAACGCATCGTGCTCCTGCGCCCAACCCAGCAGGTCCAACCGTCGGGAGACCGGCATCGCCCCGCCCAGCGGATACTGATGGCCCGGGGTCAACAACAACAGATCCGGGGACTCCGCCAACTCGGTCAACAGCTCGGGCCCCAGTCCGTGTTCGTCCACGGCGATCGGCAACAGTCGGTGGCCCAGCGACGTGACGACCTGGCGCAACGCCGGGAAGCCGGGATCCTCCACGGCGACCAGCAGCGGTCTCCGGCGGTCGAGGGCGAGAACGGTCAACAACAGTTGCAGCCCCTCGCGTACCCCGGCGGTGATCATCAGTTCCTGCGGTTCGGGATTCGTCCCGCGGGTCAACCGCAGATGCTCGGCCAGGGCAGTACGCAGCGCCACCGACCCCTCCGCGGGATGGTCCGTCCAAGGATGATCGGCCGCCGCACGCCAGGCCGCGCGCCAGCCCTGGTCCACGAGCCTCGACACATCGGGCCACCCCGGTCGCAGATCCAGGCCGGCCGGCGCCGGGTCGACACCAGTCCGGGCCGGTTCAGGCTGGGCAGCGGCGCGGGGAGCGACGGCACGCGGGTGACGTGCCAGGTCCGGATCGACCCGGGTCGCCCCGCGGTCGGCGACCAGCCAGCCCTCACCGTCGAGTTGTTCGAAGGCCGCCACGATCGTCCCCCGGGAGACCGCCAGGCGCTTGGCCCAGGCCCGGGTCGACGGCAGCGGATCGCCGGGAAGCAGCAGGCCGGTCTCGATCGCCTCGCGTACCCCGAGGGTGATCTGGGTGGCCAGGGACACGGGTGAGGACCGGTCCACGGTGATCGGCAGATCCACCTCTCGGGGGTGACGCATGGCGGAAGGCTACGGTCTTTCCGTCGAAGTGGTCCACTCATAACCGTGAATTCTGGATCTTTCAATGGTCCAGTATTGCGAGCAGGATCGACCCCATGACCCAGACTCTCGACGCTGCCGACCCGACTGCTGCGACCACCGATCCGACGAACGACCCCACCCCGGCCACCGGGAGCCGACTGGTCAAGCGTGGTCTGGCGGAGATGCTGAAGGGCGGAGTGATCATGGACGTGGTCACCGCCGAACAGGCCCGGATCGCCGAGGACGCCGGTGCGGTCGCGGTGATGGCGCTGGAGCGGGTACCGGCCGACATCCGCGCCCAGGGTGGTGTCGCCAGGATGTCGGACCCGGAACTGATCTCCCAGATCGTGGACGCGGTCTCGATCCCGGTGATGGCCAAGGCCCGGATCGGGCACACCGTGGAGGCACGGATCCTGGAACAGCTCGGCGTCGACTACATCGACGAATCCGAGGTGCTGTCCCCGGCCGACTACGTCCACCACATCGACAAACACGACTTCACCGTGCCCTTCGTCTGTGGTGCGACCAATCTCGGTGAGGCGCTGCGGCGGATCACCGAGGGGGCGGCGATGATCCGCTCCAAGGGGGAGGCGGGCACCGGTGACGTCTCCGAGGCGGTACGCCACATCCGTACCATCCGAACCGAGATCGCGCAGTTGCAGGCCCTGCACGCCGTCGCGCCGGAGACGCTGTACACCCGGGCCAAGAAATTGCAGGCGCCCTACGAGCTGGTCGCCGAGGTCGCGGCCACCGGGACCCTGCCGGTGGTGCTGTTCACCGCCGGCGGTGTCGCCACCCCGGCCGATGCGGCGCTGGTGATGGAGCTCGGCTCCCAAGGTGTGTTCGTCGGCTCCGGCATCTTCCTCTCCGGCGACCCGGCGGCCCGCGCAGCGGCGATCGTGAAGGCAACCACCTTCCACGACGACATCGCCGCCGTCACCGAGGCCTCCCGCGGGCTCGGCCAGGCCATGGTCGGGATCAGCGTCGCCGAACTGCCGGCACCGCACCGGCTCGCCGAGCGGGGTTGGTGACGACGACCGCACAGGAGGGGCCGACGGTGGGTACGCCACAGATCGGCGTGTTGGCACTGCAGGGCGGTGTCGCCGAACACGAACGCATGATCAGCTCGCTCGGCGCGCGGGCGCGGAAGGTGCGTCGACCCGCTGATCTTGATCAGCTCGACGGGTTGATCATCCCCGGCGGGGAGTCCTCGGTGATCGGCAGGTTGATCGACCTGGCCGGTCTGCGGGAGGCCTTGATCAACTCCATCTCGAACGGTCTGCCGACGCTGGGAACCTGTGCCGGCATGGTGTTGCTGGCCGAGTGGATCGAGAATCCCGCCCCGGGACAGCGATCGCTCGGACTGCTGCCGATCGAGGTACGCCGCAATGCCTTCGGCCCGCAGGTGGATTCGATGGAACTCAGCGCCGGCTGGCACTGGCCGGGTGAACCGGAAGGCCGGATCCGGGCAGCCGCGATCCGGGCGCCGGAGGTGATCGCGATCGGGGCCGGGGTGGAGGTGCTGATCCGGGCGAGCATCGGCGGCGTACCGCGAATCCTCGGCGTCCGGTACGAGAACCTGATCGCGCTGTCCCTGCACCCCGAACTCACCGGTGATCCGACGGCCCATCGGGCGCTGCTGGCTCTGGCCGCGACCGTCGGCGAACCGGAGCGACTGCCGGCCCGGTGACGATCGCCGATCCCCGACCGGAAACCTTTGATCGGCCTCAGAGTTGGTGTGCCTCCAGCAGCAGCGCATGCTCCGCACCGGGGGCCCGCTCGGCGGCACCACCGAGGATGCCCTGCAGCAGCTCGGCCGGGTCCGGCGCCTGTCCACCGAGACCCTCGAGATAGGCGCGGTGCTCGGCCAACGAGGCGACCGCGGCGTCGAAGTACCCGCTGACGTCGACGACATGGGTCGCCTCTGGGGCGGCGGCGAAGGCGACCCAGGAGGCGGACCAGGGTTGCAGTCCGTCCTCGGCCAGATCGGTGAAGATCCAGCGGTTGCCGGCATCGGCCACCGCATCCAGGGTCGCCAGCCCCACTGCGCGATGATCGGCCTGGTTCAACCCGCCGCCGGCGAAGGTCTCGGTCCGGGTCAACGTGATCACCAGCCCCGGCCGGTGTCGGCGGATCGCCGCCGCGATCTCGCGTCGCAGCCCGAGCCCGTACACGATCGCCCCGTCGGCCTGCTCCCCGAACTCGACCCGGTCGACACCGACCACCGCGGCACTGGCCCGCTCCTCGGCCTCGCGCAGCGGTCCGGTCTCGGCGGGATCCATCGAGTCGATCCCGGCCTCACCGCGGGTCAACAGGAAGTAGTTGACCGCTTTCCCGGCAGCGGTCCACTTCGCGACCGCGGCGGCCAGGCCGTACTCGATGTCATCGGGATGGGCGACCACACAGAGCACCGAGTCGAAAGTGGATTCGTCCAACTCCGGCAGGGGTTCGCTCATGCCGACAGCCTACGGGTGAGCCCGCCGTGCCGGACCCCGGGGAGTCACCGACAAGGACTAGATTCGGCACCGTGATCGCGCTCATCGATTCCGGTCTCGGGTTGCTGCCGACCGCTACCCTGCTGCGCCGGGCACGACCGGAGGCCGACCTGCTGCTGGCCAACGACCCGGCCGGTGCCCCCTGGGGGCCGAAGCCTGCCGGATGGGTACGCGGACGGGTGCTGGATCTGGTGCAGGAGAGTCTGGATCGTGGCGCGCGCGGCATCGTCCTGCCCTGCAACACCGCTTCGGTGATCGCCTTGCAGCAGGTACGAGAGCGGGTCGGGGACGGTGTGCCGGTGGTGGGGACCGTACCGGCGATCAAACCTGCTGCGGCCCGCTGCCGGCGCTTCGCCGTCTGGGCCACCGCGGCGACCACCGCCAGCGAGTACCAGGCCAATCTGATCCGGACCTTCGCCGCCGACCGGGAGGTCACCGCGGTCGCCTGCCATGGGCTGGCCGAGGCGATCGACCACGACGACGCCGAGCGGATCGAGCTGGCCCTGGCCGAGGCTGTGCGGGCCACCCCCGACGACGTCGAAGGGGTGGTCCTGGGCTGCACCCACTATCCGCTGGTCGCCGACCGGATCCGGGCACTCCTCCCCGGGGTGGAGATCTTCGACTCCTCGGCGGCGGTGGTGGCCCAGACGCTGCGCCGGATCCCTGCAGACGGGGGTGGCGGACGGACCGAGGTGGTCACCCACGGTGGGGTGGCGCCCACGGCCGATCTGCTGAAGCGGCTCGCCGGAACCACCGCGATCGGCGGCTGACCGAGCACGTACCGGATGCCAATACACAGCGAAACGGTCCACTTTCGTGTCCAGACTGGTCGTCGGCCCCCGTGAACCAGCCCGTGAACAAAGCCCGTGAACAAAGGAGTATGACGATGACCGAATCTGCCGCCGAACGGCAGCTGGCACCCGAGACCCTGGCCGTGCATGCCGGACAGGAACAACCCGATCCGGCGACCAATGCCCGGGCGGTGCCGATCTACCAGACCACGTCCTACGTCTTCGACTCCACCGAACATGCCGCCGATCTGTTCGCGCTGCGGGAACCGGGCAACATCTACTCCCGGATCATGAACCCGACACAGAACGTGTTCGAGGAGCGGATCACCGCACTCGAAGGCGGCATCGGCGCCCTGGCCACCGCATCGGGATCGGCCGCAACCACGTACGCGGTGCTGAATCTGGCCGGGGCGGGGGACAACATCGTCGCCCTGTCGACCCTCTACGGCGGCACCTACGCCCTGTTCGCCCACACCCTGCCCCAGTTCGGGGTGGAGGTACGGTTCGTCGACCCGGCCGATCCGGCGGCACTGGCCGAACTGGTCGACGACCGGACCAAGCTGTTGTTCGGCGAGACCGTCGGCAATCCGAAGATCAATGTGATCGATCTCGACGCCTGGTCCGCCGCCGCGCACGCCCTCGGACTGCCCTTCATCGTCGACAACACCGCCACCACGCCCTATCTGGCGCGAGTATTCGATCACGGTGTGGATGTCGCGGTGCACTCGGCGACCAAGTACATCGGTGGTCACGGAACCTCCATCGGTGGCGTGATCGTCGACTCCGGCAGGTTCGACTGGAACGCCCACGCTGCCCGGTTCGCGAACCTGACCGGGCCCGACGGGGCCTATCACGGTGTCGTCTGGACCGAGGCCGCCGGCCCGGCCGCCTACATCATCCGCGCCCGTACCGTGCTGCTGCGCAACACCGGCGCCTCGGTCGCACCGTTCAACGCCTGGCTGTTCCTGCAGGGGCTGGAGACCCTGCACCTGCGGATGGAACGCCACAGTGCGAACGCCCTGGCCGTCGCGCAGTACCTGTCGGAGCATCCGAAGGTGGCCTGGGTGAACTATCCCGGACTGCCCGGCAGCCCGGACAAGGAGGTCGCCGACCGGATCTTCACCGGACACGGGTACGGCGGCCTGGTCTCCTTCGGCATCGTCGGCGGCCGCGACGCCGGTCGTGGCTTCATCGAGTCGCTGCAGCTGTTCAGCCATCTGGCCAACATCGGTGATGCGAAGAGCTTGGCGATCCACAACGCGACCACCACGCATTCACAGTTGACGCCGGAGGAACTGCAGGCGGCAGGCGTACCGGAGGACATGGTGCGGTTGTCGATCGGCATCGAGGCCGTCGACGACATCATCGCCGACCTGGATGCGGCGCTGGCCAAGGCCTGAGCGTCAGCCGAGAGCGGCCCTGCATCCTCGGTGGATGCGGGGCCGTTCAGTGGCCGAGCGAGGGGGTGCGCTTGCGCCGGTCCCGGCGGCCCAACCAGATCGCCAACAGCACGCCGGCGATGGCACCGAACAGGTGGCCCTGCCAGGAGACTCCCGGGGTGCCCGGAAGGACGCCCCAGACGATCCCGCCGTAGAGCAGGAAGACGGCGACGGCGACGATGATAGCCAGTGTCTTGCGGGCGACGAAGCCGTAGCAGACCAGGAAGGTCAGGTACCCGTAGATCACGCCGCTGGCGCCGATGTGCACGGTGTTCGGGGGGCCGAGGAGCCAGACTCCGAGACCGCCGAGAACCGTCACCCCGATGGTCACCGACCAGAAGTGGCGGGTGAGCAGGGCGACCCCGATGCCGAGTACGACGAACGTGCCGGTGTTCGCGATCAGGTGGGCCAGGTCGCCGTGCAGGAACGGCGCGGCCAGGATGCCGGGCAGCGCGTCGACGTCCCGGGGCTGGATCCCGAACCGATCAAGGAATCCGCCGAGGACGGTGTCGATGAGTTCACTGACCCACATCAGGGCGGCCAGTACAGCCGGTGGCAGGGCTCGGGCGAGGACGCCCTCGGTGGATCCGCGGGTGCTCAGCGCCTGACTCATGGGCTCAGTCTACGAATCGTCTCAACCCGGGCGTGGGTTCGGACCTGGGCGTCGGATCGGACCTGGGCGTCGGGCCCCGACCCGGACGCCGGGGTCGGCGGGTCAGGCCTCGGTCTGCACGGCATTGGCCGTCACCGGCGGTTCGGCCGACCAGGGGAAGACGATCCACTGATCGGTGTCCTTCCAGCTGTACTCGGGCTGGATGATCGATCGCGGCTTGGTGTACAGCACCGCCGTACGTGCCTCGGCGACCTGATCGGCACAGTAGGCGCGGACCAGTTCCAGGGTCTTGCCGCTGTCGGCGACATCATCGGCGATCAGCACCTTGGCACCGGCCAGGTCGACCACATCCGGTGTCGGCGGCAGCATCACCGGCAGGTCCAGACGCTCGTCCACACCGGTGTAGAACTCGACATTGACCACCGACACGTTCTTCACCCCCAGTGCATAGCCCAGGGCGCCGCCGACCGGCAGCCCGCCGCGGGCGATCGACAAGACGATGTCGGGTTCGTACCCCGAATCGGCCACGGTCTGGGCGAGCTCTCGGATGGCGCTGCCGAAGGTGGCGTAGGTGAGGATCTCGCGTTCGGGTGAGGGATCGGATGCCATGGCTCCATCCTGCCGTGCTTCGGTCTCGCCCGCCGCCGGGTTGGTCACGTTCACTGACCGTGAACACCGCTGCAGTGGCTCCAGTTGCCCGAACCGGACCGAATCGGGACCGAAATCCGATCTGGAGCCACATCAGCGGTGGGACACCGCGGCGATCAGGCCCAGGCGCTCGGACCCCACCCCTCTAGGATGATGCGCGGGGGAGGGGATGACGATGGCTGTGGCCTTCATGGTGGTCGGCGGTGTCGGGGCCGCGATCCTGATCGTCGCGATGGTTCTCGGTGACTTCTTCGACGGGCTGCAGGTGTTCGACGGGCTGCAGGACTTCGGCGGTGACTTCTTCTCCCTGGCCGGTGTCTCCGGCGCGATCGCCGCCTTCGGGTTCGGCGCCGCCGCGCTGCTGATGTTCGGCCTGTCGGTTCCGATCGCGATCGGCGGCGGGGTGGTGGCGGCGATCGGTCTGGGCGCCCTGGCCGGATTCCTCACCGCCAAGCTGAAGTCCGATGCCGGTGACACCTCGACCGTCCGCCGGGACTCGGTGGTGGGATCGCGGGGGCGGGTGATCACCGACATTCCGAGCGATGGACTGGGGGTCGTGCAGGTCACCGTGAACGGACATGTGACCCGACTCAACGCGCGGGCCGAGCAACCGCTGACGTCCGGGACCCCGGTGCAGGTGGATCGCGTTCTGACCGCCACGTCTGCCATGGTTGTCCCGACACACCCGGCTGAACCCGACGGCCCGGCAGAGTTGCTGGACTGATCCGCACACGGCGGCTCGCTGCGGGCGCTGCCGACCCCTTGGACGACGATCCCTGCAATTGCGGGGAACCCCAACCGCACCCCTGTCCGGCAGGGGTCAGGAAGAAGGCACCGTAGTGTTCGAATTGATGGCGTTCCTGCCGATCGTGCTGATCGTGCTGGTGGTCCTGATCGTGATCATCTTCATCGCCCGCCGATACAAGGTCGCAGGTCCGAACGAGGCCTACATCGTCACCGGCCGCCGGGGCGCGAAGCCGGTGAAGAACCCCGAGACCGGTGAGGTCACCACCGACCTGTCGGGGCAGAAGGTGGTCATGGGTGCCGGGGTCTTCGTGATCCCGTTCGTCCAGCGGCTGCACATCCTCGACCTCTCCTCGCGACGGATCATGGTGCAGATCCGCGGCGCCGTCTCCGGTCAGGGCATCAAGCTGAACGTGGACGGGGTGGCGATCGTCAAGGTCGGCGGCAACGAGGACTCGATCCGTGCGGCCGCCCAGCGGTTCCTCGCCCAGCAGGACGAGATCGAGACCTTCACCCAGGAGACCCTGGCGGGTTCGTTGCGCTCGATCGTCGGTTCGCTGACCGTGGAGCAGATCATCCGCGACCGGGCCGCATTCGCCCAGCGGGTCGCCGATGAGTCGGAGTCCTCGCTGACCGGTCAGGGGCTGGTGCTCGACACCTTCCAGATCCAGGACATCACCGATGACGGTACGTACCTGGCCGATCTCGGTCGCCCGGAGTCGGCCCGCGTCGGACAGGTCGCGGCGATCGCCGAGGCGGCTGCCCGGCAGGAGTCCGAACAGGCCTCGATCGCTGCCGAGCAGGAGATCGCGGTTGCCCAGCGGACGTTGATGCTGAAGCAGGCCGAGATCAAGTCCGAGACCGATGCGGCTTCGGCGCAGGCGGCCGCGGCCGGCCCGCTGGCCCAGGCCGATCGGGACCAGGCGGTGTTGAGCGAGCAGGAGAAGGTGGCCGTCCGGCAGGCGGCGCTGAAGGAACGACAGCTCGACACCGAGGTACGCAAACCCGCCGACGCCGAGCGGTACCGGGTGGAGACCGAGGCCGAGGGCCGCCGGAACTCCGAGATCCTGGAGGCCGAGGCGCACAAGGCCGCCGCGATCGCCGCAGCCGAGGCCGAGGCCGAGAAGTCCCGCCTGACCGGTGAGGGCGAACGTTCCCGGCGTAATGCCCTGGCCGAGGCCGAGGCGATCGAGGGTGCCAAGCGCGGTGAGGCCGAGCGGGCCCGGCGTACCGCCGAGGCCGATGCCACCCGGGCCGAGGGTGAGGCCGAGGCGGCCGCCATTCTGGCCAAGGGTGAGGCCGAGGCCGAGGCGATGAACAAGCGTGCCGATGCCTTCGCCCGCTACAACGAGGCGGCCGTGTTGCAGATGCTGGTCGAGGCACTGCCGCAGGTGGCTCGCGAGGTGGCGGCGCCGATGCAGGCGATCGACAAGCTCACCGTGGTGTCCACCGACGGTGCGGGTGAACTGCCCAAACAGGTCACCGGCAACATCGTCGAGACCATGGAGTTGATCAAGAACACCACCGGGGTCGATCTGTCGAAGCTGGTGGAGAAGTACTCCGATGGAGCCTCGTCCGCACCGTCGCCGGATGCGGTGGTGCTGCCCGACGAACAAAGCTGAGCGGCTGCAGAACCTCGGCGGCCCGGATCGACCTCGATGGTCGACCGGGCCGTCGGTCTGTCACGGGTCGGTCTGTCACGGGTCGGTCTGTCACGGGTCGGTCTGTCTCTGGTCGGTCTGGCACGGGGTGGTTCTGCGATCAGGGTGGTGCCTGTCGCCAGCCCCGCTCGCGAACCGGTCTGCTCGCGGACCGGTCTGCTGCGGGTCTCCCGCGTGGGTCGGCCTGCCGCCGGCCGTGGGAGCGAGCGCGACGGGGCGTTCAGCCGAAGGTGAACCGGGTGCAGTCGGTCGGGAAGTCCAACCAGGCCAGGACCCGTTCGGGCACGATCACCCGCAGCCCACCACCGTCGGCGCCGGACCAGGCGTCGGCACCGGGGGAGTAGCCGTCGCCGGCGTACTTGGCGAAGGCTGCCGACAACTGCGCACCCAGTGTCTCGGGGTCGGCACAGGTGGCGACCGAGCGTCCCTCGACGATCACCGCCTGGGCACCGGACTCCAGGGTCAGTGTGACGGCGGTATTGGTCTGCAGATTGCGGACGTGGCGGGTGGTCGGGGCGCCGTCGTAGTAGAACCGGTCGTCCACCCAGACTCCCCATCGGGGGACCGAATGCGGGGTGCCGTCGGGGCGGACCGTGGACAACCAGTAGTGCTTGGCGTCGATCAGCCGCTGCGCCACGGTGGGCCAGTCGAGCAGACCTGCTGGCGAATCGGGCAGCCCGTACCCATCGGGCATCGTGGGCCTGGAGACCTGCGGAGAACTCATCGGCTCACCGTAGCCAGTGCGTCGGACAATCGGTCCGGGCTCGGCCGACGAGTCGATGCTGCCCGACCCGTCCCGGGGTCGGTCGGTGCAGGCAGGTCGGTGCGGGCTCGGTTGGTTCAGCTCGGCCAGTTCAGCATCGGCCAGTTCAGAGTCGGCCAGTTCAGAGTCGACCGGGGTCAGAGTCGGCGCAGGAAGTCCGGGTCGTCGTCGGGCGAGGCCGGTTTGGTCTGGTCGTTCTCGGCCAGGGTACGGGCGGTGGGGCGGCCGAAGACCAGCCAAAGGATCGCACCGACCACCGGCAGCAGCACGATGGCGAAGAACCACAGCCAGCGCGGCATCAATCGCACGGCATCCTTCGGTGACTGGGCCACCTCGACGATGCAGAAGATCATGAGCGCGACCGCCACGACGATGGGCAGATAGCGGATCATGAACCAAGTCTAGACGCCGCAACGACTGCGGTGCCTCGTGCCGAAACGCACAACGGGAGCAGACCCGAGGTCTGCTCCCGTTGTCCGTGGCCACTTGTCCGTGGCCACGACCGACCGATCCGGTCGGGTCAGTGCGTGGGGAAGCCCAGGCTGATCTGGCTCTCCGACGGCTCCGGCCACCGGGTGGTGATCACCTTGCGGCGGGTGTAGAAGTTGAACGACTCCGGCCCGTACATGTGGGTGTCGCCGAACAGCGACTTCTTCCAGCCGCCGAAGGAGTAGGCGCCGATCGGCACCGGGATCGGTACGTTCACCCCGACCATGCCGACCTCGATGTCGAACTCGAACTCGCGGGCGGTCTTGCCGTCACGGGTGAAGACCGCGACACCGTTGGCGAACTGGTTGGAGTTGATCAACTCCACCGCCTGGTCGTAGGTGTCCACCCGGACCACCGAGAGCACCGGGCCGAAGATCTCATCGTCGTAGACCTTCATCCCGGGCTTCACGTTGTCCACCAGGCTGACGCCGATGAAGAAGCCGTCGTTGTCGAACTTCCGCTCCCGGCCGTCGACCACCACGGTGGCGCCCTCGTCGGCCGCTGCGGCGACATAGGAGGCGACCCGATCGCGGGCCTGGGCGGTGATCAGCGGACCCATCTCCGACTCCGGATCGGTGCCGTCGCCGATCTTCAGACCGGGCATCCGCTGGGCGACCTTGTCCACCAGCTCGTCGGCGATCTCACCGACGGCCACCAACACCGAGACGGCCATGCAGCGTTCACCGGCAGAACCGTAGGCGGCCGAGATGGCGGCATCGGCAGCCGAGTCCAGATCGGCATCGGGCATCACGACCATGTGGTTCTTCGCGCCACCGAGTGCCTGCACCCGCTTGCCGTTGGCGGCAGCGGTGGAATAGATGTGCTGGGCGATCGGGGTCGAACCGACGAAGCTGACCGCGTCGATCCCGTCGTGGTTCAAGATGCCGTTGACGGTGTCGGCGCCACCGTTCACCACATTCAGCACACCGGCCGGCAGCCCAGCCTCGGCGAAGGCCTCGGCGATCCAGATGGCCGCGGAGGGGTCGCGCTCACTGGGCTTCAGGATCACCGCATTGCCGGCGGCGATGGCGGTGGTGATCATCCACAGCGGAACCATCGCCGGGAAGTTGAACGGGGTGATGCAGGCGACCACACCGAGCGGCTGACGTACCTGGTGCACGTTGACGCCGGTGGCGACCTGCTCGGAGTACTCGCCCTTCAGGTGATGCATCAGACCGGCGCAGAACTCCACGTTCTCCAGGCCGCGGGCGACCTCGCCGGCAGCGTCGGAGACGACCTTGCCGTGCTCGGAGGTGATGATCCGGGCGAGCTCGTCGGTGCGCTCGACGATGATCTGGCGCAGTTTGAACATCACATTGGAACGCTTCGCCAAGGACATCTTGCGCCAGCCGTCGGCGGCCTTGCGGGCGACCGCGACGGCACTGTCCAGTTCGGCCGGTCCGGCCAGCGCCAGCTCCGCGGTCTGCTCACCGGTGGCCGGGTTGAAGACCGGGCTGGTCTCGTCCCCACCCTCGACGAGCTGGCCGTCGATGTAGTGTCCGATTCTCTTCACTGTCTCTCCTAGTTCTCGGGTGGGCGCTGTGCCCGGAGGGTTTCAGATGGCCGCTCAGCGCTGGGGCAGGCCGGGGGAGGTGGGGTCGATGTTGCGGATGATCACACTGCAGTCGAGGTCGGCATCGCCCTCGGCGATCACCTTCTCGAACTCGCCGGCCACCAGCTTCGCCGCCGGCAGGTCGACCCCGACCTGTTCGGCGCCGGCCAGGGCCAGGCCCACATCCTTCAGGGCCAGATCGGTACGGAAGGTGGCGGCGAACTCGCGGTTGGCGGCTGCGGTCTCGGTCACCCCCGGCACCGGGTACCAGGTCTGCAGCGCCCAGGAGTTTCCCGAGGACACCTTGGCGATGTCGTGGAAGACCTTCGCGTCCAGGCCGAACTTGCGCGCGAGGACCGCGCCCTCGGCGCAGGCCTGCAGGTTGATGAACAGCATCATGTTGTTGCAGATCTTCGCCGCCTGGCCCGAGGTCGGTCCGCCGGTGGGGATGATGTTCCCGGCCATCGGCTCGATGTACTTCGCGGCCTCGGCCACATCGGCGGCTCCGCCACCGACCATGAAGGTGAGGGTGCCCGCCTCGGCGCCGCTGATGCCACCGGAGACCGGCGCATCGACGAAACGGAATCCCTTGGCCGAAGCGGCATCGTGCAGATCCTGTGCGGTCTGCACATCGATCGTGGAGGAGTCGATCAGCAGGGTCTTCGGATCGGCGCTGGCAAGGATCCCGCCGTCGGCGAGATAGGCCTCGCGGGCATGGTCACCCTTCGGCACCATCGTCACCACCACGTCTGCTCCCTGGACGGCTTCGGCGATCGATCCGGTGGGGGTGACACCGTCGGCGATGGCGGCGGTGACCGCCTCGGGGACGACGTCGTAACCGCGTACCTCGTTGCCGGACTTCACCTGGTTCGCAGCCATCCGGCGGCCCATGTTGCCCAGGCCGATGAAAGCGACAGTGCTCATTTCTCTCCTCGTTGAGTGGGTGACCCGACCAGCGTAGGCACCGCGCCGAAGTCCCGGCAACGCGCGGGACGTGACAAACTTTGCAACAGCGTTCTGCATTCCTGCACACTGGTCCGGTGGCGGTGAACCCTGACGATCTGTTGGTCCTGCTGGCGGTTGCGCGTCTGGGGCGATTCACCGCAGCAGCAGACGTCCTCGGGGTCAACCACACGACGGTCTCGCGACGACTCGCCGCCCTGGAACGGGAGATCGGTGGTCGTGCACTGGTGCAGACCTCCGGAGGCTGGGAGCTGACCGACCTGGGGCGCCAGATGCTGGTCGTCGCCGAGCAGATCGAACGCTCGATGCAGTCCCTGGCGGCCTCCATCAGCGGTACCGAACAGGTCGGGGGCACCGTCCGGGTAGCCTCACCCGACGGATTCGCGATCCACGGCGTGGTCCCGGCGGCGGCTGCCCTGCGGTCACAGCACCCGCTGATCGACTGTGAGCTGATCGCTGCCACCCAGCGGTTGCGTACCCACCGCAGCGGTGTGGACATCGAGGTGGTGGTGAGCAAACCGAAGGTGCAACGGGCGGTGGCGGTCCACCTCGGTGACTACGGCCTCGGCCTGTACGCCACCGCGCAGTACCTGGACCTGGCGGGAACGCCCGAACGGATCGGCGACCTCGCCGACCACCCGCTGAACTACTACATCGAGTCCGCCCTGCAGGTCGACGAGCTCGATGAGGCGACCCAACGGCTCCCCGAGCCGAAGGGCAACATCGCCTCCACCTCGGTCTTCGCCCAGATCGAGGCCACCCGACTCTCCGCCGGCATCGGGCTGGTCCCGACCTACATGGCCAGGAAGCATCCGGAGTTGATCCGGGTGCTGCCCGATTTCCACCACGACCTCGCCTATTGGGCGGTGATGCGGGAGGAGTCGCGGCGCAGCCGGCCGACGCAGCTGATGCTGACTGAGCTGGTACGGGTCGGCCAGGTGATCACCCGCAGCGGCTGAGGCGATCGGGTACGGGCGGGCTCAGGCCTCGGACAGCACCGCGGTGCCGATGCGATCGGGACGGGAGTAGACATTGGTCCTTCTCCCGCGGGTGAAACCGGCGATCGTCAGGCCGACACCGTCAGCGAACTCGACCGCCAGCGACGACGGTGCCGAGACCGCCACCAGCACGCTGATCCCGGCCATCGCCGCCTTCTGCGCCAGTTCGAACGAGGCGCGTCCGGAGACCACCAGGGCGGTGCCGGTCAACGGCAAGCGGTCGTTCAGCACAGCCCAGCCGATCACCTTGTCCACCGCGTTGTGCCGCCCGACGTCCTCGCGTACCACCAGTGGCCGGCCGTCGGGGGTGAAGAGCCCGGCAGCGTGAAGTCCACCGGTACGGTCGAAGGCCGCCTGCCGTTCGCGCAACAACTCCGGCAGTTGCATGATCAACTCCGCCGGCCAGACGGTCTGGTCGGCGGCGGGGTCGAACCGCAGTCGGGTGGTGATCGCCTCGATGCTCGCCTTCCCGCAGATCCCGCAGGAGGAGGTGGTGTAGAAGTTGCGGCCCTCGGGCACCGTCACCTCCTCGGTGGCGGTGACGTCGATGATGTTGTAGGTGTTCTCACCGTCGACCGAACCGGCGCAGTAGCGCGCGTTCAGCACCTGTTCGCGATGGCCGATGACTCCCTCGGTGAGGAGGAATCCGTGGGCCAACTCGATGTCATGGCCGGGTGTGCGCATGGTCACCGCCAGGGAAGTGCCGTCGACCCGCAGCTCCATCGGCTCCTCGACGATCAGGGTGTCGATCCGGCTCCGCTGCGCCGAGTCGTGATCGAGGTCGATGGTGTGCACCTTGCGGCGGGTGGTGAGGCGTCCCATGCGGCAAGTTTAGGAGCGTACGTCGCACAGGCGCCCGGTTCACTGCTTGCCAGGCGGGGACGAGGCCCGCACAGTGAGTTCATGGCACAGACCCGAGCCCTGGTCCTGACCGGTGGCGAGTCCTCCCGGATGGGCCGGCACAAACCGGCGATCGAGGTCGACGGCACGTCCCTGGTGGAGCGCGTCCTGCTGGCTGCCTTCGCCTACCGGCCGGTGGTGGTCGGCCGGCCCGACGGGGTGGTCAGCGCCCCGGTGATCCCCGACACCGAACCGGGCGCCGGGCCGGTCGCCGGGATCGCCACCGGGCTGGAACATCTCGGCGCCGAGCTGGACGACACCGACCGGTTGCTGGTGCTGGCCGCCGATCTGCCGCTGCTCACCGCGCACCACCTCCGGCGGCTGGTCGACGCCGAGGCGGACTGCGTCGTCACCTCCAGCAACGGACGCCTGCAATGGCTGTGCGCCTGTTGGCAGGTCGGGCTGCTGCGACGGCAACTGGCCGCCACACCGCCGGCCGGTCGATCGGTGCGCTCGTTGGCCGCAGGCGTGGCGCCACTGATCGTCACCGACACCGATCAGGTCGCACTCGACGTGGACACTCCCGACGATCTGCAGCAGTTGATCGAACGCGATCCCGGCGAGAGCGACTGAGGTCGGTTGAGCTTCACTCCTCGACTTCTCAGAGGGATCGACTTCAGGGGGATCGACTTCAGGGGGATCGACTTCTCAGAGGGATCGCCTTCTCAGAGGGAGCCGAGGAGAAGACCGGCCAGCAGGCCGAGGGCGCAGACCAGTTCGGCGATCCCGGTCGCCTTCAGCACCCCGATCAGTTCCCTGCCGCCGGCACCCCGCAGCAACCGCCGCGTACCGGGCGCGACCACCACACAGAAGATCAGTGAGAGCAGCGCCCACCAGGTGGTCGACCCGGCCAGCCAGACGCAGCACAGTGCCGCGATGACGACCATGATCAGGTACCCGAGCCGTGCTCGGCGCTCGCCCAGTCGTACCGCCAGGGTGTGTTTGCCCGCCTCGGCGTCCCCGGCGATGTCGCGGATGTTGTTCGCCATCAGGATCGCGCAGGCGAGCAGCCCGATCGCGGTCGAGGCGAGCAGGCACTGCCCGATCACCGCGGCGCCGAACCCGGTCTGCACCAGTGCCGTCCCGGAGGTCGCGACCAGCCCGAAGAAAACGAAGACGAACACCTCACCCAGACCCGAGTAACCGTACGGGCGCGATCCGCCGGTGTAGTACCAGGCAGCCAGGATCGAGAACGCGCCGATGATCAGCAACCACCACCAGCCGGTCACCGCGGTGATCACCAGTCCGGTCAGCGCGCCGAGCGCGAAACAGCCGAAGGCGGCGAACTTCACCCGGCGGGGTTCCACCAGACCCGAACCGACCAACCGCAGCGGCCCGACCCGCTCGGCGTCGGTCCCGCGGATCCCGTCGGAGTAGTCGTTGGCATAGTTCACCCCCACCTGCAGGGAGAGGGCCAGGAGCAGGCACAACAGCGCCAGCAGCGGATCGAAGGCGTCGTGGAAGATCGCCAGGCCGGTACCGGCGGCCACCGGTGAGATCGCCGCCGGCAGGGTACGCAGGCGCGCCCCCTCCACCCAGTCGGCCAGGGTCGCAGACCGGCTCACCGGCGTTCCTCCTCGATCATCGGCCAGTTCTCGATCAAGGACCGGCGGTCGGGTTTCCCGCTGCTGAGCAACGGTAGCTCGTCGACCCGGCCGAGCCCACGGGGCAGGGCAGCCGGCTCGACGAGGTCGGTCAGTCGGTCCCGCAGTGCTGTCAGCCCGATCGGAGCGGTCGTGGCGACCACCACCCGCTGACCCCATTCGGGGTCGGGAACCCCCAGGGCGACTGCCCGGCCGGGGCCCAGGCCGTCGGTGGTCAGGCCGTCCAGCCGGGTCTGCAACCGGGCGAGGTCGACGTTCACCCCGCCGGAGATCACCACGTCGTCGACCCGACCGAGGACGCGCAGCCGGTCACCGGCCAGTTCACCGCGATCGCTGGTGACGAACCAGCCATCGGCCAGGACCCGGGCGGTCAGTTCGGGCTGCAGTCGATACCCGTCGAACAGCATCGGCCCGCGTAGTTCGATCCGCTGCCCGGCACCGATCCGTACCTCGGTGATGTCCAACGGTGAACCGTCGTACACACACCCTCCGCAGGTCTCCGACATGCCATAGGTGGTGCGTACCCGCACCCCTTGTGCGGTCAATCTGTCCAGCAGTTCGCCGCCGGCTGCGCCGCCACCGAGGAGGACGGCGTCGAAGGCCGCCAACCGCTCCAGTACGGCGGGCTGCTGCAGGGCACGGGCGGCCTGGGTGGGGACGATCGACAGATAGTTGCGGCCACCGGCGACGGGGTGGAGGTCGTCGAGGTCACTGCGCACGGTGAGCACCTGTGCATCCGAGACGATCGCCCGGGCGATCACCATCAACCCGGCCACGTAGTGCGCGGGCAGCGCGAGATGCCAGGCACCCGGACCGCCCAGACTGCGCAGGGTCGACTCTGCCGAGGCGGTGATCGCTGCGGCGGACAGACAGATCCCCTTCGGCTGCCCGGTGGATCCGGAGGTGGTGACGATCACCGTGCCGGGAGCGGCGGGTTCGGCCGGCCGTACCGCACCGGTGATCGCCCGCGCTGCAGTGGTTCCGGACGGCAGCGGGAGCAACGCCGGACCACCGGCCAGGGTGCGCCGCAATGCCGGAACCAGCAGATCCGGATGGGTGGCGTCGACCGTCAGCACCCCGACACCTTACGCCGACACCGAGCAGCCGGCTGCGAGAGCCGGCCGCGATAGGTTGGGTGCTGTGGAACACCACGAGTTGACCTGGCGTCTGGACATGTCGCTCCGATTCCGCGGCATCACCACCCGGGAGGGGATGTTGCTGCGCGGGCGCCGGGGTTGGGGCGAGTGGAGCCCCTTCCTGGACTACGACGGCCCCGAGCTGGTGCCGTGGCTGGCTGCCGCACACGAGGCCGCCGAGGAGGACTGGCCGACCCCGTGTCGCGACAGTGTCCCGGTGAATGTGACCGTACCGGCGGTCGGGCCCGAGCGGGCCGCGGCGATCGTCGCCGACTCCGGGTGCCGGACCGCGAAGGTGAAGGTGGCCGAGGCCGGGCAGGGCTTCGCCGAGGACCTCGACCGGGTCACCGCGGTCCGCTCGGCCCTGGGCCCGCACGGTGCGGTACGCCTCGATGCCAACGGCGCCTGGACCGTCGAGCAGGCCGCCGAGGCGATCGGCCGGCTGCGGCACCTGGACGTTGAGTACGTCGAACAACCCTGCCGCAGCGTCACCGAGCTCGCCGAGTTGCGACGTCGGCTGGCACGCCACGGGATCGACGTGGCCATCGCCGCCGACGAGTCGATCCGTCGCAGTGGTGACCCCGAGCGGGTGGCCGAGCTCGAAGCCGCCGATGTGGCGGTGTTGAAGGTGCAGCCCCTCGGTGGGGTACGGGCCTGTCTGGAACTCGCCGAGCGTCTGGGGCTGCCGGTGGTCGTCTCCAGCGCCTTGGAGTCCTCGGTCGGTCTGGCCGCCGGGGTGGTCCTGGCAGCAGCCCTGCCGAGGCTCCCGTTCGCCTGCGGGCTGAACACCTCGGCGCTGTTGATCGGTGACCTGGTGAGCGAACCACTGGCCACCGTCGACGGCCGGATCGAGGTGCAGCAGGCACTGGTGATGCGGGAGAAGGTCGATCCGTCGCTGTGCCTGGCCGGCCCGGCGGATGCCGAACGCTGGCGACATCGGCTCGGTGCGACGAGTCGGCTGAGCCGGATCGGGGCGGGGCAGTAGTGGCAACCGCAATCGAGACGGCCAAGATCATCTGTGCGGAGTTGATCAACTCCGGGGTGCGCGATTTCGTCCTCGCCCCGGGTTCGCGCAATGCACCGTTCGGCTTCGCGGCCTTCGCCGCCGAGCAGCGCGGCGAGATCCGGCTCCATGTGCGGATCGACGAACGCTCGGCCGGTTTCACCGCGCTCGGTCTCAGCGTAGGCACCGATTCCCCGGTGGTGGTGATCACCACCTCCGGTACGGCGGTGGCGAATCTGCACCCGGCCGTGCTGGAGGCAGCCCATGCGGGGCGGCCGTTGATCGTCATCAGTGCCGATCGACCTGCCACGCTGATCGGATCGGGTGCCAACCAGACCACGGTGCAGCAGGGGATCTTCGGCGCTGCCCTGCGCGGGATCTGGCAGCTCGCCGATGCCGACGACCAGCCCGAGCACTGGCGCTCGGCGGTCCGCCGGGCCGTGGTGGCGGCGACCGGGGTACGCGACCGCAGCCCCGGCCCGGTGCAGCTGAACGTCGCGTTGCGCCCGCCCCTGGTGCCGGGCGCAGCTGATCATGACCCGGTCGATGCGGGTCGTTTCGAGGGGCAGTCCCTGCCGCCGCCCGTACCGGCAGCCGTTGACGTCGCCGCACGGTCGGTGGTCGTCGCCGGTGACGCCTCGGCACCGACCGGCCGGCAGGCGGTCGAGTTGGCCCAGGCAACCGGTCTGCCGCTGCTGGCCGAGCCCTCCAGCAATGCCCGCCGGGGACCGGCGATCGGGACCTACCGGTTGCTGCTGCCCGGATTCGCGCCGGAGATCGAGCAGGTGATCTGCTTCGGCCATCCCACCTTGTCCCGACCGGTGCAGCAGTTGCTGGCGCGTACCGACCTGGAACTGATCATGGTCACCGAGACGGCCCAGTGGATCGATCCCGGGCTGGCGGTCGACCGGGTCGTCGACGCAGTGCAACCGCGCGGCCAGGGGGACCCGCAATGGCTGGCCCGGTGGCAGGGCGCCGATCGTGAACTGCGCCGGCGGATCACCGCCGAGGAGTCCGCGGCGGGTACCGAACTCGGCGGGGCGCGGACGGCATCGATCTTCTGGTCGGTGCTCGCCGGCCTGGCCGAGGAACAGCTCGTGGTGCTCGGCTCCTCCCAGCTGATCCGCGATGTCGATCTTGCTCCGGTCGGGCCACATGCACCGCGGGTGCATGCCAACCGCGGACTGGCCGGGATCGACGGGACCGTCTCCACCGCCGTCGGTCTGGCGCTGGGGGCCGGTCACGCAGTGCACGCCCTGCTGGGCGACCTGACCTTCCTGCACGACCTCAACGGCCTGCTGATCGGCCCCGAGGAACCGCGTCCGGAGGTGCGGTTCGTCGTGGTGAACGACGACGGAGGAGCCATCTTCGGCACCCTCGAGCAGGGGGCTGTTGAACACGCGGATGCCTTCGAGCGGATCTTCGGCGCTCCCCACGGGTCTGGGTTGGCGCAACTGGTCGAGGGCTACCGGGCGCGCTACCGCCGGGTCGACACCGCCACCGACCTGGCCGCCGAACTGCGCCGACCTGTCCACGGGATCGAGGTGCTGGAGGTGGTGGTGGACCGCTCCGAACGCCGCGCCGAACAGCAGCGACTGCAGGATCTGGGCGCGCAGATCACGCTCTCGGCGAACTGAACCGGCGGTTGCCCCGGGTCGGGTTGAGTCCCGACGGGGAGTGGTAGGACTGGAGACGACGGCCAAGCAGATGTCCGGCCATCGAAGACGGCCGGTACCTCGGCCGCGTGCTCGACCCCGGCTCGCCCGTCGGGCAGGATGGGTACGGGGGTCAGCACGCTCACCACTTCGAGAGGACGATCATGGCAACCGCAGCCGACCACATTGTCGACACCTTGGCAGCGAGTGGGGTGAAGCGGGTCTATGGCATTCCCGGCGACTCCCTGAACGGTTTCACCGACAGTCTGCGCCGGGAGAAGACGATCGACTGGGTGCACGTGCGGCACGAGGAGGCCGCGGCGTTCGCCGCCGCCGCCGATGCCGCGGTGACCGGGGAGCTGGCCGTCTGTGCCGGTAGTTGCGGCCCGGGCAACCTGCATCTGATCAACGGTCTCTACGATGCCCATCGCTCCCGGGTACCGGTACTGGCGATCGCTGCCCAGATCCCCAGCGAGGAGATCGGGTCGAACTACTTCCAGGAGACCCGGCCCGAGCAGCTCTTCGCCGACTGCAGCGTCTTCACCGCCCACGTCGCCCACGCCGAGCAACTGCCTCGGATGTTGCGGCTGGCCATGCGGGCGGCCGTCCAGCAGCGGGGGGTCGCGGTGCTGGTGATCCCCGGTGATGTCGCCCTGGCCGAGTTGGAGGCCGAGACGCAGACGGTGGTCCGGGCCGAATCGGTCACCAGCCCGTCATTGACCGAGGTGGCCCGCGCAGCCGACATCCTGAACGGTGCGAAGAACGTCACCATCCTTGCCGGCGCCGGGTGCGCCGATGCGCACACCGAGCTGCTGGAGATCGCCGGCCGGTTGCAGGCGCCGGTGGTGCATGCCCTGCGGGGCAAGGAGTATGTCGAGCACGACAATCCCTACGACGTCGGTATGACCGGCCTGCTCGGATTCTCCTCCGGTTATCGCGCGATGGAATCGGCGGACGCGCTGCTGGTCCTCGGCAGCGACCTGCCGTACCAGCAGTTCTATCCGACCGCGAAGGTGGTCCAGGTCGACATCCGCGGTGAGAACCTCGGACGGCGTACCCCGATCGACGTCGGCCTGGTCGGTGACGTCGCAGCGACCGTGAAGGAACTGCTGCCGCTGGTGAAGGGCAATCGGTCGGATGCGCATCTGAAGCGGATGACCAAGCACTACCAGCGCACCCGCCAGGACCTCGACGAACTGGCCGCACCGAGCCGGCGTGGACGACCGATCCACCCGCAGTACCTGACTCGGTTGCTGAACCAGGGCGCCGCGGACGATGCGGTGTTCCTGCCCGACGTGGGTTCCCCGGTGGTGTGGGCGGCCCGCTACCTGACCATGAACGGTCGCCGGCGGCTGATCGGATCCTTCAGCCACGGGTCGATGGCCAATGCACTGTCCCAGGCGATCGGCGCTCAGGCCGCGGAGCCGCAGCGACAGGTGATCGCGCTGACCGGTGATGGTGGCCTGACCATGCTGCTGGGTGAGTTGATCACCCTCACCCAGAACAAGCTGCCGGTGAAGGTGGTGGTCTACAACAACTCGTCGCTGAACTTCGTCGAGCTGGAGATGAAGGCGGCCGGCATCGTCAACTTCGGCACCGAACTGGTCAATCCCGATTTCGCGACCATGGCTGAGGCGATGGGTATCCACGGCCGGCGGGTGACCGAGTCGAAGCAACTGCCGAAGGCGGTCGACGATTTCCTCGCCCACCCCGGCCCGGCCCTGCTCGACGTCGTCACCGAGCGTCAGGAGCTGTCGATGCCACCGGCGGTGACCGCGGCACAGGCGAAGGGATTCGCGCTCTATGCGATCCGGACCGTGCTCAGCGGCAAGGGCGATGAGCTGATCGATCTGGCGCGGACGAACCTGCGTCAGGTCTTCTGAGCCTCCGAGCGCGGGCTGCCGACATGATCGGGCCCGGCATGATCACACCAGAGGTGATCATGCCGGGACCGATTGTCGTATCGGATGTCGTGTCGGACGGGTGCGCCGGCCAGATCGACCCGAACCGTTCTGCAAGGCGATGGCGACCGATGTCGGCGGTTCAGCCGTGGTCGACCGAATCCGGATCGGGGTGCCGCGGTCGGATCATCGTGAAGATCAGCAACGCCACTCCCAGCCCGGCGATCACCAGACCGGACACCAGCAGGACCTTGGAGGCGACACCGGTCAGGTTGGCCGCGAGGATCGAGGCCAGGGCGGCCCCGACGATGATCAGTCCGAGCGAGCCGAACAACCGCACGGGATAGGTGTCACGCATGCTCGCAGCGTACCGCCAGTCGAGCGGGCGAGGCTCCGCCTGCTGTTGCGATCCGGCTCACTGTTCCCGCAGCCATCGGCGCAGCTCGAAGGTCGCGATCACGTCGTCCTCGTTGTAGGCCAGCACCCGTCGGCGGGCGGTCTCCCGCTCGACCGGGTCGGCGGCATGGGCGGCGGTGTCGAACCAGGTCAGCGAGTTCAGCCCGCCCGGATCGGCGTCGCGCCAGTGGAAACCGGCGCCCTTGGTGGCAACGGTCTTCAGGCCCAGCCCGTGGGCGCCGAAGAAGTGGTCGGCGACCACCCGGAACAGGTCGCAGAAACCGTCCTTGGCGAACTCCAGCCCCCAACGCAGGTCAGGATCGCCCTCGGCGGCCAGCCGTCGCAACTGGACCACCTCGTAGTCGGAGTAGTGGTAGACCCGGACCGAACGACCGGTGTCGGTCAACGAGCGCAGCCACCGCATGGCGCGGGCGCCGAGCTCACGTTCGGCGTCGGCGTCCAGTTCGTGCCAGGCGGAGAACTCGACGAAGGTCGGTGGCTCGTCACGGCCGCGGTCGTGGACCCGGAAACCCCACAGATAGACACGTTCGGCGCGGGAGGTCTCGATGTCGAAGTCGACCTCGATATCGGCCTGCGGGAGCTCGATCGGACCGTTGGTGATCCGCTCCAGCTCCACCCCGCGGGCGAGCAGACGGGCCCGCCGGGCGGCCATCTCGATCCGGCGTTCGGCACCGTGGCGGTGCCGGACCCGGGGCAGGTAGTCGATCTTCAACAGGTCGAGATCGGCGTTCATCAGGTCGTGGGTCGTCTCCACCCCGAGGGTGCGCAAGGCCGCGATCTCCCGCACATCCAGCGGGGCCTTGTCGATCCGTACCGACAGGTCATCGGAATCCAACTGGTCGCGGCAGACCTGCCACCATTGGCAGTTGTCGCATTCGCGGACCCGGATCGGGCGGACCAGCGGTGGTGGGTCGTCGGCGGCGCCGGTACGGGACAGTGCCCGCTCGGCCACCCGTACCCGGAAGTCGTGCTCGTGGTCATAGCGCTGCAGCGGGCTGCGCAACCGCCAACCGGTCTCGCTGCTCGCCGAATAGGTACGGATGAACTCCTGGGTCAGGTCGACCCAGATCAGACCTTGGTCATCGGTGCTGATGATGGCCGCCCGGCCGGCCGAGTCAGGCGCCCAACCCGCCGCCTGCAGCATCCGCCAGTGGTGGCTCGCCTCCAGCAAGGTGGCCTGCTGGCGCGACCGTACCGAAAGGTCGGCGCGGCCGCGGGAACAGGCGAACTGTGGCGAGCCCAGCGGTGCCAGCCGTACCACCGAACCCCGGCGGGACTCACTTGCCTTCGACTGTCGCAATCGTTCGAGCACCTTGCTGAATCGCGTCAGCACCGGGTAGTAGCCAGGTGATCCGTCCCGCCGGTTCGGACCCCGCAACAGCGCGGTCGGTCCTCCCCGGCGGTGACCGACGAGATCACTGGGCAGCAGCGGCGCGACGATCAGCACCGTGCTCGCGTGGACCGCTTCGGCGGTGGCAGCGCGCCGATCGGTGGATTCGCGCAGATCGATCGAATCGGTGATGGCGCCGAGCAGTTCGTCGCAGGCGAGCCGGCGATGCTCGGTGCCACCGATGAACGCCTCGTTGACGATCTCCTCGTTGGCCGCCTCGACCAGGTCGACGACCGGCAGCGAGATCGTGCGGTCGAACTGGTTGTGGGTCTTCACCGCACACGAGCGGGCGGCGTAGGCGTCGAGCAGCAGGCGGGTCATGCGATCGCGCGGTGGATGGCGACTGCCCCACCGGCGAGGTTGTTCCAGGCGATGTCGTGCCAACCGGCCCGCTGCATCAGCTCGGCCAGTCCAGGCTGGTTCGGCCAGTCCCGGATCGACTCGATCAGATAGTTGTAGGCAGCAGGGTTGGACGACATCGCCCGCGACACCAGGGGCAGGGCCGTCTGCAGGTAGAAGTCGTAGAGCCGTCGGAACGGCTCCCAGGTCGGGGTGGAGAACTCGCAGACCACGAGCTTTCCGCCTGGGCGGGTGACCCGGCGGAACTCGGTAAGTGCGGCGACGGTGTCCTCCACATTCCGCAGCCCGAAGGAGATGGTCACCACATCGGCCACCTCGTCACCGAAGGGCAGGGACAGTGCGTCACCGGCCAGGAAGGGCAACTCCGGATGGCGCTGCTTGCCCACCTCCAGCATCCCCAACGACAGATCGACCGGGATCGCCGTGGCCCCGGCCTCGGTGAGCGGAATGGTGGAGGTGCCGGTGCCGGCGGCCAGATCCAGGATCCGCACCCCCGGCCGCGGATCGATCGCCCGCAGCACGGCCTTGCGCCACTGTTCGGTCAGGCCCAGGGAGAGCAGGTTGTTGGTCAGGTCATAGCGCCCGGCCACCTTGTCGAACATCGCCGCCACCTCGGTGCGGCGCTTGTTCAGGGATGCGCGGTAGCCATTCGGAGTCACCGGCCCAGTCTGGCAGACAAGACTGACGGGTTGAATCGTCGGCAGTTCACCGGCGCCGGAGGAGCCCTGCCCTCGCCTGTGCCCGGCCCGGTCGGACACGCCGAACGTCACACTGGATCGAGGATTCCCCGCGACCCGCCGCCACCAGGGGGTGCCCGGGTGATCGAGTGTGACGTTCGTCTTGGTGGTCTCGCCCGGAGCCACCCGAATCGAGGAATCGGGGCCGAAGCGGCACAATCGGCTGCATGGCCAAACGCGAGCTCGTGCTCGAGGTGAAGAAGCTGACCAAGCGGTACGGCTCGACCACCATCATCGACAACCTCAATCTCAGTGTCCGAGCCGGTGAGGCAGTGGCGCTCACCGGGCGCAACGGTGCCGGCAAGTCCACGGTGCTGCGCTGCCTGATCGGCGCCGACCGGGCCAATGAGGGCACGATCGAACTCGACGGGGTGGCGGTCAGCGAGACCGATCCGCAGATCCGCCGCAACCTGGCGGCGGTGATCGACGACCTCGACTTCTTCCCCGACCTCAGCGTGGTCGAACATCTCGACCTGCTCGCCCGTGCCCACGGGGTCGCCGATCCCGACGAGGTGGTCGACGCGGTGCTCCACGAGGTGCAGCTCGTGCCGCAGTCGGGGCAGCTGCCCGGCACCTTGTCCTCGGGACAGCGACGACGGTTGGCCCTGGCCACCGCCTTCGTCCGACCGGCCAAGCTGTTGGTCCTGGACGAGCCCGAACAGCGCCTCGACACCGAGGGTGTGGAGTGGCTGGCGCAACGCCTGCGGGCCGATCGGGCGGCCGGCACCGCGATCGTCATGGCGACCCATGACGAGATGCTCAGCCGACAGGTCGCGACCCGTACCGTCGAACTCGGCGAGCCACGCGGATGACCCGACAGATCGAGACCCACGGCCCCGATCCGCGGCTGGAGTCCGAACTCCGCGCTCAGATCAAGGAGTGGCGCCAGGGTCGCGCCACCAAGAAGCTCACCGAGGCCCTGTCCGATGCCTATGTCGCCTTGTTCGCGCTGGTGGTCTTCGGTGCCATGTTGGCCAATGTGCTGCTGAGCGCCCAGGTCAGCGCCGGGCAGTGCCTGGAGGGCGCCTGTGTCTCCGCCCGTACCCTGCTCCCGGTCGCGACCTGGGCCGGTCTCGGAGCCCTCGCACTCGCGGTGTCGCGGCTGATCGGGCCGGTGGTGGCCTCGGCGGCCGAGGGTTTCTGGTTGATGGATGCGCCGTTGAACCGAGGTCGGCTGCTCGCCAACCGGTTGTTCGCGGTGGTCGCTGCGACGGCCGGGACCGGCGCCCTCGCCGGTGCCCTGATCTCCCTGCTCACCGGTATCTCCACCGGCGGGGTGATCGCCTGGGCCGCAGCAACTGGCCTGTCGGCCGCGGCCCTGACCGCCTTCGCCGCGGCCGAACAGGGCGCCGAGCGCAGCTTCCTGGTCCGGGTCGCCGAGGCGGTGTTCGGCATCGTCGGGGTGGGTGCGGTGCTGTTGGTCGTCGGCATCGCCGCCGGCTGGGTGGATCTGCACGTCAGTTCCTCGGCCGAGACCGAGCTGGCCTTCGTGGTGGCCGGGCTGGCAGCGTTGCTGTTGATACTGGCACTGGTGGTGGCCCGCCGGCGGCTGCAGCATCTGCGGCGGGTACGGCTGACCACCGGTGGATCGCTGGCCAGCGGGTTGGCCGGATCCTTCTACGCCCTGGACTTCGGGCTCGCCCACGACATCCTGACCGAACAGCGCGCTCGTGAGCGTGGCCAGGTCCGGCCCACCCGGGGCAGTGGTACGGGCGCCGGCGCCCTGCTGTTGCGCGATCTGCAGCGGTTGCTGCGGCGTCCGCAGGTGCTGCTCGGTCCGCTGATCGCCGCCGTCGTCCCCTATGCCACCGGTGCGCTCGGCCTCGGTGCGGTCACCTCGCCCTTGGCCGCGGTGGCTCTGTTCCTGGCCCTGGTCCCGCTGTTCGGCGGGTTGCGGGTGCTGGCCCGTACCAGCGGGCTGGCCCGGATGCTGCCGATGCCGACCTCCCGGATCCGGATGGCCCAGTCGGCCATCCCGGCCGCCGTGGCGCTGGCCTTCGCGATCGCCACCGCACCGGCCTATGTCGGATTCGGCGTCGATGCCACCCGGACCCTGGGTGAGGCACTGCAGGTGTCACTGATGACCGCGGTGGCCGGTCTGCTCGGCGCGATCCGCTGGGTGACCGCCAAACCGGCGAACTACCAGGCACCCGCGGTCGCCAGCCCGGCCGGTGCCCTGCCGACGGGGATGATCGCGAATCTGGTGCGCGGTTTCGATGTGGTGCTCCTGGTGACGATCCCGCTCGTCTTCGGGCTGCCCGTGGTGATCTCGGTGGTGCTCGCCGTCGTCGTCGGCGCGGTGCTGATCACCGGCGGTATCGATGTCGAGGAGGCGCAGCGACAGCAGGCGGAGCAGCGCAAGGCGATGAACGCGGGCCGGGATCGCCGCTAGTCCGGCGGAGGGGTTCTGGGGCGAACATTCCTCCGGGGGTTGCAGAAGCCGATCGCGGGACTAGTGTTGCCGCTGGGTCACCTCGGGAGCGCGGGTCGCTGACGCCCGGGTGGTCGGTACGCAGCGCGACAGGACAGGACGAATGGAACCAGAACCCGGTGCGTGGATCCCCCCGGCACGTTCGGCAGGCTGGGGAGTGGACCGTGATCGCCCGGCCACGGGCGCCCGTGCCCGTCACGATGCCAACACCACCGACCCCGAGATCAATGGCCGGGTGGCCTATCTCGACGTTCCCGAGGGTGCGGTCGGCGTCGCCGCGCTGGTGAAGATCGAGGGCTCCGGCGGCGAGCATTGGGAGATCCAGACGGTCGGGATCAGTGACCATGAACTGCTCGGCGCATTGCGGGTGCAGATGGCGAAGCTGGAGCGGCACCTCGCCGACAGTTGACCTTGCTTCAATTAGGCAAGCCGATTGTTGGTTAAATGATCGTCGTTTTTCCTGGTCAGCCCACGATTGCCGGATGACTCGGGGGAGTGCGGTCGGCGGCCGGGTGGGCTTAGACTGTCCCCCATTGGTGAACGGATTCACAAGCGAGGTGGCAGGATGCCGGAACGGTTGGCGGCCGAGGCCGAAGCCGACGTGATCGTCGTCGGTGCAGGGCCTGCCGGGTCGACCGCTGCCGCCTACCTCGCCCGCCGCGGACTGGATGTCCTGCTGCTGGAGAAGTCGACCTTCCCCCGGGAGAAGGTCTGCGGCGACGGGCTGACCCCGCGAGCGACCCGCCAGTTGATCCGGCTCGGCATCGACACCAGCGAACAGGCCGGCTGGCTGCACAACAAAGGGTTGCGGATCTACGGCGGCTCCACCTCGTTCGAGCTTCCCTGGCCCGAGTTGACCGATTTCCCGCCCTACGGCCTGGTCCGTCCGCGCTCGGACTTCGACGACCTGCTGGCCCGGCATTCCGTGGCCGCGGGGGCGAAGATGCTGGAGAACTGCAATGTCACCTCTCCGGTGTTGGACGACCGTACCGGCCGGATCATCGGGGTACGTACCCGCGACGACCGGGTCTTCTCCGCGCCGCTGGTCGTCGCCGCCGACGGCAACTCCACCCGGCTGAGTGTGGCGATGGGTCTGGAGAAGAAGGACAACCGGCCGATGGGGGTCGCGGTCCGCGCCTACTACACCAGCCCACGGCACGATGACGACTACCTGGAATCCTGGCTGGAGCTGTGGGACGGCAAACCCGGGGCCTCGGATCTGCTGCCGGGGTACGGCTGGATCTTCGGCATGGGCGACGGTACCTCCAATGTCGGCCTCGGGATCCTGAACACCTCCTCGGCCTTCGGCAAGACCGATTACAAGGATCTGCTGAAGCGGTGGCTGGACAACACCCCGGCCGAATGGGGATTCCGCGACGAGAACCGGATCGGCAAGGTGCTCGGCGCGGCACTGCCGATGGGTTTCAACCGCACCCCCCACTACACCCGCGGACTGCTGCTGGTCGGCGACGCCGGCGGCATGGTGAACCCCTTCAACGGTGAAGGGATCGCCTATGCGATGGAGTCGGCGGAACTCGCTGCCGATGCGATCGCCGAAGCCCACTACCGCGGAGTGGGTACGGCCAGCGCAGAGCTGGCCCTGCAGGGCTACCCGACTGCACTGAAGCAGCGTCTGGGTGGTTACTACCGACTGGGCACGGTCTTCGTGAAGTTGATCGGTGACCCGCGGATCATGAAGTTGGCCACGAAGTACGGCCTTCCCCGCAAGACCCTGATGCGGTTCGTGCTGAAGCTGCTGGCCAATCTGACCGATTCGGCCGACGGTGACGCGATGGACCGGATCATCAACGGATTGTCGAAAGCAGCACCCTCGGTCTAGACCGAAACACCCGCTCACCAGTCAACGACGACTTGGAGGAACGAGCATGAACGACCCGTATGCACCGCTGCTGGTGCTGCTGGTGATCGCCGCCGCCTTCGTGGCGGTGTCGGTGATCACCAGCGTCCTGGTCGGACCGCAGCGGATGAACCGCGCCAAGTACGACTCCTACGAGTGCGGCATCGAGCCCACACCGCAGCCGATCGGCGGCGGCCGCTTCCCGGTCAAGTACTACGTCACCGCGATGATGTTCATCGTCTTCGACATCGAGATCGTCTTCCTCTATCCGTGGGCGGTCGCCAGTGATCAACTGGGCACCTTCGCCCTGGTCCAGGTCGTGATCTTCATTGCGATCGTGATGATCGCCTACTTCTACGAACTGCGGCGCGGAGGCCTGGAATGGGACTGATCACGAGCAACTGCATTCCCGCACCGCTTCGGCATCGAGGGGGCGTCCATGGGGGTTGAGGAGAAAGTTCCCAGCGGGTTCCTGCTGACCACCGTCGAGGGCTTGTTCGGTTGGATGCGGCAGGCCTCGTTCTGGCCGGCGACCTTCGGCCTGGCCTGTTGTGCGATCGAGATGATGACCTACGGTGCGCCACGCTATGACTCCGGTCGCTGGGGTCAGGAGGTCTTCCGGGCCTCCCCGCGCCAGGCGGACCTGATGATCGTCGCCGGCCGGGTGAGCCAGAAGATGGCCCCGGTGGTGCGACAGATCTACGACCAGATGCCGAACCCGAAGTTCGTGCTGTCGATGGGGGTCTGCGCCAGCACCGGCGGGATGTTCAACAACTACGCCATCGTCCAGGGCGTCGACCACATCGTACCGGTCGACATCTACGTACCCGGCTGTCCTCCGCGCCCGGAGATGTTGATCGATGCGATGTTCAAGCTTCGCGAACAGGTGCAGCAGACCAGGATCGGGATCCATGCGCGAGACCAGGCGATCGAGCGCGAGCAGCAGGCGCTGGCGGCGATCCCGATCAGCGAACAGAAGGGTCTGTTGCGATGACCGACCGGCCCGGACCGAAGACCCCCGACGAGGACCAGACGATCAAGGAGAAACCGCGCTCGGCCGAGCCCGGGCCGAAGGCCGGGATCGAGCGGGAGGATGCACCGGCCTCGGACCGGGTCGCCGAGGTGGCGGTCACCGAGCCCGGACCGGTCGGAGGGGTCGGTGGCAGCCCGAAGGTCCGCCACGGAATGTGGGGTGCCGGTCGCGGTTCCGGTGACACCAGCGGGTACGGCCGGATGCGCCGGATCATCGAACCACCGGCGCCGACGGCCCGCCCCTACGGCGGCTGGTTCGACGAGGTGGTGGACCGGATCGGCGAACTGCGCCCCGGGGCGATCGCCCAGGTGGTGGTCGACCGGGGCGAACTGACCCTGCTGATCCCGCGGGACCGATTGGGCGAGCTGGCCCCGGTGCTCCGCGATGATCCGTACCTGAGGTTCGAGCATTGCGCCTCGGTGTCGGGGGTCCACTACCCCGAGCACACCGGTGCGGAACTGCATGTGGTGCACCACCTGCAGTCGATGACCCACAACCGCCGACTACGGCTCGAGGTCACCTGCCCCGACGCCGACCCGCACCTCCCCTCGGTGGTGCCGACCTACCCCGCCGCGGACTGGCACGAACGCGAGACCTGGGACATGTTCGGGGTGGTCTTCGACGGCCATCCGGCGCTCACCCGGATCCTGATGCCCGACGACTGGCCGGGTCATCCGCAACGCAAGGACTATCCACTGGGAGGCATCCCGGTGGAGTACAAGGGGGCGACGATCCCGCCGCCGGACGAGCGCAGGAGCTACCTCTGATGGGCGCCACCACGAACGATCGCAGCGGTTTCGATCCCTATGCGACAGCCGGCGCCGAGGAAGGCACCGTCTACACCGCCGGCGGTGCCGACTGGGATGCCATCGTCGCTGCCCAGGCCGAACGTGGCGACGAGCGGTTGGTGGTCAACATGGGGCCGCAGCATCCCTCCACCCACGGTGTGCTGCGACTGATCCTGGAACTGGAGGGGGAGTCGGTGGTCGAGGCCCGCTGCGGCATCGGCTACCTGCACACCGGGATCGAGAAGAACATGGAGGTACGCAGCTTCACCCAGGGCGTCACCTTCTGTACCCGGATGGACTACCTGACCCCGCTCCACCAGGAAGCTGCCTATGTGCTCAGTGTCGAGCGGTTGTTGGGGATCGAGGACGAGATCACCGAACGGTCCAAGATCATCCGGGTGTTGATGATGGAGCTCAACCGGATCTCCTCCCATCTGGTCTGCATAGCCACCGGTGGCATGGAGATCGGCGCGCTGACGGTGATGACCATCGGATTCCGCGATCGGGAGATGATCCTGGACGTCTTCGAGGCCGTCACCGGGGTACGGATGAACCACGCCTACTTCCGGCCCGGTGGTGTCGCGGCCGACATCGATGATCATGGGATGACGAAGATCGCCGAGGCCATCGACTGGCTGGAGAGACGGCTGCCGGAGTACGCGGCCTTCTGCAACGAGAATCCGATCTTCATCGGCCGGCTCGGCGGCGTCGGCAAATTGGACCTCGCCAGTTGCATGGCGCTGGGGATCACCGGTCCGATGCTGCGCTCGGCCGACTTCGCCTGGGATCTGCGCAAACAGCAGCCCTACTGCGGTTACGAGACCTACGAGTTCGACGTATCCACCTGGGACACCGCTGATGCCTACGGTCGCTTCCGGGTCCGGCAGGAGGAGATGTGGCAGTCCCTGCGGATCGTCAAACAGGCCTATGAGCGCCTGCAGTCCACGCAGGGGCAACCGGTGATGGTCGACGACCCGAAGATCGCCTGGCCGGCCCAGCTCTCGGTCGGTACCGACGGCATCGGCAACTCACCAGAACACATCAGGCACATCATGGGCGAGTCGATGGAGGCGCTGATCCATCACTTCAAGCTGGTCACCGAGGGGTTCGCCGTGCCGGCGGGGCAGGCCTACGTACCGATCGAGTCGCCGAAGGGTGAGATGGGTGCCCATGTCGTCTCCGACGGCGGCACCCGGCCGTGGCGGGCGCATTTCCGTGACCCCAGTTTCAACAACCTGCAGGCGGTTCCCGCGGTCTGCGAGGGCGGCATGGTCTCCGACGTGGTGGTGGCGGTCGCCTCCATCGATCCGGTGATGGGAGGGGTCGACCGATGAAGTTCACCACCTACTTCCCCGAGTCCGGGGGCTACGACATCACCGGGGAGCAGCGCGCTCTCGCACCGGAGGTGATCGGTGAGCTGGAGCAGATCGCCGACCGCTATCCGCGCCGGCGTTCGGCCCTGTTGCCGATGCTGCACCTGTGCCAGAGCGTGCAGGGAAGGATCACCACCGAGGGCATTGAGGCCTGTGCCGACATCCTCGGCATCAGCACCGCCGAGGTCAGCGGGGTCGCCACCTTCTACACCATGTACAAGCGCAAACCGGTGGGCAAGCACCTGGTCGGGGTCTGCACCACCGCCTTGTGCGCGATCATGGGCGGCGACGAGCTGCTCGCCCAGCTGCAGGCCGAGCTGGGGATCGGCATCGACGAGACCACCGCCGATGGCAAGATCACCTTGGAGCAGATCGAGTGCAACGCCGCCTGTGACTACGCCCCGGTGATCATGGTCAACTGGGAGTTCTTCGACCGGATGGACCCGGTCTCGACCGATGCCCTGGTCGAAGCCCTGCGTAGCGACCAGCCGATCAGCTCGACCCGGGGTGCGGAGATCACCAGTTGGCGCGAGGCCGAGCGGGTACTCGCCGGTTTCCCCGACGGCCGGGTCGATCAGGGGCCGACCGCGGGGCCGGCTTCGCTGCTGGGGGTGCGCCTGGCGGCCGAGAACGGCTGGTCGGCGCCCTCGCCGACCGCAGTCGTGGAGGCCGACGAGGCATCGGAGGCCGACCATGGCTGATCCGATCACCCCGGTGCTGACCGCCGACTGGGGTACCGAGCGGGCCTGGCAGCGGCAGGTCTATGAACGCCGGGGCGGGTACGGAGCCCTGCGCAAGGCCTTGCAACTGACCCCGGAGGAGGTGATCGAGAAGGTCAAGGCCGCCGGACTCCGCGGCCGCGGCGGGGCCGGATTCCCCACCGGTGTGAAGTGGTCGTTCATCCCCAAGGACAATCCGAACCCGACGTACCTGGTGGTCAACGCCGACGAGTCCGAACCCGGTACCTGCAAGGATAT
This sequence comes from Naumannella halotolerans, assembly GCF_004364645.1. Classification (NCBI taxonomy): domain Bacteria; kingdom Bacillati; phylum Actinomycetota; class Actinomycetes; order Propionibacteriales; family Propionibacteriaceae; genus Naumannella; species Naumannella halotolerans. The sequence goes on along the minus strand of NZ_SOAW01000001.1, from coordinate 2,266,343 downwards.
CCCGCTGATGATGGCCACCCCGCACACCCTGGTCGAGGGGGTGATCATCGCGGCCTACGCGATCGGTGCGGCACATGCCTTCATCTACGTCCGGGGTGAGGTGCTGCAGGTCACCCGCCGGCTGCAGGCAGCCGTGGCCGCAGCCCGCACCGCCGGGTACATCGGCACCGACATCCTGGGATCCGGTTACGACCTGCAGGTGACCGTGCACAGCGGTGCCGGTGCCTACATCTGTGGTGAGGAGACGGCCCTGCTCGACTCCCTGGAGGGGCGACGGGGACAGCCGCGGCTGCGCCCGCCGTTCCCGGCCGTGGCCGGTCTGTACGCCTGTCCGACGGTGATCAACAACGTGGAGTCGATCTCCTCGGTGCCGAGCATCATCGCCAACGGGGAGCAGTGGTTCGCCGCCATGGGTACGGAGAAGTCGAACGGGATGACCATCTACTCCCTGTCGGGTCACCTGGCCAATCCCGGTCAGGTCGAGGCGCCGATGGGGATCACCCTGCGGCAGCTGTTGCAGCTCACCGGAGGCGTGCGGCAGGGGCACCGGCTGAAGTTCTGGACCCCGGGTGGCTCGTCCACCCCCATCCTCACCGCCGAACACCTGGACCTGCCACTGGACTACGAGTCGATGGCCGGCGCCGGAACCATGCTCGGCACCAAGGCACTGCAGATCTTCGACGAGACCACCTCGGTGGTCCGCAGCACGCTGCGGTGGATCGAGTTCTACAAACACGAGTCCTGCGGCAAGTGCACCCCCTGCCGGGAGGGCACCTGGTGGCTGGTGCAGGTCCTGATGCGGATCGAGGCCGGACAGGGTGAGGAGGGTGATGTGGAGAAGCTGCTCGACCTGTGCGAGAACATCGGCGGTCGTTCCTTCTGCGCTCTGGCCGACGGGGCCGTCGGCTGTCTCACCTCGGCGATCAGGCACTTCCGTGAGGAGTTCGAAGCCGGCTATCACACACCGGCCTGGGAGCTCTTCCCGTACCGGCGCAGTGCGCTGTTCGAGCTGCCCGAACGGGTCGGAGGTGCCCGATGACCCTCACCAGCAGCAGCCGCGGCACCGACGAACAGGGTGCGCAGGTGGAGGAGCTGATCACGCTCACCATCGATGACACCGAGGTCTCGGTGCCGAAGGGAACCCTGCTGATCCGGGCTGCCGAGATGATCGGCACCGCGATCCCGCGGTTCTGCGACCACCCGTTGCTGGACCCGGTGGGGGCCTGTCGACAGTGCCTGGTGGAGATCCCCGATGCCGGCAATGGGCGGGGGATGCCGAAACCGCAGGCCTCCTGCACGGTCGAGGTCGCCCAGGGCATGGTCGTCCGGACCCAGGTCTCCTCCCCGGTGGCAGAGAAGGCGCAGCGGGGCATGATCGAACTGTTGTTGATCAACCACCCGTTGGACTGTCCGATCTGTGACAAGGGTGGGGAGTGCCCGCTGCAGAACCAGGCCCTGAGCGCCGGTGCCGGAGAGAGTCGGTTCGAGGCGGTGAAGCGTACCTATCCGAAACCGATCGCGATCTCGGCACAGGTGCTGTTGGACCGCGAACGGTGCGTGCTCTGTGCGCGGTGCACCCGGTTCTCCGAGCAGATCTCCGGTGACCCGTTCATCGCCCTGGTCGAACGCGGGGCGTTGCAGCAGGTGGGCATCTACGAATCCGAACCCTACGACTCCTATTTCTCGGGCAATGTGATCCAGATCTGTCCGGTCGGTGCGCTCACCTCGGCCGACTACCGATTCCGCGCCCGCCCGTTCGACCTCGTCTCCACACCGTCGGTGGGCGAGCACGACGCCTGTGGCTCGGCGATCCGGGTGGACCACCGACGGGGGACGGTGGTGCGCCGGCTGGCCGGTGACGATCCGGAGGTGAACGAGGAATGGATCACCGACCGGGACCGCTTCGCCTTCCGATCCTGGGCTGCCGAGGATCGCTTGGGCATGCCGCTGGTACGTCGTGACGGGGTGCTGCACGCCGCCTCCTGGCCGGAGGCGATCGACGTCGCCGTCGAGGGACTGCGGGCAGCCGGCAGCAATGTCGGGGTCCTCACCGGCGGCCGGCTGACACTGGAGGACGCCTACGGGTACGCCAAGTTCGCCCGCACGGTGCTGCGGACGAACTCGATCGATTTCCGGGCCCGGCCGATGACGCGCGAGGAGCAGGACTTCCTCGCCCGCGAGGTGGCGGGTCGGGGGCGGTCGGTGACCTTCGAGGACCTGGAACGGGCCGATCAGGTGCTGCTGGTCGGATTCGAACCCGAGGACGAGGCCGGAGCGGTCTTCCTCCGGCTCCGCAAGGCGTACCGCCGCAGCGGCCTGGCGATCACCACCGTGGCTCCGTTCGCCAGTTGGGGTAGCCGGAAGCTGGGCGCCCGGGTGCTGCCCACCGTTCCGGGTGCCGAGGCCCGCCGGCTCGACCAATGGGGTGAGGCCGACCTCGGGCCACGCTCGGTGATCATGGTCGGGGAACGGGCTGGGCTGAGCCCCGGTGCCCTGAACGCGGCGGCGAGGCTCGCCGATCGCACCGGCGCCCGACTGGTGTGGGTGCCACGCAGGGCCGGGGACCGCGGTGCGGTCGAGGCGGGATGTCTGCCCGGGCTGCTCCCCGGCGGCCGCCCGGTCGACGATCCGCGGGCACGGGTCGACACGACCGCGGTCTGGAAGGCCGAGCGGCTGCCGGCCGAACCGGGAATGAACGCGACCGACCTGCTGGCCGCCGCAGCCGGCGGTGAGCTCGCCGGGTTGGTGGTGGGCGCAGTGGAGTTGGCCGACTTCGCCGACCCGTGGCTCGCCCGGACCGCTGTGGCGCGGGCAGGATTCGTGGTCAGCATCGAGGCCCGCTTGTCGGAGGCGGCAACCAGGGCAGATGTCGTGTTCCCGATCGCCGACCTGACCGCACGCTCGGGGCACTTCCTGAACTTCGAGGGTCGCCGGCGGGAACTGAACCGTGCCGTCGCGGGACGCAATGCGATGACCGACCTGCGGATCCTGGCCGCCTTGGCCGATGCCTTCGGCCGGCCGCTGGGTATCCGCCACCCCGAGCCGGCGATGGCCGAGCTGGATGAGCTGGGGAAGTGGCGGCACGAGGACCTGCCGCAACCCGGTGTCGGGGTCGATGCCGCGCCGCCCGTACCGGAGCCGGGACAGGCCGTCCTGGCCAGCTGGCGGACCATGATCGACGATTCCCGGTCCAATGACGGTGCCGACGATCTCCTGGCGACCGCCCGGTCGCCACGATTGAAGCTCTCACCTGCAACCGCCACCGAACTCGGGCTCAGCGAGGGCAGCCTGGCCCGCGTCGGTGGTGACCCGCAGCGGCCCGGAGCGACGGTCGAGGTGATGATCCTGCCCGACCTGGTGGACCGGGTGGCCTGGCTGCCGTGGAACGCGCCCGGACTGCCACTGGCCGAACTGCTCGGCGTCGGACCCGGGGAACTGATCTCGATCGAGGCGCTCGGGCCGTCGGCCCCCACCGCTACTGGCAGGGGAGGGCAGTGATGAACGATCCGTGGTGGCTGGTGCTGGTCAAGGCCGTGGCGATCTTCGTCTTCCTGCTGTTGATCACGCTGTTCAACATCGTGTTCGAACGCAAGGTCGTGGGCCGGATGCAGCATCGCAAGGGGCCCACGATGAATGGCCCCGGTGGGTGGCTGCAATCCCTGGCCGACGGTATGAAACTGATGTTCAAGGAGGACTTCCGGCCGCGCAATGCCGACCGGATCGTCTTCAACCTAGCCCCGTTCCTGATCGCCATCCCGGCATTCACCGTCTTTGCGATGATCCCCTTCGGTGGCGAGGTGACCCTGCCCGGCGGGATCATCACCCGTTTGCAGTTGGCCGACTCCGAGGTCGGTGTCCTGCTGATCCTCGCCCTGGCCTCGATCGGCATCTACGGCATCGTGCTGGCCGGATGGTCCTCAGGGTCGACCTACTCCCTGCTCGGCGGCCTGCGGTCGAGCGCCCAGATGATCTCCTACGAGATCGCCATGGGGCTGTCACTGGTGGCGGTCTTCCTCTACGCGCATTCGATGTCGACCGCCAACATCGTCGAAGCCCAGGCCCAACCGCTGGTGCTGCCTTTTCTCGGCGTGGAGACACCGTTCCAGCAGTGGTACTGGTACCTGCTGTTGCCCTCGTTCGTCATCTACTGCATCTCGATGGTCGGTGAGACCAACCGGGCGCCGTTCGACCTGCCGGAGGCCGAGGGCGAGCTGGTCGGCGGATTCCACACCGAGTACTCCGGCATGCGGTTCGCGATGTTCTTCCTCGCCGAGTACATCAACATGGTGACCGTCTCGGCGCTGGCGACCACCTTGTTCCTCGGTGGTTACCTGCCGCCGTTCGACCTGCCGGTGCTGAACAACCCCTGGCTGGGCCCGGTCTGGTTCACCCTGAAGGTGCTGTCCCTGATCTTCGTCTTCATCTGGCTGCGGGGAAGTCTGCCGCGTTTGCGCTACGACCAGTTCATGAAGCTGGGCTGGTACTGGCTGATCCCGCTGTCGGTCCTCTGGCTGGTGATGGTCGCGGTGTTGCAGGCACTGACCGACCCGAACCGGGAACGGGAACCGGCACTGTTCGTCCTCGGTGTCGCACTGATCGTGATCCTCTTCCTGGTGATCATGTTCGGCGGCAAAGGCTCCGAACCCGATGTCGAGGACGGTGAGCTCGACCAGGTCGATGCCTCCGGGCGCTTCGACGCCTTCGCCGGCGGCTATCCCGTACCTCCACGGCACGGTCAGCAGTTGCCCGAACTCACCGGGGTGCTGGCCGGTGAGACCGAGAACCGGGGCTCGGGCGGAGGATCGGCGAGCACCCCACCGGCCGACCCGGCCTCCGGTGGCCGACCCGGGCCCATACCCGCGTCGGCGACCCCCGATCCGGACGAGCAGCAGGAGCACTGATGGGAATCTTCGACGCCTGGGCCGGATTCGGCGTGACCTTCAAGACCATGTTCGACAAGACCTTCACCGAGTCCTACCCCGAGGGACGCGGACGCGGGTACGGGCCCGGTTCGGCCGAGCAGGTGGGGGCGCCCCGTTTCCATGGTCGGCACCAGTTGAACCGCTGGGCCGACGGCCTGGAGAAATGCGTTGGTTGCGAACTGTGTGCCTGGGCCTGTCCGGCCGATGCGATCTATGTCGAGGGAGCATCCAACACCGACCAGGAGCGGTTCTCCCCCGGGGAGCGCTACGGGCGCGTCTACCAGATCAACTACCTGCGCTGTATCCTCTGCGGGCTCTGCGTCGAGGCCTGTCCGACCCGGGCGCTGACGATGACCCGGGAGTTCGAGCTCGCCGACAGCACCCGCGAATCGATGATCTACACCAAGGAGCGGCTACTGGCGCCGTTGCTTCCGGGGATGGAGGCACCGCCGCACGACCGCAGGCTGGGAGATGACGAACAGGCCTACTTTCTCGGTCTCCCCGGCACCGGGCAGAGCCAGCCACAGGTCGATGCGTACCGTGCGGAGCAGCGGCGGGACGAACAGCAGCCGACCCGGGGGCGGGGTCGATGAGTGTCTTGGCGACCGGGCAGGCGGCGGCGTTCTGGCTGCTGGCGCCGGTGATGGTGCTGGCGGCGATCGTGATGATCATGACCCGCAAACCGGTGCACTCGGCGCTCTGCCTGGCCACGGTGATGCTCTGTCTTGCGGTGCAGTACGCCGCCCTGGACGCCCCGTTCCTGTTCGCGGTGCAGATCATCGTCTACACCGGAGCGATCCTGATGTTGTTCGTGTTCGTGGTGATGCTGGTCGGCGTCGATTCCCGCGATTCCCTGGTGGAGGTGTTGCAGGGGCAGCGGGTGCTCGCCGGCCTGGCCGGGGCTGCGGTCCTGGCGTTGCTGGTCGGCGCGGTGGGCAGTGCCTTCACCACCGACCCGGTGGGCTTGAACCAGGTCGATTCCGCCGGGGGCACCAATGTCACCGCGCTTGCCGGGTTGATCTTCGGCCGCTACGTGATGATCTTCCAGGCTGCGGGTGCGCTGTTGTTGACCGCCACGGTCGCCGCCTTGATCCTGGCCCATCGGGAACGTCTCAGGACACCACCGGACCAGGCCGCCCGAATGCGTGGCCGGATGCAGCGCTATGCCGAGACCGGGGAACACCCCGGGCCGTTGCCGACTCCGGGTTACTACGCGCGTCGTACCGCGGTGGACGTCCCGGCTCTGCTGCCCGACGGCAGCCCCGCGCCGAACTCGGTCTCGCAGACCCTGAGGGCACGCGGGCAGGTGCTCGACCCCCGGCAGGTAGCGGCGCCGACTGCCCGGGTGATCGCTGCGCTGGATGACCCGCAGTCACGGGGGACGGACCTGGCGGTCGGCAACGATCACACCGACGGTCTCTCCGGGGCCCTGCCGCCGGCACCCGCACCGACAGCCACCTCCGCCGGCGGGGCACCGGAGCCGGCAGATCCGGATGCCGATACCGATCCGGGAACCGGTACGGGTCCGGCAACCGACAAGACGCCGGAACGCCCCGGAGGTGGGGCATGAGCTCGGACCCGTACCTGATCCTGGCCGCGATCCTCTTCAGCATCGGCCTGGTCGGCTTCCTGGTGCGCCGGAATGCGCTGATCATGTTCATGTCGGTGGAGTTGATGTTGAACTCGGCCAACCTGGTGCTGGTCACCTCCGCCCGACAGTGGGGCAACCTGGACGGCCAGGTCGCCAGCTTCTTCGTGATGGTGGTGGCAGCCGCCGAGGTGGTCGTCGGGCTGGCGATCATCATCACCATCTTCCGTACCCGCCGCTCGGCCTCGGTCGACGACGCGAACCTGTTGCGGAACTAGGACGGAGCTGCCATGGACACCTCTGCACCCGCCACCGGCCTGTTCGCCCTGTCGTGGTTGATGATCGCGGTCCCTCTCGCCTGCGCCGGTCTGCTCCTGCTCGCCGGGCGGATCGCCGACTCCTGGGGGCATCTGCTGGCCACCGCCGCCGTCCTCGGCTCGTTCGTGCTCGGCCTGGCGTTGTTCCTCGAGCTGCTCAGTCGGCCCGCCGCCGAGCGCTCGGTGGACGTCGGGGTGTACGAGTGGTTGAGCTCGGGGCGATGGACCATCACCGTCGGTCTGCTGATCGATCAGTTGTCGATCGTCTTCGCCTTGTTGATCACCGGGGTGGGTCTGTTGATCCACGTCTACTCCATCGGGTACATGTCCCACGACCCGGGTCGGCGCAGGTTCTTCGCCTTCTTGAACCTGTTCATCGCCGCGATGCTGCTGTTGGTGCTGGCCGACAACTACCTGGTGCTGTTCGTCGGCTGGGAGGGCGTCGGCCTGGCCTCCTACCTGCTGATCGGGTTCTGGCAACACAAACCCAGTGCGGCAGCAGCGGCCCGGAAGGCCTTCGTGATCAACCGGGTCGGTGACCTGGGCATGGTGGTCGCGATCATGGCGATGCTTGCCCTGTTCGGCTCCGTGGCATTCGGCGTGGTGGACGCCGAGGCAGCGTCGCTGAGCCCGTTCTGGGCCACCCTGATCGGGCTGATGCTGCTGCTCGGGGCCTGCGGGAAGTCGGCCCAGGTGCCGCTGCAGTCCTGGCTGCTGGATGCGATGGAGGGCCCGACACCGGTCTCGGCATTGATCCACGCCGCGACCATGGTCACCGCCGGTGTCTACCTGGTGGTACGCGGCCACGCGATCTTCGAGACCTCCGAGATCGCCACGAGCGCGGTCGTCGTGGTCGGTACGGTCACCTTGCTGGCCGGTGCCTGGATCGGTTGTGCCAAGGACGACATCAAGAAGGTGCTGGCCGGTTCGACCATGTCCCAGATCGGCTACATGATGGTCGCCGCCGGGCTGGGCCCGGCCGGATACGCCTATGCGATCTTCCACCTGCTCACCCACGGGTTCTTCAAGGCGAACATGTTCCTCGGCGCCGGCTCGGTGATGCACGCGATGGACGACGACGTGAACTTGCGGCATTACGGCGGCCTGGCCAGGTTGCTGCCGATCACCAGCTTCACCTTCGGCATCGGCTACCTGGCGATCATCGGTTTCCCCTTCCTGTCGGGGTACTACTCCAAGGACCACATCATCGAGGCAGCCTTCGCGCACAACCGGCTGGTCGGGGTGCTGGCGATGATCGGCGCGGCGGTGACGGCCTTCTACATGACTCGGTTGATGCTGATGACCTTCGTCGGGAGCCGGCGTTGGCGCAAGGGTGCCCATCCACACGAGTCGCCGGCAGTGATGACCGTTCCGTTGATCATCCTCGCAGTGCTCTCGGCCGTGGCAGGTCTGGTGCTGAACAACCGGATCGGCGAATGGCTGTCCCCAGCCCTGGGCATCGAACCGCACCACACCAGCTATCCGGTGCTCGCGCTCAGCCCGGTCGCGGTGATCACCCTGCTGTTGGTCGCCCTCGGCGTGCTGGTCGCCTGGCTGGTGTTCGGGCCACGCAGGCAGATCGCCGCCCGGGCGCCCGAGCACCGGAATCCGGTCACCGCGGCCGGGGCCGACGATCTCTACGGCGATGCGCTGGCCGCAGCGTTGGTGGTGGCACCGGCCGAAGCGGTGTCGAAGGCCCTGGTCAGGATCGACAACCGCGGGATCGACCGGTTGTTCACCGGAACCGGGCAGACCCTGTCCGGTCTGGGCGAGGTGATCCGCGGGGTGCAGAACGGCTACGTCCGCAGCTACGCCCTGGTGATGGTGATCGGCGCCCTGGCGGTCGCTGCGGTGCTGATCCTCGGTCGGCTGGCCTGAGAGAGGAGTGGAGATGAGCTTTCCCTGGCTGGTGCTGCTCGGCGTCCTTCCCCTGCTCGGTGCTGCGGTGGTGATCATGTTGACCGGGAGGGTCGCCCGGGTGGTCGGACTGGTGTTCGCCCTGGCCACCCTCGCCGTGGCCGCCGGTGTCACCGTCCTCACCGCCGGCGGCGTGGAATTGATCACCCAGGTGCCCTGGATCACCGTGATCGGCGCCTGGTTCTCCCTCGGACCGGTCGACGGGTTGTCGGTCAGCATGCTGCTGCTGACCGCGCTGCTGACCCCCTTGGTGCTGCTGGGGACCTGGTCCGATCCCGACCACCTCGGCCGGGGAAGACACTGGGACGCCAATACCTACTTCGCCCTGGTGTTGGCGGTGGAAGGTTTCGCCCTGTTCACCTTCATGGCCACCGATGTGTTGTTGTTCTACATCGTCTTCGAGGCCTCGCTGGTGATGATGTACTTCCTGATCGGTGGCTTCGGCGGAGAACATCGAGGCCGGGCGGCGATGAAGTTCCTGATCTTCTCCCTTTCGGGTGGTCTGGTCATGCTCGGCTCGATCATCGGTCTGTACGGGGTCTCGGCCGGTCAGGGGCAGCCCACGTACCTGCTGACCGAACTGGCCCAGCTTGATCTGGACACCGGCGTCGGCCGTTGGATCTTCCTCGGGTTCCTCTTCGCCTTCGCGGTGAAGGCGCCGATGATCGGCATCCACACCTGGTTGCCCGACGCCGCTCAGCAGGGAACACCGGGGGGTACGGTGCTGCTGGTCGGGGTGTTGGACAAGATCGGCACCTACGGCATGATCCGGATCTGTCTCGAGCTCTTCCCCGCCACCTCGAAATGGGCTGCGCCGGTACTGCTGACCTGGGCGGTGGTCTCCATCATCTGGGCTGCCCTGGCCGCCCTCGTGCAGACCGATCTGTACCGGTTCGTCGCCTACTCCTCGATCAGCCACTTCGGCTTCATCGTGCTCGGCATCTTCGCCTTCACCACCCCCTCGCTGACCGGTGCGACCTTCTACATGTTCAACCACGGACTGTCGACAGCGGCGCTGCTGCTGGTGCTCGGTTTCGCGGTGAAGCGCCGCGGATCGGCGCAGATGGCCGACTTCGGCGGCGTGGTCAAGGTCGCCCCGGTACTGGCCGGTCTGACCCTGTTCGCCGGTCTGTCGGCACTGGCACTCCCTGGCCTGTCCAGTTTCGTCTCCGAGTTCCTGGTGTTGTCGGGAACCTTCTCCAGGCATCCGATCTGGGCGGTCGCCGCCGTGTTCGGTCTGGTGCTCACCGCTGCCTACGTACTGACGATGTACCTGAAGACCATGACCGGATCGCCCGGTGAACAGGTGCGCCGTACCCTCGCGGTCGACCTGAACGGGCGGGAACGGGTCGCCATGGCGCCGCTGGTCGTGCTGATCGTCCTGCTCGGGTTGTTCCCCGCACCGATGCTCGACCTGATCGAACCGGCCTCGGCCCACACCATGCAGCTGCTCGGGATGACCGATCCGGACAGGTTCGAACCAGGGGAGGGCTGATGCCGTACGTGATCAACTGGCAGTTGCTGGCACCGATGCTGTTGGTGTTCGTCGGCGGGGTGGCCGGGGTGCTGGTGGAGACCCTCGTCCCCCGTGAACGACGTCATGGTGCACAACGGCTGATCGCCTACGGTGCGATCGTGGCCGGATTCGCGACCGCTGCGGTGAACGCGTCCGCCGGTCTGCTCGGGCCGGCGGCTGCCGGTTCGGTGATGGTCGACCTGCCGAGCTACTCCAGCTGGCTGATCCTGCTCTTCTTCGGCATCTTGTCGCTCTTGCTCATCGGTGAGCGGACGCTGTACGCCGGCGGCACCGCCTTCGCCCCGCAGGCGGCCGCGACTCCGGGATCGGCCGACGAACGGGAGGCGATCGAGAAACGGGTCGAACAGACCGAGCTCTACCCGCTCACCCTCTTCGCGCTCACCGGGATGATGCTCTTCGCCTCCGCCGACGACCTGTTGATCATGTTCGTCGCGCTGGAGATCTTCTCCCTGCCGCTGTACGTGATGTGTGCCATGGCCAGGAGACGGCGACTGCTGTCGCAGGAGGCTTCGATGAAGTACTTCCTGCTCGGTGCCCTGTCCTCGGCGATCTTCGTCTTCGGCATCGCCCTGGTCTATGCCTTCGCCGGATCGTTCGACCTCGGCGGCGACGTGGACGGTCAGTCGGCCACTCCCGGTCTGGCCTCGGCCATCGCGCTTCGACCCGACGGATCACCGGTCCTGCTGGCCGGGCTGGTGATGATCGGGGTCGGCCTGTTGTTCAAGGTCGGAGCCGTACCGTTCGCAGCCTGGGTGCCCGACGTCTACGGCGGGGCGCCGAGCCCGGTCACCGCCTTCATGGCCGTCTGCACCAAGGTCGCCGCGATGGTCGGACTCGCCCGGGTGTTCTTCGTCGCCTTCGGCGGACTGCGCTGGGACTGGCAGCCGATGATGGCGGCCGTGGCGGTCGCCTCGATGGTGATCGGTTCGCTGCTGGCGATCGTGCAGACCGACATGAAGCGGATGCTGGCCTACTCTTCGATCACCCATGCAGGCTTCCTGCTGGTGGCCGTCGCCGGCGCCTTTCAGCCCGGTGGTTCGCAACTGAGCAGCCTGGGCGCGGTGCTGTTCTACCTGATCGCCTACGGCGGTGCCACCATGGGCGCCTTCGCAGTCCTGACCACGGTGCGCAACCGGTCGGGTGAGGCCAACTCGATGACGTCCTGGGCCGGGCTCGGGCGCAGGTCCCCGGTCACGGCCGGGCTCTTCACCTACTTCTTGTTGAGCTTCGCAGGACTGCCGCTGACCGCCGGTTTCATCGCCAAGTGGGCGGTGTTCTCCACCGCCTGGCGGGGCGGTTACCTCTGGCTGGTGGTGGTGGCGGTCCTCGCCAGCTTGCTGGCAGCGGCCTTCTACATCCGGGTGGTCGTCACCTTGTATTTCACCACCGACTCCGGCGACGCCGAGGTCGGCCGTGCCGGATGGGGGACCAAGGCGGTCTTGGCCGTAAGCTGTGGGCTCACGGTGGTGCTGGCCGTCGTGCCGGGATGGTTGCTCACCTTCTCGGCCCAGGCAGGTGAGTTCCTCCGCTGACCGCTACGGTGAGTCGTCAGCTTTTCGACCCGCCTGATCTGTTCTGCCTGATCTGTTTTGGAGGTGCGCTTGCTCCCGCGAGCCGAGGACGTGACGCCCGACGGCCAGTTGGCGGGTGAGTCCGCAGACACCGTGCGCCGACAGCTCGACCTGGTCGAGACCCGGCTGCTCGAAGCCTCCCGAGGCCGTACCGCTCTGGTCAGCGAGAAGTCCGGCCACATCATCTCCGCCGGTGGCAAGCGTTTCCGGCCGTTGCTGGTGCTGCTGGCCTCCCATTTCGGTGCGCCGGCCGCCGAGATCGACGAGGACCGCCTGATCGACGCCGCGGTGGTGGTCGAGCTGACCCATGTCGCGAGCCTCTACCACGACGATGTGATGGACGAGGCCGAGCTGCGGCGCGGTGCGCCGAGTGCCAACAGTCGCTGGGGGAACCTGCAGGCGATCCTGATCGGCGATCTGCTGTTCGCCCGCGCCTCCTCGGTGGTGTCGGCCCTGGGCACCGAGTACGTGAAGATCCAGGCCGACACCTTCGCCCGGCTGGTCCACGGCCAGCTCGCCGAGACCGTCGGTCCGGCCGACGGTGGCGATCCGCTGGCGCACTACCTGCAGGTGGTCTCGGACAAGACCGCTTCGCTGATCGCGACCTCGGCGCGATTCGGGGCGATGGTCTCCGGCGCGAGTGCTGCGGTGGTCGAGGCGTTGACCGAGTTCGGTGAGGTGATCGGTACGGCCTTCCAGCTCTCCGACGACATCATCGACGTCACCAGCGACACCACCGGCAAGGTGCCCGGGATCGATCTGCGAGAGGGAATCCCGACCCTGCCCACGCTGTTGCTGGGCGATGCGGCCGAGGACCTGGAGCTGCGGGCGATGATCGCCGAGGACCTGTCCGAGGACGCGAAACTGGCCGAGGTCCTGCAGCGGTTGCGGGCACATCCGGTGATCGACAAGGCACGGGCCGAGGTGGCCCGTCGGGCCGATCAGGCACGGGCGCTTCTGGAGCCGCTGCCCCCGGGCGATTCCCGGGATGCGTTGTTCGCCCTCTGCGACCAGGTCGTCACCCGTACCAGCTGAGCCCGGATCCCCGGGTGGCCATCAGAGCAGCGAGGGCGCCCGCCGGGGCCAAGGATCTGCCGTTTCCAGTTCGGCTGCCAACCGCAGGAGCAGGTGGTCCTCGCGAGCGGGGGCGCTCAGCATCGCGCCGAACGGCAGCTCGGCCCCATCCACCGTGGCCCGATGCAATGGCAGGCTGATGGCCGGGCGGCCGACGAGGTTGTACACCGAGGTCCACGGGGTGAAGGCGGTCTGGGCCAGGAAGTCCGCGGCCGGATCGTCGTCATTGCGCAGGCTGCCGATCGGGGCCGGAGGCTGCGCGAGGGTGGGACTGAGGACCACGTCGACATTCGCCCACGCCTTCGCCACGGTCCTTTCCAGTTGCTGAGCGTGGGCCAGTGCCGAGGCCAGCTGCGGGCCGGTGACTGCCTGGCCCTGTGTCCGCAGGTGACGGGTGAGCGCTGTCAACAGGTGCTCGCGCTCCGGGGGGACCGGGGCCAAGCACGCTCCCACCGACCAGGCCGCTCCGAACGCCTCCCATTCGGTCGGCCCGAAAGGAGGCGGGACAGGCTCGATCCGATGTCCCAGTGCTTCCAGCAGGGTGGCCGTCCGCTCGGCAGCGCGGAGGGATTCGGGATGGACCGGCGCGGCGGGCACCAGCACCGGGGTGGTGAGCAGGCCGACTCGAAGCCGAGGCAGGGGTTCGCCGAGGCTGGCCAGGAAGCCTCCACCGCTTCCCGGGAAATGATCGCCGGGCCAGCCCTCGGCGACCGCATCCAGGCCAGCTGCGGTGTCGGCGACGGTCATGGTCAGGAATCCCTGGCTGGCCAGGCCCGGTCCGTCGACCCCGAAAGGGCCCGGGCTGACGACACCGCGGCTCGGTTTCATACCGACCAGGCCGCAGGCGGAGGCCGGGATTCGGATCGATCCGCCACCGTCGCTGCCCTGGGCGATGGGTACGGCGCCCGATGCCACCGCTGCACCTGCGCCGCCACTGGATCCTCCGGCGGATCGACCGGGGTCCCATGGAGTGCGGGCAGGTGGGCCGACGTCCGGTTCGGTGTAGCAGGGCAGTCCGAACTCCGGGGTGCTGGTCTTGCCTATCATGATCGTGCCTGCCCGGATCAACCGGGTCACGATCCCGTCATCGCGACCGCCGACATTCCCGCCGAACGCACGGCTGCCGAGCTCGAAGGGCAACCCCGCGACCTCGTTCAAGTCCTTGATCGGGCAGGGTACGCCCAGCAGCGGGGATTGCGAACCAGCGGCCAGCGCTGCCTTGGCCGACTCGGCCGAGACTCGGGCATCGGCCTCGGCCACGACGACGAAGGCGCCGAACACGTCGTTCGACGCCTTCTCCAGGGCAGCAGTGGTGACCTCGTCGATCGACACTTCTCCCGATCTGATGGCCGCGGAGAGCTCGACTGCCGAGAGATCGGAGAAGTCGCTCATTGCCGCAGCCTAGTGGGGGCTGCCACCACGGCGCCCGGGTGTTCGTCAGCGAGTCAGCTCGCGCCGATCGGCACCATGGACCGGGCGTAGCCGGGTCAGTTGGCTGACATGCTCGGGCCGCAGTTCGGCCACCGAACCGACCTGCAGCAGCTTCATGGTCCGGATCACCTGTTCGGACAGGATCTCGATCATCCGTTCGACACCCTCGAGGCCACCGGCCATCAGGCCGTACAGGTACGCACGGCCGACCATGGTGAACTTCGCGCCCTGGGCGATGCAGGCGACCACGTCGGCACCGTTCATGATCCCGGTGTCGACGGCGACCTCCAGATCGGAGCCGACCTCACGGACCACCTCGGGCAGCAACCAGAAGGGAACCGGCGCCCGGTCGAGCTGCCTGCCTCCGTGGTTGGACAGCACGATCCCGTCGACACCGAGGTCGGCCAGTGCCCGCGAATCCTCGACGTTCTGCACGCCCTTGATCACCAGCTTGCCGGGCCAGAGGCTCCGGATCTCCTTCAGGTCCTCGAAGGAGATCGAAGGATCCATGGCCGAATCCAGGAGCTCGCCGACCGTACCTCCGGTGGAGGAGAGTGAGGCGAACTGCAGTTGGGGTGTGGTCAGGAAGTCCCACCACCACCAGGGACGCGGGATCGCATTGGCGATGGTCGACAAGGAGATCTGCGGGGGGATCGAGAAGCCATTGCGCTTGTCCCGAAGGCGGGCCCCTGCGATCGGGGTGTCCACGGTGAAGAACAAGGTGTCGAAGCCGGCTGCGGCGGCCCGCTCGACCAGCCCGTAGGAGATCTTGCGCTGCTTCATCACGTACAGCTGGAACCAGTTCCGGCCATGGGGATTGGCTGCGCGCACGTCCTCGATGGAGGTGGTGCCCAAGGTGGACAGCGCGAAGGGGATGCCCGCCTTCCCGGCGGCGGTGGCGCCGGCGAGCTCGCCCTCGGTCTGCATCAGTCGGGTGAAACCGGTGGGCGCGATCCCGAACGGCATCGCAGACGGGCCGCCGAAGATCTCGGTGCTGGTGTCCACCTGGGAAACGTCGCGCAGGATCGAGGGATGGAACTCGACATCGGCGAACGCCTGACGGGCACGCGCCAGCGAGATCTCGTCATCCGCCGCGCCATCTGTGTAGTCGAACGCCGCAGCCGGGGTACGACGTTTGGCGATCCGCCGCAGGTCCTCGATCGTCAGCGCGGATGCCAGCCGCCGTTTGCGGCCGTTCAACTCGGGGGTCTTGAGGTGGAGCAGGTCGAAGATCTCGCCGGGGCGTGGGATCTGCCGGGTCACGTGGATGGGCATGGGCTCTCCTTCATCGCAGGGTCGGATTCATCGCAGGGTCGGATTCATCGCAGGGTCGGATGGACGGGGACTTGGGTCGTGGGGGTGACGGTGGTTGTTGGTCTCCGGTGGGTCAGCGGCCGATCAGGGGAGCATCCAGGACAGGACCGAGGACTGCAGACCGACCAGCAGGCACAGAGCCAACAGCAGGCCGATGCTCCAACCGATGACCTTGCGGAAGATCTCCGATTCGCGTCCGACCAGGCCGACCGCGGTGGCGGCGATGGCCAGGTTCTGCGGGCTGATCATCTTTCCGACCACGCCTCCGGAGGTGTTGGCGGCGACCAGCAGGGTCGGGTCCAGGCCGGCGCGTTCGGCTGCCGCCTGCTGCAAGGTGGCGAACAGTGCGTTGGCGCTGGTGTCGGATCCGGTGACCGCGGTACCCAACCAGCCGAGGATCGGTGAGAGGAAGGCGAAGGCGGCACCGGTCCCGGCGATCCAGGTGCCGATGGTGATCGTCTGCCCGGACTGGTTCATCACATAGGCCAGGCCGAGGACGGCCCCGACGGTGAGGATCGAGAATCGCAGTTTGCTGACCGTGGCCCCCCACAGGCCGATCGTGCGGCGGGCACCGACGCGATAGACGATGGCGGTGATGACCCCGCAGATCAGCAACAGTGATCCTGCCCCGGACAGCCAGGTCAGGGTGTAGGTCGTGGAGCTGACGGCCTCCCCGGCGGAGTTGACGATGCTGCCGTGCAGGCCCGGCCAGGGGATCTTCACGTCGGTGGCGGCCAAGGCGTTCGTCAGTGGCGTCCACAACTTGGCCAAGGAGAACACCGCAATCACCAGCAGGTACGGGAAGAGAGCCATCACGACCCGACGGGTGGTGAGGTCGGTGGTGGTGACGGTGACGGTGTCCACTCCGCCGCCGGGGGTGCCGGTCGGTTCCTGGCCGGTTGCCTCCTCCTCGGCGATCCGTTCGCGGAGCAGGCGCTCGCGGGCCTCGGCGCTGCCCTGGGGCTTCCAGAACCGGAGCATGATCACGGCGGCGGCGATCGCGGAGAGGGAGGCGATGATGTCGGTGAGCTCGGTGGAGATCCAGGTCGCGCTGACCCACTGGGTGACGGCGAACACCGCGCCGACCACGAGAGCCAACGGCCAGACCTGCGTCACCCCGCGGCGGCCGTCGGCGAGCAGAACCAGGAAGAGCGGGACGAACAGCGCGATCACAGGGGTCTGATGCCCGACGTAGGCGCCGATGGTGTGGTAGTCGATGCCGGTGAGATTGCCGGCGGTGATGATCGGGATGCCGATCGCGCCGAAGGCGACCGGAGCCGTGTTCGCCAGCAACACCACGGTTGCCGCCCGCATGGGGGTGAACCCGACGGCGAGCAGCATCACACCGGTGATGGCGACCGGGGCGCCGAAACCGGCCAAGGCCTCCAGCAGTCCGCCGAAGCCGAAGGCGATCATCACCGCCTGGATCCGCGGATCGTCGGAGATCCGGTTGATCACCTTCCGCAGGTCCTCGAACCGACCACTGGCGACGGTGAGCTCGTAGAGCCAGATGGCGTTCAGCACGATCCACATGATCGGGAACAATCCGAAGACGATGCCCTGGGTGGCCGAGAGCCCTGCGAGATGGATCGGCATCTTGTATCCGACGATGGCCACCAGGAGGGCCACCGCGAGTCCGGCCAATCCAGCGAAGTGGGCCTTCCAGCGGAGGACGCCGAGGGTGACGAAGACGGTCAGCAGCGGAAGTGCTGCGATCAGGGAGGACAGGGCGAGGCTCTGCGCGATCGGCGCGAGCTCTGGGGTGTAGAGCACGGGGGCTCCTCCGATTCAAACGACGGTGTTTGTTACTGCGAAGGTTAGACCTTTCGATGGACTGTAGATATGGGGTTTGTGGATGTCAATGGTCTCTGTGGAATGACCGTGGTAGTAAAGGCGCATGAGCGATGCTGCCGAACCGAACTGGGTGCCGTTGAGGCGACGCCGCGCCCATGAGTTGGTGATCGAGGCCATCGAAGAACAGGTGATGGCCGGCGCGCTCAAGGTGGGGGATTCCCTGCCCCCCGAACGCGAACTCGCGGCTCGTTTGCAGGTCAGCCGGGCGGGTGTGCGGGAGGCTGTCCGGGTTCTGGAGCACATCGGGATCCTCACCTCCCGGCAGGGAGCCGGGCCGGACTCGGGGACGGTGGTTGCCGCGTCCACCAGGGATGCGCTGACCCAGTTCCTGCGGCTGCACGTCGGTCTGGCCAACTTCGCCATCGATGATGTGATCGAGGCCCGGGTCCTGTTGGAGCGTGCCAGTGCCATCTCTGCTGCAGAGCAGGGCAGCGAGGCTTTGGAACCGGTACGTCGGTCACTGGCTCGAATGGAAGCGGCCGGCGCGGACCGGGAAAGGTTCAACGATGCCGACACCGCCTTCCATCTCGCCATCGCCGAAGCCGGCGGCAATGATCTGGTGGCAGCACTGACCGCAGCCATTCGTGGTTCGGTGCGGCACCGGATCCTGGCGGCGATGCAGACGCAATCCCACTGGGAGGACGTGGTCGAACAGTTGCTGAGCGAGCACCGGGCGATCCTCGCCGCCTTGGAGGCGGGAGAGCCTCAACGTGCCGCCGAGTTGTCCGAACAGCACATCCGCAGTGCCGCTCGGACCCTCTGGTGAGAAACGCTCCTTACGGCCGGCAGTGTCCTCAGAGGTCGATCGTCACCCGTGCCTCGCGCGGGATCCCATGGATTGTCGTTCAGCAATCGGTCGAGGAGTTGATCATCGTTCTGGATTCCCATGTGTCGATCATGATCACCACCGAACACGTCGACCAGCGAATCTGCCGTGCGCAGATCTGCTGTCAGCGCACGGACAATCGTGTCAGCTGATTTCCATCGGCGTCGAAGTTGTCGGCCGAGAGCCAGCGCAGGTATTCCTCGCGCAGCGGCGGCCACTCGCCGTCGATGATCGAGAACCAGGCAGTGTCGCGGTTCAGCCCCTTCACCACCAGGTGCTGGCGGAACACGCCCTCGGCGGTGAACCCGAACCGAGCGGCCGCCCGCTTCGAGGGCTCGTTCAGGGAATCGCACTTCCACTCGAAGCGCCGATAGCCCAACGAGAACAGATGATCGGCGAACAGGAACAGCGCCTCGGTCGCGCCACGGGTACGCGTGAGCCCGGGTCCCCACAAGATGTTGCCGATCTCGGCGACACCGTTGGCCGGATCGATCCGCATCAGGGCCTGCCTGCCGAGCGCCCGCCCGGTGTCGTTGTCGACCACGGCGAAGAACATCGGATCCGTACCGCCGGCCGACCGCGCGATCCAGCTCGCCAGGTCTGCCCGATCGGTCGGCACGGTGTCGGGCAGGAAGCGGAAGCGGTCGGTCGCCCCCGGAGCCGAGCAAGCCACGAAGAGATCATCGACGTGAGCCTCGGTCAGCGGCTCCAGGCGTACCCAGCGGCCGGGCAGGACGCTCGGTTGCGGTACAGGCCGCGGGTGCCAGCCGGGCAGTTGCTCGGTCATCGCAGTTTCCTTCCCTCGGTGGTGAGCGGGCCCAGATCCGCCGGCGGTGGGACGCGAGCAGGGCGTGCCGTACGGGCCCAGGCCCAGGCGACCACCAGCAGGAGCAGGCTCAGCAGGGCGCCGGCGGCGGTGGCCGCCTGCGCGGGCAACGACAGGCGAAGGCCGACCTCGGTGTCGGTGTTCAGGTCCTGGAAGGGTTCGAAGGCGAACCATGCCCAGGTCAGCACCGCGAGCAGGCGTACCCATTCACCCACCGGGCGCAGCAGCACCAGCACCGCGATCGGGGCCAGCCAGGTGTAGGCATGGGTCCAGGAGATGGGCGCGGCCACGGTCGACCCGAGACCGACCAGCAGCAATGCCAGCATCGGTTCACCGGCTCTGTGCACCACGACAGCGGCGAGCAGGCACAGCAGCACCGGAAGCAGACCGCCGGCCAGGGTGAGCCAGATCGGCCGCTCGGCGACGGCCAGGAACCGCGCGCCGATCGCCGCCAATGACTGATTGGTGATCTGATACGCCGAATCGGCGGCGCCCGGAAAATCGCCGGTGGCGATCCCCAGCCAGTAGTCCAGCGACTCGGCCGGCCGGACCACGAACCCGACACCGGTGGCTACCAGTGCCGAGACCGTCGCCACCACGGCGCCACGATGCCGTCCGAGCAGTACCAGGGCGACGATGAACAGCGCCGGGGTGAGTTTGATCGCGGTCGCGACGCCGACCAGCGTGCCGACCGGGAGCAGTTTCTCGGGCAACCGGACCCGGTCCGGCAGCCAGGCGCCCAGCCGGGAGATCAGGGTCGGCCCCGGAGCCAGGTCCAGGATGCACATGGCCATCAGTGCGATTCCCACCTGGCCGAGGAAGAACACCTGATTGATCGGCCCGCCGAGGCCGATCGCCACGGTGGCGACCATCGGCGCATGCCAACCGTGCAAGCCGATCCGGAGGAAAACCGCGACCACCAAGGCCGAGTTGATCAACGACCAGATCGCCGGTGCGGCGGCCCCGCTCAGCTGCAGGGGCACGGCCAGCAGGGCGGCCACCGGCGGGTAGATCATCGGCAGTGCGGGCTCGGGCTGGGGATAGATCGGCTCACCGACCAGGAATCGGTGCGCAGCCTGCAGGTAGACATCGAGGTCGAACGGCGTCGGCTGCCAGGGCCAGCCGCCGGCGGCGTACAGACCGGCCAGGAACGGCCACGGCAACGCCACCAGAAACAACGCCAACCGCCGTCGGCGGGCCCGGCCACCGGCGTCCCGGTCAGGTGCCGCGTCGGCCGGCGGTACCGTCGTGCTCACGAACTCACCTGCACGGTCGAGGGGCCCATCCCCACCGCTGCCCGTTGTCTGCCCAGCACCCGCGCCCAACGGGTGAGGCCGAGACACAGCACCAACGCCAGCAGCGGGCCCAGGCCGACCACCATCTGCTGCAGGATCGTCAGCTGCAGCGCGGCATCCCCACTGGCGTCGATAGCCTTGAACGGCTCCACCGTCGTCCACCCCCAGTACACCGCGGCCAACAGCGCCAGCGGTTGGGGTGCACGGCGGCGCAGGATCATCAACGCCAGCGGGGCGACCCAGGTGAAGGTGTGGGTCCAGGCCACCGGCGAGGCGAGCGAGGTGCCGAGCCCGACCACCAACAGTGCGATGGTCGGTTCACCGGCGCGGAACAGTGCCCAGGCGGCCACCAGCACCGCCGCAGCGGCCACGGCGCAGGCCACCAGGGCCGCGGTCTGCCACCGTTCCGGATCACCACCGAAGCGCACCACCAGCGATCCCAGCGATTGGTTCGTGGTGCGGTACAACGAGTCCGATTCCTGCGGCAGGTCGCCGCCGAGCAGATTTCCCCAGTAGAGCGCGGAGTCGGCGGGGCGGACCAGCCAGGCGACGGCCGTGGCGGCCAGTGCCGCACCACCGGCGATCAGCGCCGGGCGGCGGCGACCGACCGC
This sequence comes from Naumannella halotolerans, assembly GCF_004364645.1. Classification (NCBI taxonomy): domain Bacteria; kingdom Bacillati; phylum Actinomycetota; class Actinomycetes; order Propionibacteriales; family Propionibacteriaceae; genus Naumannella; species Naumannella halotolerans. The sequence continues at coordinate 2,245,260 of NZ_SOAW01000001.1, read as the reverse complement.
GAACAGGGCGACCACGAACAACGCCGGGGTCATCTTGATCGCCACGGCCAGACCGGTCAGGACTCCGCGCGGAAGCAACCGGGGACGGGAGGGAAAGAACTGTCCCAGCAGGGTCGGGCCGGGAGCGAGGTCGAGGAAGCACAGGCCCATCAGCACGATCCCCACCTGTCCGAGGAAGACCACCTGATCGTACGGTCCGCCGATCATGATCATGACCGCGGCCAGCATCGGCGCCTGCCAGCCACGTGCTCCCACCCGGGCGAACACCGCAGTCGCCACCGCGGCATTCACCAAGGGCCAGACCACGTAACCGCTCTCGGCGCCGAACAACAGCAACGGCAGGGCTGCGATGGCGGCGAACGGGGGATAGGTCATCGGCAGGTCGCCGGGTTCGGTGGCGTAGAGCGGCGTACCGGACAGCAGATCCTCGGCGGTACGCCGATACACGTCGAGGTCGACCGACATCGGGTTCCACGGCCAGCCGCCGGTCATCGCCAAGGCCGCCAGGAACGGCAGGGGCAGAGCCACCAGGGTCAGGCCGTTCGGCATCGGCCGTCGCGGTCTCGATCGCAGCGCCGTGCTCACCGGGCACTCACCGGTCGACGTCGCAACCCGAAGCTGACGACGCAGAGCCAGGCGATCACACCGATCGCGGTACCGGCGGCCACCAGCTCCGAGCCGCTGACCCGGTTCACCGGCATCACGACCGCCCACACCCCCAGCACCGCAGCACACAGCTGCCACCCGGGTCGGTAGCGACCGGTCACCACCACCGCGGCGAGGACGATCGCCAGCACCCAGGCGTGGGGGAAGGCCAGGGGCATCGCGGCCACCCCGCCCAGTGCGGCGGTCAGCATCGCGAGCAGCTGGTGTCCCTCACTCGCCAGTGCCCAGCCGGCCAGCACGGCCGCCCCGACCACCACCGCGACCAGGACGATCGTCAGCACGGTGGCGGACTCGCCATCGGTCACCCGGTGCACGATCGCGGCCAGCGAACCGTTGCTGCTGCGGTCCAGCGCATTGTCCTCGGCCAGATGTCCACCGGTCAGCGCGGCGGCGAAATAGCGTGCCGAGGATGCCGGGGCCAGCAGCCAGGTGATCAGGGTGAGGGCCGCGGCGGTGAACAGCGCCACGAACCCGGCTCGCCGGCTGCGGGGTACGCACAGCCAGGTGAGGATCACGGCGGCGGGAAAGATCGCCACCGCCGCCGCGATCCCGGTGAGCACCCCGCGCGGGAGTCCGAGCCTGGTCACCGGCACCGAGGCATCGGCCAACAGCAGGCAGGCCACGATGACGGTGACCTGGCCGAGCGAGAAGTTGTCCTTCACCGGGGCTGCCAGCGCGATCACCAACGCACCGACCAACGGCACCCAGGGCGAGGTCGGGCCGAATCCGGTCCCCAGCCGGCCGAGTACCGGCCGGATCAGGCCCTGACAGACCAGGGCGGCGGTCAGCAACACCCACAAGACCTCGGCGGCATCGACCCCGAGCACTGCCAGCGGCACCGCCAGCAGGGCCACCACCGGCGGCATGCTGAACGGAGTGCCGTCCACACCGTAGAGCGGGGACCCCTCCAGCAACCGCTGGGCGGCACCGATGATCGCCTGCAGGTCGACCATCGCCGGGTCAAAGGGCGACCAGCTCCCACCTTGGGCCCTGCCGGCGACGTAGGCGGCGGCCAGGAAGGGCAGTGGCAGACAGGCCCAGAAGGCCCGCAGCGAACTGCGCCGACTCACCAGATCTTCACGCGCTCGCTCGGAGCCAGCCACAACTCATCCTCCTCGGTCGTACCGAAGGCGTCGTGGAAGGCATCGACATTGCGGGCGGTCTGGTTGGCACGGAACTCCGGCGGCGAGTGCGGATCGGTGGCCAGGCGCTGCTTGACCGCCTCCGGACGCATCTTCGACTGCCAGACCGCCGCCCAGTTGTAGAACAGGCGTTTGCCGGAGGGGATGTCCTCGACCAACTCCTCGGGATCGGCCCCGGTCAGCAGCCAGGCCTTGTGGGCGATCGAGAGGCCGCCGAGATCACCGATGTTCTCCCCGATCGTCAGCTCACCGTTCACCTTCTGCCCGTCGGCCCCCTCCGGCGACAACTGGGCGTACTGCTCGATCAGTGCCTTCGTGCGCTCCTCGAAGGCCGCCCGGTCGGCATCGGTCCACCAGTTGCGGAGCACCCCGTCGCCGTCACAGGTCGAACCCTGGTCATCGAAACCGTGACCGATCTCATGACCGATCACCGCGCCGATGCCGCCGTAGTTGAGCGCGTCATCGGCCTCGGGGTCGAAGAACGGAGGCTGCAGGATGGCGGCCGGGAAGACGATCTCATTGCGCAGCGGGTGGTAGTAGGCGTTCACCGTCTGCGGGGTCATGAACCACTCGTCGGGATCGGTCGGCCGGGTCAGCTTGTCCAGCTCGTCGTCGATCACCCAGGAACGTACCGCCAGGACGTTGCCGACCAGGTCGTCGGTGCTGAACTGCAGTGAGGAGTAGTCCTTCCACTTGGCGGGGAAACCGATCTTCGGCCGGAACTTGCTCAGCTTCCGCAGCGCCTCGGCCCGGGTCTCGGCGGTCATCCACTCCAGCTCGCTGATCGAGTGCCGGTAGGCCTCGATCACCTTCGCGACCAGCTCGTCCATCCGTGCCTTCGCGACTGGCGGGAAATGCTTGTCCACGTACAACTTGCCGACGTCCTCGCCGATGCTGGCCTCGACCAGGGAGACGCCGCGCTTCCAGCGTTCCTTCAGCGCCGGTGTACCGGACAAGGTGGTGCCGTAGAACGCGAAGTCGGCGTCGACGAACCGGCTGTCGAGGTAACCGGCGAAGGCGGTGGCGGTCTGCCACCGGGCCCACGAGCGCCAGTGCTCGATCGGCAGCGAGTCGATCAACTCCGCCAAGCCTTCGAAGTACGACGGCTGGGCGTTCACGATCTCGGCCAGTGCCGCTGCCGGTAGGTCACCACCGTCGAGGACCGCCTGCCAGTCGAAACCGGCGGTCGCCGAGGCCAGCTCGTCCCGGGTCTGCGGGTTGTACATCTGACGGATGTCGCGGGTGCGTACCTTGTCCCAGTGCCGGGCAGCGATCGCGGTCTCGGTCTGCATGGTCGCGGCCGCCTCGGCTGCGGGGTCCGGGCTGCCGATCAGCGCGAAGACCTTCTCCAGATGCCCGACATAGGCGGTCCGGATCTCGGCGAACGCATCGGCCCGGTAGTACTCCTCATCGGGCAGACCCAGGCCGGACTGCCCGAGGAACAGCACGACCCGGCTCGGCTGCCCCGGGTCGGCATCGACCGACAACGAGACCACGGAGGTCACCCCGTGCCGGATCGCCCATCCGGTCCAGGCCGCCAGGGAATCGGCATCGACGATCTGCTCGGCCCGCTGCAACAGCGGTTGCAGCGGCCCGGCACCGCGGGCCTCCACGGCGTCGACATCGGTGAAACTGCGGTAGAGCGCGGAGATCCGCTGCTGGGAGGCATTGGGTGCCGCGACCTCGATGGTCTCGGTGATGATGTCGCGGACCGCCTCCTCGGCGGCGTCGCGCAATTCGATGAACGCCCCGGTGGAGTGCTGATCGTCGGGAATCGTCGCGGTCCGCAGCCACTGGCCGTTGACATGGCGGTACAGGTCGTCCTGCGGTCGGATCGAGGTGTCTGCATAACGCATCAGCTCAGAAGTCACCTGCCGAGGCTAACCGAAATCCCCGTCGGATCCTCGCCGAGGAGCCTGTTCGGACCCCGATCCACCGTCGCCACCACGTGTTCGTGGTTACACCCGGCAGTCAGCGAGGTACGGGCCCGCGCGATATGACAAAGTGCACCCTGTGAACACCGATGTTCAGACTCCGGCAACGCCGGTCTTCTTCGTGGCCGGCGGCACCGGCATCTCGGCCGAGACGCTGGGCAACATGATGCTGCAGCAGTTTCCCGGGCTGACCTTCGTGCGGGACAAGATGCCGTTCATCAAGACCGTCCACCAGGCCAGGGAAGCGGTGGCGGCGATGGATGCCGCGCGGACCGAGGAGGTCACCCCGCTGGTCTTCTCCACCGTCGCGGTGGAGGAGATCCGGGAGATTCTGGCCACCACCCAGTGCGCGTTCATCGACCTCTTCGGTTCCCACCTGAGCACCGTCGAACGGGTGCTGCACGTCAACGCCGCCCGGAACGCCAACAGCGCCCACGGGGTGAAGGACCCCCGGGAGTACGACGCCCGGATGCAGGCCGTCGAGTTCGCGATCGAACACGACGACGGGCAGAGCCTGCGCCAACTGGAGGCCGCCGACCTGATCCTGACCGCGCCCTCGCGGTGCGGCAAGACCCCGACCACCATGTACCTGGCGTTGCAGTACGGCCTGAAGGTCGCCAACTACCCGCTGGTCGAGGAGGACTTCGACGACGACGAGCTGCCGCGACCGATCCGCGACCACGTCGCCAAGTGCTTCGGGCTGTTGTCGACGGCATCTCGGCTCAGTCAGGTACGCAATGAGCGCCGCCCGGGCTCGCCGTACGCCTCCCTGGCCCAGTGCACCTATGAGCTGCGCCGGGCCGAGGCGATCTTCCGGGCGAACAAGATTCCCTACATCAACTCCTCGTCCATGTCGGTCGAGGAGATGGCTGCAGTGATCATTCAGACCCGCAAATCGGGGCGTCGACGAGCGAGTCGGAACCGACCCCGCGGAGAGGACAGACAATGAGCAACATCGCATGGTTCGCCGACCTGGGCATGGGCGACGTGGAGACCGTCGGTGGCAAGAACGCCTCCCTCGGTGAGATGGTCCAGCACCTGTCGAAGGCTGGGGTACGGGTACCGACCGGGTTCGCCACCACCGCCGAGGCGTACCGGCGATTCTTGGTCGACACCGGGTTGAAGGCCGCGATCGACGAGGCCCTGGACGGGCTCGACGTCGACGACGTGAAGGAACTGGCCCGGGTCGGGGCGAAGATCCGTGGCGACATCGAGGCCCAGGAGTTCCCCGACGACCTGGCCGACGACATCCGTTCGGCCTACGCCCAGCTCACCGCCGAACAGGGTGGGGCGACCTTCGCCGTCCGCTCCAGCGCGACCGCCGAGGACCTGCCCGATGCCTCCTTCGCCGGCCAGCAGGAGACCTTCTTGAACATCAGCGGGATCGACAACATCCTGCACGCGATCAAGCTGGTCTTCGCCTCGTTGTACAACGACCGGGCGATCGCCTACCGGGTGCACGCCGGGTACGACCACTCGCTGGTGGCACTGTCGGCCGGGGTGCAGCGGATGGTCCGCTCCGACATCGGCTCGTCGGGGGTGATGTTCACCATGGACACCGAATCCGGTTTCCGGGAGGCGGTCTTCATCACCTCGGCCTACGGGTTGGGTGAAGGGGTGGTCCAGGGGGCGGTGAACCCCGACGAGTTCTACGTCTACAAGCCCGCACTGCGCCAGGACAGGCCGGCGATCCTGAAGCGATCGGTCGGTGCCAAGGCGACGAAGATGATCTACACCGGTGACGAGGTGGTGGGGGAGACGGTGCATTTCGTCGACGTCGAACCCGAGGACCAGGCGCGGTTGTCGCTGACCGATGCCGAGGTCACCGAGCTGGCTACGCATGCGCTGGCGATCGAGGAACATTACGGGCGGCCGATGGACATCGAATGGGGCAAGGACGGTGACGACGGGCTGCTCTACATCCTGCAGGCCCGCCCGGAGACCGTGCAGTCGCGGGCCACCGGGTCGACCTTGCAGCGCTACAAGGTGCTCGAACGCGGGCCGGTGGTGGCCGAAGGCCGGGCGATCGGCCAGAAGGTCGGCGCCGGTGCGGTGCGTTCACTCACCTCGATCGAGGCGATGCACGAGTTCCAGCCCGGTGAGGTGCTGGTCGCCGACATGACCGATCCCGACTGGGAACCGATCATGAAACGGGCCTCGGCGATCGTCACCAACCGCGGCGGCCGTACCTGCCATGCCGCGATCATCGCCCGCGAGCTGGGGATCCCGGCCGTGGTCGGCACCGGGAACGCCACCCGAGAACTCACCGACGGCCGGGAGGTCACCGTCTCCTGTGCCGAGGGCGACACCGGTTACGTCTACGACGGCAGGCGCGAGTTCGAGGTGGAGGAGACCGCCCTGGACCAGATGCCGGAGATTCCGGTGAAGATCATGATGAACGTGGGCACCCCCGATCAGGCCTTCGAGTTCAGCCGGTTGCCGAACTCCGGCATCGGGTTGGCGCGGTTGGAGTTCATCATCAACCGGCAGATCGGGATCCATCCGCGGGCGTTGCTGGAACTCGACGACCAGCCCGCCGAACTGGCCGAGCAGATCCGGGCGCTGATCTCGGCCTACGACAGCCCGCGGGATTTCTTCGTCAAGCGGGTCGCCGAGGGTGTGTCCATGCTGGCTGCCGCGTTCTGGCCCGAGCCGGTGATCGTCCGGATGTCGGACTTCAAGTCCAATGAGTACGCCGGGCTGCTCGGCGGTGAGGCCTACGAGCCGGACGAGGAGAACCCGATGCTCGGCTACCGCGGCGCCTCGCGGTACCTGTCAGCGGACTTCGAGGACTGCTTCGCGATGGAGTGCGAGGCGCTGCGACTGGTCCGCGACGACATGGGACTGACGAACGTGAAGGTGATGATCCCGTTCGTCCGTACCCTCGCCGAGGCCGAGGGAGTGATCGAACTGCTGGGGCGCAACGGTCTGGAACGTGGCCGCAACGATCTGCAGGTGGTGATGATGTGCGAGGTGCCGAGCAATGCGGTGATCGCCGACGAGTTCCTGCAGCACTTCGACGGATTCTCGATCGGCTCCAACGACATGACCCAGCTGACTTTGGGACTGGACCGCGACTCCGGACTCGTGGCCGCGGGATTCGACGAGCGTGACCCGGCGGTGAAGAAGATGTTGCAGATGGCGATCGAGGCCTGCCGGCGGCAGGGCAAGTACGTCGGCATCTGTGGCCAGGGTCCCTCGGACCACCCGGATCTGGCCGACTGGTTGCTGGACCAGGGCATCGAGTCGATGTCGCTGAACCCCGACACCGTGGTCGAGACCTGGCTGCGGCTGGCGAAACGCTCCAGGGTCTGAGGCCGAGCGAGCGTTGGCGCCAGGGTCGCGCCTTGTTCAGGGGCGGTGGTCCTCGGCAGGATCAGCATCCACCGCTCGGCCCCTCGGTGGTGGCTCGGGGCGCGGATCGATCCGGTCCCGCCGAGCCGTGGCTCATCGGCGAACGGCGCGGATGATCGCTGCCCGGGCATGGGTGTGCACCGGGTGGGTGTAGCGGATCTCGATGCTGGACCAGCCGGCATCGCTCAGGTGCCGGCGGTAGTCGTCCTCGGTCAGGGCGCCGGCGATGCAGCCGGTCCAGGCGGCGAGGTCGGCGCGGGTGGCCTGGTCCAGATCGTCGTCGGCAATCACATCGGAGACCGCGAACCGGCCGCCGGAGCGGGTGACCCTGGCCGCTTCGGTGAGCACCGACGACTTGTCCGCGGCGAGGTTGATCACACAGTTGGAGATCACCACGTCGACCGACCCGTCGGGCAGTGGGAGGTCTTCCAGGTAACCGCAGACGAAGCTGACGTTGCAGACGCCTGCCGCGGCGGCATTGGCCCGGGCGAGGTCGAGCATCTCACTGGTCATGTCCACCCCGATCACCCGGCCGCCGGGCCCCACCCGGGCGGCCGCGATCAATACGTCACCGCCGGCACCGGAACCGAGGTCGAGGACCGTCTCGCCCGGGTGCAGATCGGCCACCTCGGTGGGAAGCCCGCAGCCGAGGGAGGCCTCGACCGCGGTCTCGGCCCCGGCCAGGTCGAGACCGGCGTAGAGGGCAGAGCCGAAGGCCATGGCGTCCGATCCGTCGGTGACGATGCCTGCGCTGGTCGCGCTGTGGGCATCGGCGTCGGCGTCGGCGGTGGGCTCTGTGTCAGTGGAGGTGCCGGTGTCGATGACGTCCGGCTTCTCGGGGCGAGTGCGGGGTTCGCAACAACCGGCCGGCTGGCGGATCGGTCGGCCGGCTGCGATTGCATAGCGCTGCCGTACCTGTTCACGGATGTCCCTGGGGTGCTCGGCCGGAGTCGTTTCGACCTCGGGTGTTCCGGCCGGAGTCGTTTCGACCTCGGGTGTTCCGGTCGGGGTCGGTTCGGGCACGGTTGCTCCCGTCGGAGTGATTCGATGACTGTCGAATCAATCGTCGATGCTGTATTGACATGTGCCAATATGGAGCGGTGAATCAGCTGGTGAACTCACTCGAACTACGGGCGGCGGAGATCTTCAAGGTCCTCGGCGACCCGGTGCGGTTTCGGCTGCACCTGCGGATCGCCGGCAGCCGGGCGGCCATCTGCGTCTGCGATCTGGGTGAGCTCGGGGTTTCCCAGCCGACGGTCTCCCATCATCTGCGCAAGCTGCGCGAAGCGGGCCTGGTCGACTGTGAGCGGCGCGGGACCTGGGTGTACTACTGGGCGCTGCCGGAGGCGCTCGAGCCCGTGCAGGAACTGGGTCTATTCTCGTGGAGCCCGGCGACGGCAATCCCTTCCGCAAGTTCGGCCCCTCCACAGGCTGCGCAGAGGCCGAACTTGCTGAAGAGATGCGGTGACGGTCCTGATGCTTGAGCGCGGATCGAGTCTGACGAGGGTGGGAGCGTGCGATCAGCCCAGCCCAGCTCAGCGCTGCGCCCAGCCGACCGTCGGTGGATCCTGGTCGAAGGCCACGGTGGCGGTGGTCTCGGCGGTCTGCGTCCGGGGCAGGATGTCCAGCGTCTCGCCGGCCCGCTGGGCCTGGCCGCTGATGGTGTAGTCGATGCTCAGATCGGCGACCGCGATCGGTGAGTCGTCGACCACGTTGACCTCGACCCCGTGCAGCGGGTCGTTCTGGATCTCCACGTCGATCGTCTCCGGCAGCACCTCACCGTCGCCGTCGATCTCGGAGTTCACCCTGATCGGACAGTTGTCCGGGGTCAGGTTGCCCTCGTTCAAGGCGGCGAAACACCGGTCGAGCTCGTTGCTGATCAGCGACAGCGCGTCGCGGCGGCCAGCATCGGTGAGTTCCATCGGCACCACGCCGAGCGGTCGGTCCGAAGCATTGTCCGGCACCTGCAACCGGGTGTCGATGTCCAGCGCCTCGCTGCTGGAGGTGATCAGGTAGTTGCCCGGGAAGACCGGGTAGGCGCCCGGCCCGGGCAGTTCCACCCCGTCGAGCAGGAACGGCATCCGCAGATCGTTCTCGGTGACCTGCAGCACCCCCCAGGTCTGCATGGTCCAGCGCCCGTTGGCCTTGCTGACGTCGAAGATGCCGGTGACCGGCTGGCCGCCCCGCTGGTACTCGACCTGCACCTGGGTGTCGTTGCTGGCCACGACCTCGATGTCGGTCAACGGGGCGCGATTGTTCGACGAGGCAAGCAGTTCGTCGGTCAGCAGCGGCGAGTCCGCCGGCGGTCGCGGACCGTAGCCCAGAACCTCCTCGGCATCGCCGGCGGCGATCGCCTGCAGGTACTCCTCGACGAAGCGGTCCGGTTTGATCGCCTGGTCGGCTGCGCCGAAGGCATTGCGGGCGACCAGGAAGGCGCCGGATGCCGCGACCAGGGCGAGGACGGTGACGATCACCCAACCGGCGATCCGGCGCCGACGCTCCTTCGGATCCTCACCCTCGTCGTAGTCGTCGTCACCGGAGTAGTCGGCATCGTCGTCCTCGGGATCGAATCCGGCGACAGCCGAGGTACGCAGCATCGTCTGCTCCGCGGGATCCTCGGCACCGGCCTGCCCGGTACCCGGTTCGGTGATCAACCGGGTGGCGTCGGGATCGTCTGCCGCCCGGTGATCGGCGGGGGGATCGGTCGGCGTGGCCGGACCGGCTGCCGCCACGTCTGCTGCGTCGAAGCCGCGGACGTTGGTCTCGGCGGCCAACTCCTCGTCGGCCGCCCGGCGTGGCCTGTCAGCCATCGGCAGATCTCCTCCTGTGTCGATCGGTCCTGCGCCTGCGTCCCGGATCGCCGGGGCCCCGGGTCGGCGGACCGGCGGTCGTACCGTCGTGCCCGGATGCGTGGTCGGCGGCCCTCAGCCTAACCCGAGGTGCGGGCAACAGTGCACCGACCGTGAGCACCAGCAGGGCCAGCCAGACCAGACCGAAGCCGATCCACCGGGCGGTCCCCATCGGTTCGCCGAACCACCAGACCCCCAGGACGAACTGCAGGGTCGGTGCCAGGTACTGGGCCAGGCCCATCGTCGACAGACCGAGCCGGGTCGCCGCATAGGCGAACCCGAGCAACGGTGCGACCGTGATCACGCCGCTGACCACCAGCAGCAGGGAGTACCCGGTCCCGAGGGCGCCGAAGGTGCCGCGGCCCTGCAGTCCCAGCCAGACCAGGTAGCCGATCGAGGGCAGCAGGACGAACCCGGATTCGATCACCAGGGTGACGATCGGATCGGCATCGGTGAACTTCTTGCAGACGCCGTAGGTGGCGAAGCTGGCCGCGAGGATCAGCGACACCCAGGGCGGGCGTCCGTAGTCGACGGTGAGCACGACCACCGCCGCAGCCGCCAGACCAACCGCCACCCACTGCGGCACCGACAACCGCTCGCCCAGCACCAACACCCCGGCCAGGATGGAGAGGATCGGATTGATGTAGTAACCGAGCGAGGCCTGCACCACCTGCTCGTGGGTGACCGCCCAGATGTAGGTACCCCAGTTGACGCTGATCACCACCGAGGCGAGGGCGAGCAACAGCAGCGCCCGCGGGCTGCCGAGGGTACGCCGGAGCTCCCGGCGGGCCACCAGCAAGGCGATCAGCAGTGCCAGCACGAAGGCCCAGACGATCCGATGGGCCAGCAACTCCACCGCACCGCTGCGATCGAGCAACGGCCAGAACAGCGGAACCAGACCCCAGAAGACGTAGGCACCGATGGCCGCCGCCAGACCGCGGCGCGAGGCGCGTCGATCGGCCTGCCCGTCCGGCACCGCCACCGGCTCGGGGGTCACCGAGGGGGCACCGAACTCACCGGCCGGATCGGTTGCTCGATCACCCACCGCCCCTCCTCAGTCCTGCTTCTGCTGTCGTACGGGGCCCGTCGTCGACCGACAGACCCCCGGCAGGCTATCGGGCGGGGTGCAGCCGGTCCGCCGACGCCGCCCGGTGGCCGGATCTGCGGCAGCTACGACCACGGACCGATCGAACAGTGGCGCGGACTCACGTAACCTGACCCGAGCGGGCACCGCTCGCGGTCAGTTGTGCCCTGCCCAGTCGAGCCCGGAAGGAGTGACATGCCGCACGTCATCGCCTCGGCATTGCTCTCCCGAACCGCCGGGCAGCTGCGATGGCTGCGCACCGAGACCGTCCGGACGTGGTCCCACAGCGGTGTCCGACGGGGATTGCTGGCCACCTCGTTGATCGCGATCGGTGGATTCAGCCGGGCCTTCACCCCGGAGAACTCGCCGTGGCTGGACGCGCTGCCCTGGCTGGAGACCTCCGCCAGCTGGCAGCTCGTCGCCTCGGTGCTCAGTGTGCTCGGCACGCTGATGCTGATCGACGCCTGGTTCCAGTTGCGGCCCCGGATCGGTCGTGCGCATCCGGACCTGCGGATCGTGATCGCGCTGTGGACGCTGCCGATGCTGCTCGGTCCGCCCATCTTCAGTCAGGACTCCTACGCTCTGGCCGCCGAGGGCTGGATGTTGCACAACAATGCCGACCCCTACACCCTCGGGGTGGGGATGATGCCGGGCGAGTTCGCCGAGCAGGCGGTGCTGGTCTGGCGCTACACCATCGCCCCCTACGGGCCGATCTCGCTGCAGATCAGCGAACTCGTGGTCGGATTGTTCAACTACAACCCGTACTGGTCGGCGACCCTGGGCATGCGACTGGTGTCGCTGGCCGGGGTGGCACTGATCGCCGGCTGCACCCCGGCGATCGCCCGTCACTTCGGCAAGGACCCGCAGTCGGCGGTCTGGTTCGCCGCGGTGAACCCGCTGACCATCACCCACCTGATCGGCGGGGCACACAACGATGCCTGGATGCTCGGGCTGGTGGTGCTGGCACTGTGGCTGGCCGTCAAGCATCGGTTCCTGCTGGCCTGCGCCTGTGTCGCCGCGGCCACCGCGATCAAACTGCCGGCCGTCGTGGTGGCCGTACCGGTCGCCTTGATCGCCTTCCCCCCACCCACCACCGGCCGCCGCTGGCACCGCGAGTTCGCCGCCATCCTGCACGTCTCGGTCGCCTCCGCCCTGAGCCTGGCGGCCTTCCTGGCGATCTCCATGGCCAGCGGCCTGGGTTGGGGCTGGATCGCCGGACTGTCGGTACCGGGCATCGTGGTCACGATGGCACCCTGGCGGGCCACCGGTGAGTTCCTCGGTCTGATCATGAACCAGTTCGGCTTCTACGACATCGGGCGACGGATGGGCCGGATCTTCACCGACACCGGGATCGCGGTCACCATCATCGCCATCCTCGCCCTGTTCCGCCGCTGGTTGCTGCGCAAGCCGAACAACTTCGGCGCAGCGGCGATGGCGCTGATCGCCCTCGGCGGACCGTCGCTGCACCCGTGGTACTTCACCTGGGGGCTCACCCTGTTCCCGTTCAGTGACCCCACCCCGATGCTGCGGCGGTTGACCTACCTGGCGATCACCCTCGGCATGTACGCCTCGGTGGTGCTGCTGTGCTACTTCAACGGCGCGCTGGCCATCGGGCTGATCGCCTTCATCCCGTTCTGCTGGCTGGCCTGGGTGAACGATCGGATCCATGTCCGGGGCACCGAGCTGAAGCAACCGGTGCCGGTAGGGAATCCGGTGGCCTGATGGATCTCTGGTTGGCACAGATGCACGCCCGCTGGCTGGTGGTCAGCGGGCTGGTACGCGAAGCCTGGGCGGTCCCGGCCGTCCGTCGGGGAATGCTGGCGAGCCTGCTGGTCGCCCTGGGGGCGATCTCCCCGGCGTACCTGCCGGAGAACTCGCCGTGGTACGACCTGGTCCCGTTCCTCACCACCAACCCGGTACGGGCCCTGACCACCGGGCTGACGCTGTTCGGCGTGATCATGCTGGCCGACGCCTGGTTCCGGTTGCGGCCCCGGTTCGACCGGCCGCAGGTCGACATGCGGGTGGTGGTCGCGCTGTGGACACTGCCGATGCTGTTCGGTCCGCCGGTGTTCAGCGACGACTCCTACGCCTACGCCGCGGAGGGGTGGCTGATCCACAACGCGGTCGACCCCTACGGAGTGGGCGGGGTCTCCCAGCTGCCCGGGTTCTGGGCCGAGCAGGTGGTTCCGGTCTGGCGCTACACCGCCGCACCGTACGGCCCGCTGGCGCTGCAGGTGAACCACTTGGTGGTGAGCCTGTTCGCCCTCGACCCGTACTGGTCGGCGACCCTGGGCATGCGGTTGGTCTCCTTGGTGAGCATGGTCGTGGTGGCCGCCTGTCTGCCGGCCCTGGCCCAGCGGGTCGGAGCCGACCCGGCGGTCGCGCTCTGGTTCGCCATCGGCAACCCGATCGTGATGCTGCACCTGATCGGCGGGGCGCACAACGACGCGCTGATGCTCGCCCTGCTGGTGTTGGCGCTGTGGATGGCCAACAAGGGACGGTTCCTGGTCGGCTGCACGCTGGTGGCCGCCGCGACGGCGGTGAAGATCCCGGCGATCGTCGGTGTGGTGGCCGTTGCCCTGATCGCCATGCCGCCGCCCCCCGCGGGACGGGCGACCACCTTCCAACGCCAGTTCCAGGCCGCCATCGTGGTCGCGGTGGGGACGATCACCAGCCTGCTCGCGTTCGTCGTGATCTCCCTGGCCTGTGGTCTGGGCTGGGGTTGGATCGAGGGGCTGAACGTACCCGGCATGGTCTTCACGATCGCCCCGACGACCCTGATGGGCAGCGCCGCGGCGGAAGTGCTGAACGTCTTCGGCCAGTACGACCTGGCTCGCCGGATGGTCCGGATCTTCCGCCAGGTCGGCATGATCATCACCGTCTTCGGTGTGCTCTACCTGTACTTCCGGCACGCCTTCCGCAAACCGATCGACTTCCTCGCCTATGCGCTGATTGCGATCACGTGTGGCGGCCCGGCGTTGCACCCGTGGTACCTCACCTGGTGGGGGACCTTCCTGCCGCTCACCCACTTCAACCGGCGGGCGATCCGGATCTCGGCCTGGGGTGTGGTGATCGTGCTGGCCTACAGCTTCATGCAGTTCGCCGAACGGAACGAGATGATGGTGCTCGGGCTGATCGGGGCAGCTTCGATCATCTGGTTCGGCTGGACCAACGATCGGGTGTGGACCCGGGACAACGAGTTCAACTCCGCGCCGGCCCGGATGGTGGTGAAGGCCGACCATCCGCGCCAGCACGTCGGCTGAGCCGTCGGCGGTCAGTCCTCGAAGGCGGCCGCCACCTCGTCGTCGGTGACCTGGTCGAAGGAGGAATGTCGCCAGGTCGGGTTCCGGTCCTTGTCGACGAGTTGGGCCCGGACGCCCTCCACGAAGTCGGGATTGCCGAGGAAGTGCTTGCCGAGGACGAAGTCCTGGTCCAGCACCTCGTTCACCGAAGACATCGTCGCCGCCCGCCGCAGGGCCGCCAGGGTGACCGCGACCGAGTAGGGCGAGCGCTTGGCCATGTCCTCGGCGGCGGTACGAGCCGCCGGGTCGCTGCTGGCCCTCAACTGTCGCAGGATCTGCACCGGGTCGGTGCTGTCGTAGGCCTGCAGCCAGTCCCCGAAGGGCGCTGCCGCCGGGGTGCTGAGGAAGTGGTCGATCGACTCGCCACGGCCCAGGGTTGCCAGCACCTCGGGGATTCGCTGCGAGTCGATCTGCGCATCGGCGAACCCGATGGCGATCGCCGTCGGGCCGTCGATCGTGGTGCCGGTCAGTGCCATGTGCACCCCGAAGTTCTGTGGTGCCCGGGACAGACACCACATCGCGCCGACGTCGGGGAACAACCCGATGATCGTCTCCGGCATCGCGATCTTCGTCCGCTCGGTGACCAGACGTACCTGCCCGTGGACCGAGACGCCGACTCCGCCGCCCATCACCACGCCGTCCATGATCGCCACATAGGGCTTGGGGTAGTCGGCGATCGTGGCGTTCAGCCGGTACTCGTCGCGCCAGAAGTTCGTCGGCGATTCCAGGTCACCGGCGAGGATCGCCTCGCGGATAGAACGGACGTCGCCGCCGGCACACAGGCCACGGTCGCCGGCGCCGGTGATCGCCACCGTGGCGATCGCGTCGTCCTCGGCCCATTCGTCGAGCTGTCGATTCAGCGCGTCGACCATCTCCCAGGTCAAGGCGTTGATCGCCTTCGGTCGGTTGAGCTCGATCAGCCCGAGCCGGCCGTCCACGGCGAAGCGGACCTGATCGGTTTCTGCAGTGAAGTAGTCGACCACGTCGGCAGCGTAATGCCCCGGGACGCGGTCTGGCTCGGCGGGTGGGCCGACCGGCCTGCGCGGGGTCCGGCCGGTTTGCCGCCCGGTGCTCGGGGTCAGACCCGGTAGTCCACCACCACCGGTGCGTGATCGCTGATCCGGGCCTCGTAGGACGGGTCGCGGTAGGTACCCCCGGTGACCGCTGCATCGGCCAGGGCCCGGCTGGCGAGCTGGTAGTCGATCCGCCAGCCCGCATCGTTGGTCCAGGCCTGGCCGCGCCAGCTCCACCAGGAGTAGGGGCCGGCCTGGTCGGGGTGCAGGGCGCGGACCACATCGGTGAGGGTCCGCGGGCCGAGGATCTGGCTGAACCATTCGCGCTCCTCGGCGAGGAAGCCGGGCGAGCGCCGGTTCGTCTTCGGGTTCTTCAGGTCGTTCTCGGTGTGGGCGATGTTGAAGTCGCCGGTGACCAGGAACTCGCGGCCGGCCTTGGCCGCGGCCCGGCGGGCCTTGGTCAGATGCCGCGCCAGGGCCGGCAGGTAGCGCATCTTGCGGTGGTAGGCCTCGATCCGTTCGGCGTCGTCGGGGGAGGCGCCCTTCGGCAGGTACAGCGAGGCGACGGTCAGCTCGGGCAGGTCGACCTCGATCCAGCGCCCCTCGGCGGCGAACTCCTTCGCGCCCATGGAGGTACGGACGTCGAGCGGCTTGGCCTTGCTGAGCACCGCGACACCGTTGCGGCCCTTCAGGCTGCCGGCGTCGCAACTGAGGTGGTACCCGTCGAAGACCCCTTCGGGGATCAGGTCGGGCTCGGCCCGTACCTCCTGCAGGGTGAGGACATCCGGGTCGTGTTCGGCCAACCACTGCCGCAGGCCGCGGCGGTCCGCAGCCCGGATGCCGTTGACGTTGAGGGTTCCGATCCTGAGCACAGCCAGCGATGCTAGCCGGGCCGACCGACCGACCACGAATGCTCACCGGGCGAGGAGCAACCGGGCGGTGGGCGCGCTCACCGAGCCGTCAGCAGGCTGCGGGCAGTGGCAGCGATCAGGGCGAGCCGGCCGGCCGGTGGCATCGCCTGCCACTGCGCGAACAGCGCCGCCGGGAAACCGGCACCGCGGCCGTCGAAGACCACCCGCTGCTGTTCGGTCGGCAGTCTGGCGAAGGCGTCGAAGAGTTCCACCGTGGCCGCCGGGGAGAGCTGCAGGAAGGCCCCCAGTGCGGTCCGCGCCAGCGGATCGGGCCGCTGCGGCAGGCGGCCCGGGTCACCCCGGGTGAGCGCGTTCACCCAGGTGTCGGTGTCCCGCAGCGATGCCAGCGCGGAGTACCCGGTGATCGGGTTGAGTTGTCCACCGGCCGCCCCGAACCGGATCACCCGGTCGGGCAACGGGTCGGCCGCACTGGGCAGCATCGGGATCCGGACTCGTTCGATCGTCGCGCCGGGTCCCTCGATCGCATCCGGCGGCACCCCGTAGCGCTGCAGGCGACGATGCAGCCGCCGTTGCAGCTCCGCCGGCGGCAGCGGTGGCTCACCGGCGAGGCAGGTCTCCTCCAGCAGCTCACGCCCCGGTGCGACCTCGACGGCATAGAGGAACGAGGCCGGTTCCTGCCACCGTGACGACCCGTCGAAGGGGGTCCAGTCCATCAGCACCGCCTCGGCGCCGGCCAGCACACCGGCGGCCGCCCGGGTCGGTACGACCACCCCGTGGGCGGTCTGCATCGGCACCCGGCGTCGCCGACCGGCCGGCGTGGCCCCGCGGGCGTCGATCACCCAGTGGGCCCTGCTGGTCAGCGCCGCGAAACCGTCCGGCCCGACCCGCGTTTCCTCGACCCGCGCACCGGCCAGGCTCAGCCGGGTGTGCAGCGCGGTGTTGTCGAGCACGAGATAGGGGTCGTCGATCTCCTGGGTGCCCCGGGTGCGCAGCACCGGGCGAGCCGTGCTGGCCACCACCTGGTCGTCCAGCCAGCCCGGCAACTGGTGCCGCCAGCCCGACAGGGTCTGTCGCCACACCCGCTCCGGACAGGGGTCGATCACCAACACCTCGGCACCGGCCTGCAACAGTCGATGGGCCAACGCCCGGCCCGCCGGCCCCAGCCCGACGACGGCCACGTCGACCTGCGACGACCTGCCCGTCGACCGATTCACGACCGCTGCCCGTCCATGATCATTCCGGCACGAAGATCATCGGATTCCATGATCACAACCGGTGAGTGGTCGTTCACCGGGAACCGGACTCCTGGCGAACCTGTTGCCGGTGGCGGATCTCGTACCTGCGCTCGGCGTACTCACCGTCGTCGACCCACAGTTGCAATGCGGTCCGCCGCATCAACGGTTTGATCACACCGGACATTGCCCGGCCGAGGGAGAACCCGGGGCGATCGGAGTGGGCGATGGTCGCCTCGGTCATCATGGTCCGGGGCAGTCCCTGGGAGTCGAGTCCGAGGAAGGTGGCATGGGTCTCCACCACCGAGCCCGCGCCTTCACCCCGCACGATCGTCATCACGATCGTCCGCGCATCGGGACAGCGGAACTCCGCCGTCACCGGCACACCCCAGGTACGACTGAGCCGGAAGGTGACATCGACGGTCAGCACCTCGTCGTCGCTGGCCGATTCGTCGACGGTCAGGTCGGAGAAGGCATAGGGGTGGAACCAGGCGCCGTGCCACGGGTCCAGTCGATTCGCCACCACGTCATCGGGTTCACAGACCAGTGCCCGGGCCGCGACCGCACTGATCGCCCGGTCCAGCGGCGGTCGCGGGGTGATGGTCGGCTCGGCCGACAGTTCCTCACCGGGGGTGGGCAGGCGTACCCACAACAGGACGCCGTCGTCGACGGCCGGCAGGGTACGCCAGGCGCCGATCCCCTCGGGTGGCAGCTGCATCCCGTGCCACCGGCAGTGCAGGACCCCGTCGAAGACCGGACAGCGGTCGAGCAGGGCTCCCATGTGCGGACAGGACCCCGGTCCGGCATGGACCCTGCCGTCGGCGCGCCAGAGCACCAATTCCTGGCCCGCAACGGTCCGGGTGATCGACTCGGCCGTCGGCAGGGAGGCCGAAGAGCCGACCACATGCCAGCCGCCGGGATCGCCCTGCTTGGCCCGTCGCAGGGCACGTTCGATCCGGCCGATGCGGGCCTGCTGCCAGGTGGGGCGGATCCGGTCCAGGGAGTCCTCGGGCAGGTAGCGGATCGGGGTTCGCCGGTGGACCTCCTGCTGCAGCCGGGCCAGTCGTCCGTGTTCGCTCATTGGATTCCCTCCACCGTCACCGGAGATCTGGGCTGCAGTCGGTGCATCCGTGCGTGGACCGTCGGTCCGACGATCGCCGCCAGGGCAGCGGTGGCGGCCTTGCGGGGCAGCGGTACCCGTGCCCGGCGGGCGAACACGTCGTAGTCGTTGGCCTCGATCCGATCGAGGATCTGCGAATAGAGCACCCGGGCGGTACCGACGCAGGTGGCCGAGGGACGTGGCAGGTAGGTCAGTCCCTCATCGGCGATCGCGTACAGCTCGCGGTTGCGGGCGATCTGGAAGGCCAGCATCTCCCGCCAGGCGCGGTCATTGCGGCGATCGGCCGGATCGGTGCCGAAGCGTCGCAGGTCCTCCTGCGGCAGGTAGACCCGACCGCGCTGCAGGTCCTCGCCGACATCGCGCAGGAAATTGGTCAGCTGGAAGGCGAAGCCGAGCGCACGGGCCGGTCGCAGTGCCCGCGCCGAGCGGGGGTGCAGGACGGGCAACATCATCTCCCCGATCACCGCCGCCGAGCCCTCCATGTAACCCAGCAGGTCCTGCCAGGTCTGGTAGCTGTCGGTCACCAGGTCCATCGCCATCGCGTCGAAGAAGCGGTCGAAACACTCCGGTTCGATGCCGGCGCTGCGGACACTGGTGGCGATCGCGGCGAACACCGGACGGGCCCGGTGCGGGGTACGCAGGCTCTCGTCGAACTCGGCTCGGAAGTCCTGCAATGCCTGCCGGGTAGCGGTGTTGGCCGGGCCGAGGGTGGCGCCGGGGGCGTCGACGATGTCATCGGCCAGCCGGCACAGTGCATAGACCGCGTGGACATGTCGCCGATCCTGCTTCGGCAACAGCATCGCACCCCAGAAGTAGGTGGTGCCGTGGGCCCAGGTCAGCCTGCTGCACTGGGCGTACCCGGCTTCGATGTGCTCGCTGTCGCTCATCGCGGTGTCGGTCATCGGCGTCTGCCGAACCATCGGTCGACCCGGTGGGAGACCAGCTTGCCGCTGATCAGCACCATCGGTACACCGACCCCGGGGACGGTGGAGGAGCCGGCGAAGAACACCCCCGGTACGCGGGGTTCGAGGTTCGAGGGGCGGAACGGGCCGGTTTGGGAGAACACATGGGCCAGGCCGAAGGGGGTGCCGCCGGCCAGGCCCTCGGCCTCCCATTCGGTCGGTGTGACCAGCCGTTCGGTGACGATGTCGGTCGGGTAGTCGTTGGCGGCGAGGAACTCGGCCAGGCGTTCGCGGATCGGTCCGCGTTCGCGGGTCCAGTCCACACCGCGACCGGTCCCCGGTACGGGTTCGAGGACGTAGAGCGTGTGGGCCCCGTCGGGCGCCAGACCGGGTTCGCCGAGGCTGCTGACGGTGACCAGCCGTGACGGGTCGGGCATGCAGACACCTCGATCGACCAGTGCCTCGAAGGATTCGGCCCACTGCTCACCGAAGTGGATGTTGTGGTGGGCGGCACGTTGCGGCAGCTCTCCGCGTACCCCCAGATGCCAGACCACCGCCGAGGGGGAGTACACCGGTCTGCGGACCGCGCGGGGTGGTTGCAGTTCGGGCAGCAGCCGCCGGTACGCCTCGGGCAGATCGGTGGTGATCACCACGGCATCCGCGGCGATCGTGCCACCGGTGGTGTTCACGCCGGCGATCACACCGTCGCTGCGCCGGAGCAGTTCGGTGACCGTGGTGTCGGTGATGATCGTCGCCTTGTCGGCGAGCTCGGCAGCCAGCCCCGCCGCGACCGCACCCATACCTCCCTCGGGCAGGTAGACCCCGCGGACGGTGTCCATGTAGGTGATCACGCCGTAGACACCGAGCGCCTTGTCCGGGCGGAGACCGGCATAGAGGGCCTGGAAGGTCAGCATGCGCCGGACCCGGGGATCGGAGATCCGCTTGTCGATCATGCGTTGCAGGGAACCGAAGGCGCCCATGGACACCAGCCGGGCCACCGCCACCGGATTGCGCAACAGATCCAGCGGGGAGTCGAAGTTGCGGTCGATGAAGTTCAGCAGTTCGATCGTGTTCAACCGGTGCAGGAACTGCGCCAACTCCGAGAAGGCCTCTCCCTCGGCAGAACCGGCCAGGGCCGCGATCTCGGCGGCGGTCCGCGGCGTGCTGTCGCGGATCAGCAGTTCGCTGCCGTCGGCGAAACGGCCCCGGTAGCCCGGGTCGAGCCGGCGCATCGGCACCGCCCGCTGCTGACTGGAACCGATCGCGCGCAGCGGTTCGTCCAGCAACTCGGGCATGGTCATCACGGTCGGCCCGAGGTCGAAGGTGAACCCGTCCTGGCTCACCCGCCGGGCTCGGCCACCGAGCTGGTGGTCGCGCTCGACGATGCTCACCCGGTGTCCGGCCCCCAGCAGGTGGCAGGCGGCGGACAACCCGGCCAGACCGGAGCCGATGATCACGACATGGCTCATGCGGTCCGCCTCCGGAGCTGCTCGGCTGATCGGGTCAACCCGTCGACCGCCACCGGATCCAGATGGTGTCGGTCCAGTGCGGCCAGGGCGGTGTCGATCTCGTTGTCGATCATGGCCTCGACCTCCTGGCGTATGCCGGTGTCGATCATCTCCTGGCGTACCCGGTCGACCTCGTCCGAACCCGCCTGGTTGGCGGTGACCCGCCGCAGTCGGCGGCGCCCGTCGGTGGAGAACCGCTTCTCGGCCAGCAACAACAACACGGTCTGCTTGCCCGAGGTGAGGTCGTCGTCGATCGATTTGCCCGTCCTGCTCGGATCGCCGAAGGTCCCCAGCACATCGTCGCGCAGACCGTAGGCTCGCCCGAGATGCCGTCCGTACCCGGCCAGGCACTCCATCGCCGACGCGCTCGCCGCGCCGAGGTCGGCGCCGATCTGCAACGGGCGTTCGATGGTGTAGGAACCGGTCTTCAACCGGGCCACCTCCAGGGCCGCGATCCGGTCGTCGGGGCTGGTGCCGGTGAGGTCTGCGCGCTGACCCAGGACGAGTTCGATCACCATCGCCCGCCAGATCGATCGGGTCGCCGACGGCAGAGCGCCGATCAGGTGGTCGGCCTCGGCATGGGCGAGGTCACCGACCAGGATCGCGATGCTGTCGCCGAAGAGCTCGGCCCCGTGGTCCCCTCGGGCTTGCCGGTAGGCCTCGGTGGCCAGGACATGGCAGGTGGGGTGCCCGCGACGGGTCTCCGAACGGTCCATCACGTCGTCGTGGATGATCGCGAAGGCGTGCAACAGCTCGAAGGCCGCGCCGGCGGTGATCATCTGCTGCCGGCTGTGGTCGGGGCCGCCGGCGGCCAGCCATCCCCAGTGCACCATGGCCGGGCGTACCTGCTTGCCGCCGCCGACTGCTGCGGCGAGCAGGGACGGCAGATCGGTGGTGCCGAGGATCGGTGCCCGGTCACCGGCATGGGCGTTCCACTGCCGGGTGAGCTCGGCGATGCTGGTGCACAGTGCGTGCTCGACCGCGGCCAAGGTGGTACCGACCGCACGATGGTCGTCGGTGACCTCGGCCCAGGTTGCTGCGGAATCGTTGATCATGATCGTGTTCCGGCACAGAGGTGGATGATCATGAACGCCCCCAGGGGTCCGGGCCCAGCTGGACGATCTGTTCGACCGCCCACGGGCTCAACAATCGGGGGGTACGGGCTGCACAGTCGCGCAGGTCGTCCCAGCCGACCCAGTCGTACTCGGCCACCTCGCTCGGATCGGGGTCGATGCCCGCCGGGTCGATCCCACCGACCAGCACCGGGCAGAGTTCGTTCTCCACGACTCCGCCGGCATCGACCGCCCGGTAGGCGAAGTCGGGCAGGACCGTCTGCAGGTCCAATGGGGCGGTGCCGAGTTCCTCGGTGACGCGGCGTTCGGCTGCCTGTGCCGGTGTTTCCCCGGGACGCAGGTGGCCGCAGGCACTGTTCGTCCAGACCCCCGGCCAGGTCCGCTTGGTCAGCGCCCGCCGGGTGATCAGCACCCGGCCGTCGGGAGCCCGCAGGTAGGTGGAAAAGGCCAGATGCAGTGGGGTGTCGCTGTCATGGACCAAGGACTTCTCCGCAGTCCCCAGGCGGGTGCCCTGCTCGTCGACGAGCACCACCGGATCGGAGGTGGGTGGGCTCTGCGGGGTCAGCGCGCAGAGCAGCAGGTCGCGCAGGTGTTCGGCCTCGGCCGGGCTGACCTGCAGGGAGTCGGGGGAGCCGGCGTCGACCAGATGCGGCCAGATCGCGACCAGCCGGGACTCAGCGGTCTTGGTCAGTCGCAGAGTGGTCTGCCGCCCCCGGCCGCGGGTGCCCTGGCGGGAGATCAGCGAGTCGGCCTCCAACCGCTGGACGATGCCGGACATCCGCTGCGGGCTCATGTCGCAGGTGCGGGCGAGTTCTGCCGGGGTCTGCTCGGGCTGGGCCGCCAGCTGTCCCAGGACTGCGACTGTTGTCGGAGTCAGTCCGTAGGGTTCCAGATGCGGTGCCAATTCCAGGGTCAGCCGGTGCACCACATGCGCCATCGTGCAGAAGGTGGACGAGCGGATGAACTCGAGCGGGCTGGTCGGCGCCTGCGGTGACGGCATACCGCAATGTATCAAACATTTGATTCTTTTGTCGTGCGCTGCAGCAGCCGGTGCACCGGCTGGATCCAGGCAGCCCGGGGCGACGTCGGTGTGGTCCAGATGTCGGCTCCGGCGACACCCCAGTTCTCCAGCAGTCGATTGGCCGCCATCACTCCGGTGGTCGCCGCACGTTCCATCAGGGCGACCGGGTACGGACAGCGCACCCCGTCGCCGGCCAGCACCACCCGCGAGGACGGGGTGACCACTCCGGGGCGTTCGTGCCAGGGGGTCAGGCCGGGCAGCGGGCAGTCGGCACGCACCAGCCACTGGTCACCGAGGGTCCGCGCATGGCGCAGCTCGGGATGCAGTGACCATAGATGGCGGTCCAACTCCGCGCGCAGCTGCTCGTGATCGAACCCGGCCGGTAATGCGTAGGCGTGGAGCTCGACCACACTGCCCCCATTGGTGGCCGCCCAGTCGGCGGCACCGGACTCGAACTGGTGGATCATCGACACGTTGTCCAGCGGTCCGTACCCGGTGGTACCGAGGAAGTCGGCTGCGTCGGCGCGTACTCCGGTGTCGAACCAGCGGCGCCACACCGCGAACTCCGGTGCGGTCTGCAGTGCACCGACCGAGTCCACCCATTGCTGGTCGAATCCGCGCTGGTCGAATCCGCGCTGGTCGAATCCGCGCTGGTCGAATCCGCGCTGGTCGAATCCGCCCGTGTCGATCAAGGACCGGGTCGCCTGCAGGTCGGTGGCGATGACGACGGCATCGGCGCTGAGGGTCTGCCCGTCGATGCCGACCCGTACCCCGCGGTCGGCCAGTTCGATCGACCGGACCGGGGTGTCGGTACGCAGCTGCGCCCCCTGCTGGGTCAGCCATTGCGCCAGGGGTGCCCACAGGGCACGGTCGAAGTCGTCGGCGGCGACATCGAACAGCAGACCCTCGGCCGAGCCGAGGAAGTAGCTGTGGAACATCGCCACGAGCTCTCCGGCCGAGAACTCCTCGGCGTCGGCGAAGAAGCTGCGGGCGAAGACCTCCAGGGCGAGGTGGCGACATTCGTCGGGGAAGCGCAGGCGGTCCAGCAGTTCGGCCGCCGAGATCCCGTCGTAGTCGCTGAAGGTGGCCGGGAACTCGACGTCCAGCAATCGCATCGCCCGCTCGGCGTCGACCTGCGGCAGTCGTCGCAAGGGGAAGCTGGGGGAACCCAGGACGAAGCCGAGCACATTCAGCGGGGGAGTGCGCGGTACCCGGGTGAACGAGTCGGTCTGTCCGGCGGCATGGCGCAGTGGGTAGTCCTCCACCGCGCGCAACCCGTTCAGCTCGGGATCGCCGCGACGCAACAGCGCACGCAGTTGGTAGTACTGCCGGAAGAAGGCGTGGAATCCTCGGCTCATGGTGGCCGGTGTGCCGTCGGCCAGTTCCACCGGCCAGGAACGTACCCGTCCGCCGAGTTGGGGCAACGACTCCAGCACGGTCACGGTGACGCCGCGTTCGGCCAGTTCCGCCGCCGCGGACAGCCCGGCGATGCCACCGCCGACGACGATCACCGAGCGTCCGTTGCTGCGGGGTGCGCCGCTCGGGCCTCGATGACATTCTGCGCGCCGGTCCCGGCCGGGTCGCCACTGTCGCGGGCGGTACGGGGGAACGGCTCTCATGCGGTGAGCCTAGCGGGTGCCGATCATGGTGCCCGGGCTGGATCGCTGCCGGTGGTGCTGACGGGACGGGCACCGATCGCTCCGACTTCGGCCCGATCGGGATCGGTCCGTGACAGGGTGGGGTGATGGACATGGGTGTTGCGGCCGACCGGGTGGGCCCGTTGCGCAAGGCGCAGGTGGCGGGGGAATTCGACCGGGTGGCCGACACCTACGACACGATGGTCGGGTTGAACCCGGGGTACGGGCGGCACCTACGGCTGGCCGCGGACGCCCTGCTCGACGAGGTGGAGGCAGCTCGGCCGCTGGTGTCCGACCCGGTGTTGCTCGACCTCGGATGCGGTTCGGGGCTGTCGACCCGGGCGCTGCTGGACGCGGCCCGGGAGCGGGGGATCCGACCCCGGATCATCGGTGTCGACGCCTCGGCCGGCATGCTCGCCCAGGCCCGCCGACGGCAGTGGCCCGCCGAGGTGCAGTTCGTCCATGCCCGGGCCGAGGAACTCGGCGAGCGTGGGTTTCCGGCTGCCGACGGCATCCTCGCCTGTTATCTGCTGCGTAATGTCACCGATCTGCAGCAGACGCTGCAGCAGCTGCATGCGGCATTGCGGACCGGTGCGCCGCTGGTGATCGAGGAGTACTCGGTGGCCGAGTCGGCTGCGGCCCGGCGTCGCTGGCAGGCGGTGAACACGATGATCATCGACCCGCTGGCCAGGCTGGTGGCCGGCCAGGCCGAGCTCTACCGCTACCTGCATGCCTCGGTGAACGAGTTCATCGGCATCGACGAACTCGCCCAGCGGCTTGCCCGGGCGGGATTCTCCGACCTCGCCCACCGCACCGTGAGCGGCTGGCAGCGCGACATCCTGCACCTGCTGCGGGCCCGGGCCGCAGGCCCGGCAGGGCCCGTTCAGCGGTAGTTGACGTACTGCACCGCGAAGTCGAAGTCGGCGTCGTTGATCAACTTCTGGATCGCCTGCAGATCGTCGCGGGACTTGCCCGAGATCCGCAGTTCGTCGCCCTGGATCTGCGCCTTCACACCCTTCGGTCCCTCGTCGCGGATCAGCTTGGAGACCTTCTTCGCGTTCTCCTGGCTGATGCCCTCGGTGGTGGTGGCGGTGATCTTGAACAACTTGCCCGAGCTGCGCGGGTCACCGGCATCGAGGGACTTCAGGCTTACCCCGCGACGTACCAGCTTGGATTCGAAGACGTCGAGCACGGCCTTCACCCGCTCCTCGGAGTTGGCCTCCATCTCGATCGCCTCACCGGACCAGGCGATGGAGGCGTCGGTGCCCTTGAAGTCGAACCGCTGGCGTACCTCCTTGGCCGCCTGGTTCAGGGCGTTGTCGACCTCCTGGCGATCGACCTTGCTCACCACGTCGAACGAACT
Source organism: Naumannella halotolerans (assembly GCF_004364645.1). Taxonomy (NCBI): domain Bacteria; kingdom Bacillati; phylum Actinomycetota; class Actinomycetes; order Propionibacteriales; family Propionibacteriaceae; genus Naumannella; species Naumannella halotolerans. The sequence goes on along the minus strand of NZ_SOAW01000001.1, from coordinate 2,219,188 downwards.
CTCCTTGGCCACGTCTCTCCTTGGTCGTTGAACCGATGTCGATGAACGGACCGCGGTGACGGTCCGGGCGTGGCGAACACCTTAGTCCGCTGGACGGATCGCGGTTCAGACCGAAGAGCCGATGGCGAGCGCGATCACCACGATGTAGATCGCAACGATGGCGGCGAAGAAGGCGCCGAAGAGGTAGCTGACGATCAGACCGGCCACGGCGAGTCCGTGGCCCTGTTCGCCGGTACGGGCGATCTGCCGCAGTGCCAGGTGTCCGGTGATGATGCCGACGATCCAGGAGATCCCGACCACGAACGAGCCGAGCCCGCAGCACAGGGAGACGATCGCCAAGGCATTGGTGGGGCGCGGGGCGAGGTAGGGGTACGGCGCAGCGGGCTGGACGAGGTCGGGCTGGTAGGACTGGCCGTAGCCGTGGTCGCCGTAGTTCGAGGGCTGTCCGTAACCGTCCGGCTCGGCGTAACCGCTCGCCCCGTAACCCGAGTCGGAGTACCCGCTCGATGGTTGTCCGTAACCGTCCGGCTCGGCGTAACCGCTCGCCCCGTAACCCGAGTCGGAGTACCCGCTCGATGGTTGTCCGTAGGGATCGTAGAAAGCGAAGGCTTGATCGGCCGGCACGCTGCCGTACCCGGAGCTGTCGGACCCGTAACCCTGGGTGTCGTGGCCGTACCCGGCTTGGTCGTAGCCGCCCTGACCGTAAGCGCTCTGCCCATATTCGGCCGGGCCCTGTCCGGAGGCACCCCAGTTCGTCGGTTCGTGGGAATCGGGGCGGGAGAAGTTCGGGCCGGACATCGTGCTCCTCGGTCGTGGTCGACGGTTCGGTCGGGCGGGGCACGCTGTGCCCGCGGTCGCGATGCCCGTGAATCAGCGGCAGTCTATCGGTGGACGCAGCGGTCGACGCCACGGTTCCGCCCCGCCCACCTCGAGCTGATGGCCGGTACCGATTGGTCTGCGATCGGTCCTTCTTGCTATCCTCCTTGGCGGTCCGCTGAGGACCACGGCAGGTTGCCCGAGCGGCCAAAGGGAGCGGTCTGTAAAACCGTCGGCATCGCCTACGTTGGTTCGAATCCAACACCTGCCACCCGCAGAATGCGGCCCTGACTGCCCGAGCAGTCAGGGCCGCTTCGCGTTCGGCCCGCAGGCAGCGGCAGGCTCGGCCGGGGCGGAATCGGCGGTCGTACCCGTCGGATGGAGCGTGGCACCATTTCTCATTGCAGCGCCGAGGTGATCCGCAACGCATTGTCCAGATAGCGCTCGTGCCAGGGGCGTTGGCGCCATTCCTCCAAGGTGATCTCCTTCGACCGCGCCCGGTAGTCGGCCACGATGTCGTCGAGCTGATCGGTGAACTCGTCGCCGAGACCGAGCAGCATGATCTCGTAGTCGAGGGCGAACGAACGCATGTCCATGTTCGACGACCCGATCAGGCCCAGGTGTCGGTCGACGGTCACGAGCTTGGTGTGCAGCACCGCCGGCTTCGGGTACAGATGAATCCGTACCCCGGCCTCCAACAGACCTTGGTAGTACGAACGCTGGGCGTGGTGGACCATGAACTGGTCGGCCTGCTCGGAGGCGAACAGCTCGACGACCACACCGCGGTAGCTGGCGGTGGTGATGGCGGCGAGCAGCGATTCGTCGGGAACGAAGTACGGGCTGACGATCGCCACATGGCGCTGCGCCATGTACAGCATCGAGGTGAACTGTCGCAGGTTCGGTTCGGTCGGAAAACCGGGGCCGGACGGTACGAGCTGCATCGGCACCTCCGGACCCTCGAGGGTGACATCGGGGCGGGTGGCCAGGGCATCGGAGTAGTCGGCGTCGACATCGAAGACCTCCTCGCCCGATTCGGTCAGCCAGTCGGTGGCGAAGACCGCGTCGAGGGACTGCACGATCTCCCCGGTGACCTCGATGTTCGTGTCCACCCAGTGCCGCCCGGCCCGCCGGTTCTTCGGCATCAGGTAGCTGGAGTCGATCATGTTCTGGCTGCCCATGAACCCGACCACCCCGTCGACCACCACCAGCTTGCGGTGGTTGCGCAGGTCCGGTCGGCGCCAGCGTCCCCGCAGCAGGTCGATCGGCATCATCTCGTAGAACTCGATGCCGGCCTCGTCCATCCGCCGCTTCATCGCCCGGCGGCCCGGGTACTTGTGGGAACCGATCTGGTCGAACAGTACCCGCACCTTGACCCCGCGTCGGACCGCCTCGGCGAGTGCGTCGAACATCGGCTCGGTGGTCTTGTCCAGGGCCAGGATGTAGATCTCCAGGTTCACATACGTCCGTGCCTTGCCGATCGCCTCGGTGATCGCACGGATCGACTCGTCGTAACCGGCGTGCAGGCCCTGGATGTGCCCGGGAACGCAGGGCATCGAGGTCAGCTCGCGGTTCAGCTGCACCAGCCGGGCGAACCCGGAGGTCGTTGGCAACTGCTCGGGCACCAGCGGGTGATCGCCGACGTAGTCCTCGATAGCCTTGTTCGCCGCCTGCTGCAACCGGTGGCGACGCCCGTGCACGAAAGGGGACCCGATCAGCGCGAACAGCAGGAAGCCGGCAGCGGGCACGATCAGGATCAACAACAACCAGGCCGTGCCCGAACTCGGGCGACGGTTCTCCGGCACGGTCCCGATGGCGATGAAACGCAGGATGTACTCGAAGACGAGGAACGCCAGCGCGATCACTGCCTCCGGCGACATGGGCGTCTCCTTCGTACCGTTCGTCCCGCAGCGGTCGGTGCGGGTAGCCTGTCCCCGGATGGTATCCGCAGCGGGTGATTCCGACCCGGCAGGTCGCGGCCATCGGCGGGCGAGGAGCGGATTGGAAATATCTGCGAAGGTACGTGTATCCTCGACCGTCGGCACGAGGGTTTGTGTCGCGCCCCTATAGCTCAGTAGGCAGAGCGTCTCCATGGTAAGGAGAAGGTCAGCAGTTCGATTCTGCTTGGGGGCTCTGAGAAGTGGCCAGGCGTGCCGCTTCCCTGGCGAGGTAGCTCAGTTGGTGAGAGCGCACGACTCATAATCGTGAGGTCGCGGGTTCGAATCCCGCTCTCGCTACTCCTCACTCGCCACACCACGTACCAGACCCGAAGGAATACCGACATGGCCAAGGCATCGGACGTCCGGCCGAAGATCACCCTCGCCTGCACCGAGTGCAAGGAGCGGAACTACATCACCAAGAAGAACCGGCGCAACGACCCGGATCGTCTGGAGTTGAAGAAGTACTGCTTCCGCTGCAACGACCACACCGCGCACCGCGAGACCCGCTGATCCCAGCGCCGCGGAAAGCCGCCCGGTTCTCGACCGGGCGGCTTTTGTCATGCCCGGGCTGAGCAGAATCTGCCACTCGATCGCCGAACGACCCGGTTGCGGGCTGGATCGGTCATCGAGTGGCGAAATCTGCTCACTTGTCTGTCGAGCCGAGGGCTCAGCGGCGGTCCTTGCGCTGGGCGCGGTACTGCTCGCGGATTGCCCGGAACCGGAAACCGAGACCGGTGGCGGCGAGGACGACGGCGATCATGATGCAGACCATCGGTGCGGAGTTGCCCGGCGGGAAGTTCGCGGCCAGCACCGACAACAGCGCCAGGCTGAACATCAGCAACGCCATCATCGATGACCGAGAAGTGCTCATGGGCCCGATTGTAGGGGCCGGGCACCGAAGGAGGGTGTGACGACCCGGGCCGTGCGGAGGTCTCGGAAGCCTCGTTCAGGTGTTGAGCCGGGGATCCGGAAGCCCCGGCTCGGGTGTTGATCCGCGAACCCCCGGTTCAGGTGTCGAGCCGGTGCAGGAACCGGTTGGCGGCGGCCGCGAACCGGACCGGAGCCTCCAACTGGGCCCAATGGCCGCAATCGGGCACGACCAGCAGTTCGGCGTCGGGCATCCGCCGGGCCGCCTCGCGAGAGCCCGCCAGCGGCACCAAACGGTCCTCGGCGCCGTGGAAGAACAAGGTCGGCACGGTGATCCGCTGCACCTGCGGCAGCAGGTCGTTGGTCATCGCCCGCCAACCGAGGGTGGCCTGGTTGTAGCGCAGGTAGCCCAGGCCTCCTCGTGGCGCGCGGGCTTCGGCGACGAACTCGGCCACGACCTCGTCGGGCAGTCGATCCGGGGCGTGCACCATCGCCCGCAATGCCTGGCCGACGAACCGGTTGGCCAGTGCGGTCGCGGGCAGCAACAGCAGATCGGGTAGGCATGCCGTGGCCTTCGCCGCGGCCTGGACCAACCGGTTGCGCAGCACCGGGATCAGACCGCCGGGTGCGATCAGGATCAGTCCCGCGCACAGTTCGCGATCTCGCAGCGCCAGGTTCAGGGCGACATCACCGCCCATGCTGACACCGGCCACCGCGACCCGGTCGAATCCACTGGCCCGGATGGCCTCGGCGACCAGGTCGGCCATGGCCACCGGGCCACCCACGGGCGCAACGTCGCTGGAACCGCCGAATCCGGGGAGGTCGAAGGCCAGCACCTGCCGGTCGATACCGAAGTCGACGAATGCGTGGAACCAGGAGATGGCGGAGTTGTCGGCGCCGCCGCCGTGGATCAGCACCAGCGGCAGCCGACCATCGGGATGGTCGGCGCTCGAACGCAACCGCCGCAGTTCCCGGTGCCCGATCCGTACCGTCGAGGCTTCGGCACCCTCGGGGATCATTCGCTGCCGCTTCCTGTCCGGCGACTGCCCTGCGAGGCCCGGTCGGCGGCTCCATGCGGCGCCGATGGCGCGGCCTGTCCCACGGCTGGCTGTCACGAGAGGGATTCTGCCGTACCGGGTGGGCGGCGCCGCGGTCGTACGGGCGACCCGATCCGCGCCGCCCGGCTTCTCCTGTCGTCATCACCACCGCTGACCGGCCGCTACGGTGGTGCCATGCCGATCTCAGCCGAGCACATCGGGCGGACCTTCCCGCCCGGTGACCCGCAGCTCATCAGCCCCGAGCGGGTGGCCGCCTTCGCCGACGCGCTCGGCGACAGTGACCCGATCTACCGGGGAGCCGACGCCCTCGTCCCGCCCACCTTCGTGATGAGCGCGGCAGCCAGCGCCTGGCAGGCCATGTTCGACGATCCCGAGCTGGAGTTGTCGCTGGCCCGCACGGTGCATGCCGATCAACGATTCCTCTGGCACCGGCCGCTGCGCGCCGGCGACCTGATCACCCCGCAGCTGACGATCACCAACGTCCGCGCGCGGGGCGGCAACGAGACGATCGGCATCCGGGTCTCGATCACCGCTCGCGAGGCCGAGGCCGTCGCCGAGGGCATCGACACCGGGGCCGAGGAGGTCTGTGTGGCCGAATCCACGTTCGTCCACAGCCGACCGGCCGGTGACGACCAGGAGGGTACGGCATGAGTCTCGACCTGTCCGTCGGGGACACCATCGGTCCGCTGACCGTCCCGATCACCCGTACCACCCTGGTCCGGTACGCCGGCGCCTCCGGCGACTTCAACCCGATCCACCATTCCGATCATGCCGCCGCGGAGCTCGGACTGCCCGGGGTGATCGCCCACGGGATGTTGACCATGGCCCTGGCCATGCGTGCGGTGACCACCGAACTCGGCGGACCCCAACGAGTCGTCGGTCAGTACGCCCGCTTCCGTAAACCCGTCCCGGTGCCCGATGACGGGATCGGCACCCAGCTGCAGGTGAGCGGTGAGGTGGCCGAGGTCGCCGATGGGGTGGCCAAGATCAAGTTGGAGGCCACCTGCAACGGCGAGAAGGTGCTCGGGCAGGCAGCGGTCGAGGTGCGCGTTGACTGAGTTGGCGGAGCTGACCACCTTCCGGGTCGGTGGACCGGCCCGGGAGTTCGTCACCGCCACCGACGAAGATCAACTGATCAGGACCGTCGCTGCGGCCGACGATGCCGGTACACCGGTGCTGCTGATCGGCGGTGGGTCGAATCTGCTGATCGGCGACCGCGGCTTCGACGGGCTGGCGATCCGGATCGCCACCACCGGAGACACCTCCGAGGTCGATAGCTGCTCCGGGGCGATGGTCACCGTCGCCGCCGGCGAGAGCTGGGACGCCTTCGTCGCCCGTACCGTGGATCGTGGATGGTCGGGGCTGGAGGCGCTGTCGGGCATCCCGGGTTCGGCCGGGGCGACACCGATCCAGAACGTCGGGGCCTATGGCGCCGAAGTGGCCCAGACCATCGCCCGGGTCCGGACCTATGACCGACAGCAGAAGAAGATCACGACCTTCACCGGGGCCGAGTGCGACTTCAGCTACCGCCACAGCCGGTTCAAGGCCCACCCCGGTCGGTGGGTGGTCCTCAGCGTCACCTTCCAGTTGCCGCTGGGCGAGCTGTCGGCCCCGGTGCGCTATCGCGAACTGGCCGACAGGCTCGGGGTCGAGATCGGGTGCCGTGCCCCGGCGCCGGCGGTCCGTACCGCAGTGCTGGCGCTCCGCGGCGGCAAGGGAATGGTCCTGGACGCCGATGATCATGACACCTGGAGTGCCGGATCCTTCTTCACCAACCCGATCGTGGAGGCTTCGGTCGCTGCGAGCCTGCCGGATTCGGCGCCGCGGTTCCCGCAGACCGACGGGCGGGTCAAGCTGAGCGCCGCCTGGCTGATCCAGAACGCCGGCTTCGACAAGGGGTACGGCAACAGCGCCGCATCGCTGTCGACCAAACATGTACTGGCACTGACCAACCGTGGCAACGCCGCCGCCAAGGATCTGCTCGACCTCGCCCGCCAGGTGCGGGCCGGGGTGGAGGACCGGTGGGGAATCCGCCTGGTCAATGAACCCGTGATCATCGGCGAGGAGCTGTGAGCATGATCAGTTACGACGTCTGGGCACCCGCGGCCGACCGCGTCCGGCTGCTGGCCGATGGACAGCTCTACGCCATGGAACGCACCGACGACGGCTGGTGGCATCCACTCGACCTGCCGACCGAGCTGTACCGGCCCGACATCGACTACGGCTACCTGCTGGGCGACGATGATCATCCGCTGCCGGATCCACGGAGCCGACGTCAGCCGCACGGTGTGCACGCCCTGTCGCGGACCGTCGACCTGACGGCACTGCGCACCGAGAGCGACTGGACCGGCCGGCAGCTCGCCGGCTCGGTGATCTATGAGTTGCACATCGGGACGTTCACCGAGGCCGGCACCTTGGACGCGGCGATCGGGAAGCTAGATCATCTGGTCTCCCTGGGCATCGACTTCGTCGAACCGATGCCGGTCAACGCCTTCAACGGCGACCACGGCTGGGGCTATGACGGTGTCGCCTGGTACGCGGTGCACGAGGCCTATGGGGGACCTGAGGCGTACCGCCGCTTCGTCGACGCCTGCCACGCCCGCGGACTCGGCGTGATCCAGGACGTCGTCTACAACCATCTCGGACCCAGCGGCAACTACCTGCCGCGCTTCGGCCCGTACCTGATCGAGGAGGCGCAGACCCCGTGGGGGAGTCAGCTCAACCTCGACGGTCCCGAATCCGATGAGGTACGTCGCTACATCATCGACAATGCCCTGGGCTGGTTCGACGACTACGGCGTCGACGGGCTGCGGCTGGACGCGGTCCACGCCCTGGTCGACCACCGGGCCAAACACCTGCTGGCCGAACTGGCCGAACGTACCGATCGGCTGTCGGCCCACCTGCGACGCCCGCTCACCCTGATCGCCGAATCCGATCGCAACGACCCGCTCACCATCACCTCCCGCGAGGCCGGTGGTCTCGGTCTGGCCGGGCAGTGGAGCGACGACTTCCACCATGCGCTGGTCACCAATCTGAGCGGCGACACCTCCGGCTACTTCGCCGACTTCGCCGGACTGGGTTCGCTGGCCAAGGTGATCGACCAGGGGTTCTTCCACGACGGCGGATACTCCGGGTTCCGCAAGCGACACCACGGTCAGCCGATCAACACCGCCCTGGTACCGGCGAACCGGCTCGTGATCTGCGCGGCGAACCATGATCAGATCGGGAACCGGGCCTCCGGTGACCGGCCCCGGACGCGACTCGATCAGCGCCAACTGGTGATCGCCGCGGTGATCACCGTGTTGGCCAACCAGACGCCGATGATCTTCGCCGGGGAGGAATGGGGTGCCTCGACGCCCTTCGCCTACTTCACCTCACATCCCGAGACCGAACTGGGTGAGGCGGTCAGTCGCGGCCGCATCGGCGAGTTCGAGGCGATGGGCTGGGATCTGTCGGTGATTCCCGATCCGCAACAGCGCTCGACCTTCGAGAACTCGAAGCTGGACTGGGCCGAACCCGGTGCGGGTGAGTTCGCCGAGTTGTTGGCGGTGCACACCGAGTTGCTGGCGATCCGGCGCCGCTACAGCGCCATCACCGATCCGGCATTCACCGCCTCCGAGGTCGACTTCGATGCCGAGGCAGGCTGGTTGCGGATCCGCCGCGGGAACATGGTGATCGCGGTCAACTTCGGTGAGCTGACCACACTGGTGCCCGGGGGGACCGAGGGCGGGTACGACGATGCCGAACTGATCTTCGCCCATGGTGACGTCGAGGTGGCCGAATCGCTGGCCCTCGGCCCCCACTCCAGTGCGGTGCTTCTGCTCAGTTGATCGAGATCTCCCGCTTCAGGATCTTTCCGGTCGGTCCCTTCGGCAGTCCGCCGAAGCGGACGATCCGCGGGAACTTGTAGGCCGCCACCCGCTCCTTGACGTAGTCGACGATCTCCTCCTCGGTCGCCGCCGACCCCTCGCGCAGGGTGACCATGGCCGCGACCTCCTCGCCGTGCACCGGATGGGGTACGCCCACCACCGCGGCCTCGACCACGTCCGGATGGGTGTACAGCACCTCCTCGACCTCCCGCGGGTAGACGTTGTACCCGTTGCGGATGATCATGTCCTTCTTCCGGTCGACGATGAAGATGAAGCCGTCGGCATCGCGTCGGGCCAGGTCACCGGTGTGGAACCAACCGCCGCGCATCGCCACCTCGGTGGCCTCGGGCTTGTTCCAGTACCCCTTCATCACGTTCTCACCGCGGATCGTGATCTCACCGATCTCGCCTTCGGGTACGTCGTTGTCCTGTTCGTCGACCAGGCGTACCTCCACCCCGGAGATCTCCCAGCCGATGGAACCCGGTTTGGAGGGCTTGCTGAACTGATTGAAGGTCGCGACCGGAGCGGTCTCGGACAGGCCGTACCCCTCCAGCACCGGGAACTTCAGCACCTGCTCGACCTTGGTCAGGGTCTCCACCGGAATGGCCGCGCCACCCGATGCCGCGACCCGCACCGACGAGGCGTCGAACTCGACCTTCTCCGCGGCGGCGAGCAGGGCGATGTACATCGTCGGAACGCCCTCGAAGACGGTCACCTTGTCCTCGGCGATGATCCGCAGCGCCTCGACCGGGTCGAACTTGGGCAACAGGTCCAGGGTCGCCCCGGCGGCGACGGACAGGTTCATCGCGCAGGTCTGGCCGAAGACGTGGAACAACGGCAGGCCGCCGAAGATCACGTCCTCCGAGGTCGCCTGCAACACCTCGATCATGGTCACGGTGTTCGAGCGGATGTTGTTGTGAGTGAGTTCGGCACCCTTCGGCTGGCCGGTGGTGCCGGAGGTGTAGAGCAGCACCGCGGTGTCGTCACCGTCACGGTCGACGACCTCGGTGATCGGCTCGGCCCCGGCGATCGTGGCGTCGAACTCACCGGGAGTGGCCACGATCACCGGCACACCGGTGAGCTCGCCGGCCTTCGACGACTCCTCGGCGACCGGGCTGAGTGCCACCGCCACCTTCGGGGTGGCGTCGTTCCATAGATACTCGATCTCACCGGACTTCAGCAGCGGGTTCTGCGGCAGCACCACCGCCCCCAGTTTCAGTGCCGCGTAGTAGACGATCGGGAAGTAGGCCACATTCGGCATGATCAGCGCCACCCGATCACCGACCCCCACGCCGGCGTCGGCGAGCAGCCGGGCACAGCGGCTGACAGCTGAATCGAGGACCTGGTAGGTCAGCACCAGATCCCCCTGTTTGATGGCCGGCGCATCAGCGCGTGCGGCGGCCTGTTCCGACACCCATGTCGCAATGTTCATGGCGTCAGCCTAGCCGTCTGTCGAACGCTCGCTCAGCAGTCCGTCCCGGGTGGCATCTCCGGTACGTCCGGCCGGGCCGCCAGCGATAGCATCGGGCCATGCCAACTTTGTCGGAGATGTCGGATGCCGAGCGCGCACAGTTCCGTACCGAGGCCGAAACCGCCTATGCAGAACTGCAACAGGCCGGCCTGAAACTCGACCTCACCCGGGGCAAGCCGGCGGCCAGCCAACTGGACCTGTCCAATGCCCTGCTCGAACTGCCCGGCGGCAAGGGGATCGCCGACGACGGCACCGACACCCGCAACTACGGCGGCCAGCTCGGGCTGCTCGAACTGCGGGCGATCTTCGCCGAACTGCTCGGCGTCGAGGTCGACCAGCTGATCGCCCAGGACAATGCAAGCCTGGCCCTGATGCACGACCTGGTCGTCCAGGGGATCCTCTACGGCTTCGGCGGCAACCCCCCGTGGGCGGGCCAGAAGGTGAAGTTCCTCTGCCCGGTCCCCGGGTACGACCGGCACTTCGCGATCTGTGAACACCTCGGCATCGAGATGGTCCCGGTCGAGCTCGGTCCGCACGGCCCCGATCTGGATCAGGTACGGGAACTGGCCGCCGACCCGAGCGTCAAGGGCCTGTGGGCGGTGCCGATGTATGCCAACCCCAGCGGCGCGATCTACGACGAAGCCACCACCAGGGCCCTGGTGGAGATGCCGGCGGCGCCGGACTTCCGGATCTTCTGGGACAACGCCTACGCCTTCCATCACCTGACCGCCGATGAGCACCCGCCGCTGGACGTGTTGGGGATGGCCGCCGCCGCGGGCAATCCTGACCGGGTGCTGATCTTCGCCTCCACCTCCAAGATCACCTTCGCCGGTGCCGGTGTCTCCTTCCTCGCCTCCTCGAAGGCCAATCTGACCGAGTACCTGAGCCATGTGGCGGTCCGCTCGATCGGGCCGGACAAGGTCAACCACCTGCGCCATGCCCAGTTCTTCGGTGACGCCGAGGGGGTACGCACGCTGATGCGGCAGCATCGCGACCAGCTGGCGCCGAAGTTCGCGCTGGTCGACGAGATCCTCACCCGTCGGCTGCGGCCGGTCGGCGTGGGGGAGTGGGAGGCGCCCGAGGGCGGCTACTTCATCAACCTCGCGGTGCCCGACGGTACGGCCACCCGGGTGGTCGAGTTGGCCAAGGCCGCCGGGGTCGCGCTGACCCCGGCCGGTGCGGCGTACCCGTACCGCAAGGACCCGCGGGACCGGCACATCCGGATCGCGCCGAGCTTCCCGCAGCTGCCGGAACTGGAACAGGCCATCGAGGGCCTGGCCACCTGTGTGCTGCTGGCGGCCTCCGAGCGCTGAGGTCGCGGGCGGGCCGCTTCGCCGTTTGATCGTGCGTTGGGGGAGCGCTGGACGCGGTTCAGATTCATATGACAGCAAAATGACATCATCAACCCCTTGAGTGACGCCATCAATGGTGTCACTATGGTGTCATGAAGATGTCAACATACACACAGAAGGTCCGTGCGGGTCTGGCCGATGCCGCCGCACTGGCAGACGATCCCACCCAGCAGGTGGCAGACAAGTTGGCGACCGCGGTTGATTCCTCGACCCGGTTGGCCATCATCAGCGCTCTCGGCGACGCCGCCGAGGAGATCAACGCACAACTCGGGGCCGGGACGGTCCGGTTGTCGTTGAACGGCGAGGAGCCGGCCTTCGAGGTGACCGCACCGGTCGAGGTCGACGCTGATTTCGAGACCTACGATCCCGAGGCGGCCGACTCCGAGGAGGGCGCCGAGTTCGACTATGCCGACGACGAGCCGCAGGCCCGGGTCAGTCTCCGGCTGCCGCAGTCGGTGAAGGGCAAGGTGGACGAGGCCGCCTCCGCCGAGGGGGTCTCGGTCAACACCTGGTTGCTGCAGCGCATCCTGCTGTCCCTGGCCTGGGGGCGACGCGGTGGCCGCGGCCGTGGACCGCGTGGTCCACGTGGCCCCTTCGGTCCCGGATTCATGCCGCCGATGCCGCCCGGTGGGCCCGGGCGCCCCGGCTTCGGTCCCGAGGAGTGGGGGCGTGGACCCGGGCGCGACCACTGGCGTGAACGCGGTCCCCGCGGTGAACGTTGACCCCTTTCGGCCCCGGGTTCGCCGACGAGCGACGTACCGTTCGGTGAGTGACCCCGAAGGCGACCCGGGCGGTCGGAACGGCGGGTGACCGCGCGGTTCCGATCGGCCTCACCCGGCGGGTAGGCTCGGATGCCGAGATGGTTCGCGAGGCAGCAGGACGGGCTCCGGTCGGTTCGACCAATTCGCGATCACCGCGTACACTCGTCGTCTTGGTGGGGAAGCACCATCATTCGGCGTGTCCGGGCGATGACTTCACCATCGGACGGGAATAGCTCAATTGGCAGAGCATCGGTCTCCAAAACCGAAGGTTGGGGGTTCAAGTCCCTCTTCCCGTGCGAATCCTCCGGCCCGGCGGCAGGCGCTCCGACATGGCGGAGCCCTGACTGACCGGGCCGGAGGCATGAGAACGGCAACAGCACTCGACGCAGGACGAAGGAACTCAGGTGGCAGACGACAAGCGGAAGGATCCGGACGAGCCGGACACCGACGCCGTCGCGGCGGATGACTCCGTCACCGACGCCGACGCCACGTCCGATCCCGCGACCGAGCCCGAGGCGAGCGAGGAATCGGCCTCGGAGGAGGCCGTCCCCGCCACCCGTACCCGGGCGACCATGCCGAAGCGCAAGGCCGATCTGGTCGAGGAGGAGGACGAGCCGGCCCGTGGAGTGCTCACCAAGAAGCGCGATCGCAAGCCGAAGGTGGACCGGGAGTCCGAACGGACCGGGCCGCTGACCTTCGTCAAGCAGTGCATCGATGAGCTCCGCAAGGTCGTCTGGCCGACCGGCGACCAGTGGCGGCAGTACTTCGTCGTCGTGCTGGTCTTCGTCGTGGTGATGATCGCCTTCGCCAGCCTGCTGGACCTGGGCTTCGGCGCACTGATGCTGAGGCTGTTCGGCTGATGAACGACAACGAAAGGGATGCAGTGGCCGACGAGTTCGAGCCCGACAACACGGCAACCGAGCCGGAGATCGACCTCGGCCCGACCGACGACACCAATGACGACCTCACCAGTGAGGGCGATTTCGAGATCGATCTCGGTCCGTTCGACGCCGAGTCGGAGGACACCGGGATCGACCTCGGTACCGACAATGCCGGCGGCGAGCCGGAGGTCGACCTGAGTCTGGACGACGAGGCCGAGGAAGAAGATTCCGCCGAAGCCGACGATGCGGCCGAGAAGGCGCTCGCCGAGCTGCGCGAGGAACTGGCCTCGAAGTTCGGCGACTGGTACGTCGTGCACACCTACTCCGGGATGGAGAACCGGGTTCAGCAGAACCTGGAGAACCGTGCCACCTCGCTGAACATGGAGGACTACATCTTCGAGGTGCGGGTCCCCACCGAGGAGGTCACCGAGATCCGCAACGGTGCCAAGAAGACGGTCAAGCGGACCGTTCTGCCCGGCTACGTGCTGGTCCGGATGGACCTGACCGATGAGTCCTGGGCAGCGGTACGGCACACGCCGTCGGTCACCGGTTTCGTCGGTCACGCGACCTCGCCGGTGCCGCTCAGCCTCGAAGAGGTCGAGAAGATGCTCGCCCCGTCGGTGATCGCGGCCGCCACGGCCGGCTCCGAGGGTGGCAAGCAGAAGAAGAAGCAGAAGAAGATCGAGGTCGCCGACTACACCGAGGGTGACTCGGTGATGGTGATCGACGGTCCGTTCGCCGGTGTCCATGCCACGATCACCGAGATCAACGCCAACAGCCAACGGTTGAAGGCGCTGGTGGAGATCCTCGGACGCGAGACCCCGGTCGATCTGTCGTTCAGCGAGATCGAGAAGGTCTGAGCGACCCAAGGAATTGCCGGATCCTTTCCGGCACCTCCCGGGCCACATCCCGGGAACCATCAACACACAGCAACAAGGAAACGCGAAAATGCCTCCGAAGAAGAAAGTTGCGGCCCTGGTCAAGGTCGCACTGAACGCGGGTTCGGCAACCCCGGCCCCGCCCGTGGGTACCGCTCTGGGCCCGCACGGCGTCAACATCATGGAGTTCTGCAAGGCCTACAACGCCCAGACAGAGAACCAGCGCGGTCAGGTGATCCCGGTCGAGATCACCATCTACGAGGACCGCTCGTTCAGCTTCATCACCAAGACCCCGCCGGCCGCCGAGCTGATCAAGAAGGCAGCCGGTCTGTCCAAGGGATCGTCGGTGCCGCACAAGGAGAAGGTCGGCAAGCTGACCAAGGACCAGGTGCGTGAGATCGCCAACACCAAATTGCCCGACCTCAACGCCAATGACGTCGAGGGCGCAATGAAGATCGTCGAGGGCACCGCCCGTTCCATGGGCGTGACCGTCGAGGGCTGAAACCCAGCCACATCGAGCATCACGTGAGGCGCACGGCGCCGAACGAATCAACCGTGGAAGAGCCAGGCGCGGCTCGCACCACACACTGGAGAGGAACCAGGATGACCAAGCGCAGCAAGGCCTACAAGGCCGCAGAAGAGAAGATGAGTGTCGACGAGCTGTTGGCACCGAGCACCGCGATCGCGCAGGTGAAGGAGAACAGCTCGGCCAAGTTCGACGAGACCCTGGATGTGGCCATGCGTCTCGGCGTCGATCCCCGTAAGGCCGACCAGATGGTCCGCGGCACGGTGAACCTGCCGCACGGAACCGGCAAGACCGCCAAGGTGCTGGTCTTCGCCACCGGCGACAAGGCCGCCGCGGCCGAGGCCGCCGGTGCCGACGAGGTCGGTTCGGACGAACTGGTGGCGAAGGTGGCCGACGGCTACCTGGACTTCGACGCGGTCGTTGCGACCCCGGACATGATGGGCAAGATCGGCCGGCTCGGCCGGGTGCTCGGCCCGCGTGGTCTGATGCCGAACCCGAAGACCGGCACCGTCACCATGGATGTGGCCAAGGCCGTCTCCGACATCAAGGGTGGCAAGATCGAGTTCCGGGTCGACCGGCACTCGAACCTGCACTTCATCATCGGCAAGGCCTCCTTCACCCCCGAGCAGCTCGAGGGCAACTACTTCGCCGCGCTCGAAGAGGTCCTGCGGTTGAAGCCGTCGGCATCGAAGGGCCGGTACATCCGGAAGATCACCGTGTCCTCGACCATGGGTCCCGGTGTGCAGATCGATCCCTCGCGTACCAAGCCCGAAGGCGCCTGAGCCCAGGCATCTGCAGACAATTCGGCGTCCCCGGCACCTGGTGCCGGGGACGCCGTCTTTTTCGTTGCTGGTGAGGGTGCACAGTTCCCTGCCGGTGAGGCGAGGCTTAGGAAGGAACGCCGTACCTGCCTGTTTTTTGGAATAGATCCAGATTAGGATCGGTTGTACCGAATGACAGCAGGCGTGAACAGCCCGCACGTCACAGACATCTTTGAGAGGAGACCAGCATGACCCAGTCACCAGTCGTTCCGGCCCAGCAGGCAGCTGCCGAGGCATTCCAGGCAACCACGGACATGCAGCAGAACCTGCAGCGGATCCTCGTCGATCTGATCGACCTGGCTCTGGTCGGCAAGCAGGCCCACTGGAACATCGTCGGCCCGAACTTCCGCGATCTGCACCTGCAGCTCGATGAGGTCGTCGCGGCCGCCCAGGGCTTCGTCGACGAGGTTGCCGAGCGGATGCGTGCGCTCGACGTCGTCCCCGACGGTCGCGCCGTCACCGTCGCCCAGACCAGTGAGCTCGCCGAGTTCCCGAACGGCGAGGTCCTGACCACCGACGCGGTCGACCGCATCACCAGCGCGCTCTACACCGTCGCCGCTGCCACCCGTCAGGTGCACGACGCCGTCGACGCCGAGGACCCGACCACTGCCGATCTGCTGCACTCGATCATCGAGCGCATCGAGCAGCTGGCCTGGATGGTGGGCGCGGAGAACCGTACCCCCAAGGCCTGACCGGCCCCAGGGGTTCTTGGGTGCATCGCCCAGGGCCCCGGACCCTCGACCGTCGTCGGCGGGTCTCGTTCTCACATCGGCCATCCCGTTCGCGGGGTGGCCGATGAGCGTTTCCGGGCCATCGGTGCAGCCCTAGACTGTGCCCGTGAGTTCACATGATCAACAACCGGTGGGTGTGCTGCAGGCCTTCGTACCCGCTCTGGACGCCGTCACCGTACGGCAGGTGGCACCGCCCGAGCCGGCCCCGGACGAAGTCGTGGTCCGAATGCTGCTGACCGGTATCTGCGGTTCCGACACCCACGCGATCGCCGGCCACCATCCCCTGCTCAAACCTCCCTACGTACCCGGCCACGAAGCGATCGGTCTGGTGGAGACCTGCGGTACGCAGGTGAGCGGCCTGCAGACCGGGCAGCGGGTCGTGCTGAAGCCCAATGTCGTCTGCGGCCATTGCGTGAACTGCCTTGCCGGACGCAGCAACGCCTGCGTCGAACTCGCCTGGATCGGCTGCGACCCGAGCGGGCAGCACCCCGGTGCGATGGCCGACCTCTTCCTGGCTCCGGCCAGGAATCTGTACCCCGTGCCGGAGGGGATCAGTGATCATCAGGCAGCACTGGTCGAATGTCTGGCCACCCCGGTTCATGCGGTACGGATCGCCGGCGACCTGACCGATGCGACGGTGGTCATCCTCGGGGGTGGCACGATCGGTGTACTCACCCTGCTGGCCGCGCGGAAGGCCGGTGCCAGGGCCGTGGTGATCACCGACCTCGACCCGGTCAAACGCGAACGGGCGGTACGACTGGGTGCCGCCGCCGGGCTGGACGCCGCCGACCCCGCACTACCGGCCCAGGTCACCGAAGCGCTCGGTGGTCGCGCCGATGTCTTGTTCGACTGCGTCGCCGCCGAGGGCTCGGCCCGGCAGTGGACCGCCCTGGTCCGTCGGGCGGCGACCGTGGTGCTGGTGGGCGTACCGGCCCGGGACTATGTCGTACCCACCGTGCAATTGCAGGACTGGGAACTGCGGCTGCAGGGCTCGGCGAGCTACACCGAGGCCGACTTCGAGACCGCGCTCTCACTCGGTGGCGAGATCCCCGCCGAGGAGATCGTGACCGATGTGCTCGACCTGACCGAGGCGGCCTCCGCCTTCAGCAGGGCGATCGCGCCGGGTGTGGGGAAGGTGCTGGTCAGCGCCCGCAGCTGACGCGCCGGACTCCGCGGGACGGACTCGGCCGGGGCCGCGTCGGTGAGCCGTAAGGAACCCGCCGCGGCCCGTATGGATCCCGTTAGGGCACTCGCCGTGCCCCGGCCCCGGCGAGTTCGATGGTCAATGCGCCGATGCCGGCGCCCGGACGGTGCTCGCGCACCACCCCGGTGACCTCGATCCTGGAGTTCGACGTTGTTCGACATCATCTACGTGCTCGGAACGCTCACCCTCTTCGCGCTGTTCGGTGCCCTCGGCAAGGCGGTCGAGAAGCTGTGATCATCATCGACATCGTCGCCGCGGGCCTCGGCTTCTGTGCGCTGATCCTGCTGCTGCTCGCGGTGCTTCGTCCGGAGTGGTTCTGATGGATGCACTGTTCGTCCTCGCCGCTGCCGCGACGCTCGTCATCGTCCTCGCCCTGTGTCACCGTCCGTTCGGTGACTACATGGCCCTGGTCTACTCCTCACCCAGGGATCTGGCCGTCGAACGCGGCCTCTACCGGTTGATCGGTGTCGACCCCAGGTCGGAGCAGACCTGGCCGGCCTATCTGCGGTCGCTGCTGCTGTTCTCGCTGGTCGGCATGCTCGGCCTCTACGCCCTGCTGCGGGTGCAGGCCTGGCTGCCGTTCTCCCTGGGCGCCGAAGGACAGGATCCGGCGCTCGCGTTCAACACCGCCGCCTCCTTCGTCGCCAACACGAACTGGCAGTCCTACTCGGGGGAGACACTCGGCTACACCGTGCAGTTCGTCGGACTTGCGGTGCAGAACTTCGTCTCCGCCGCCTGCGGGATGGCGGTCGCCATCGCCCTGGTACGCGGGATCGCCCGCAGTCGCAGCACTACGGTCGGGAACTTCTGGGTCGACCTCGTCCGTGGCGTGCTGCGGATCCTGCTGCCGATCGCAACGCTCTCGGCGTTGGTACTGCTGGGGGCCGGGGTGGTGCAGAACTTCAACGGCTGGACCGAGGTGGGCACCCTGGCCGGTGGCACCCAGAGCATCCCCGGTGGACCGGTCGCCTCCCAGGAAGCGATCAAACAGCTGGGAACGAACGGCGGCGGCTTCTACAACGCGAACTCCGCCCACCCGTTCGAGAACCCGACACCGTGGAGCAGTCTGTTCCAGATCCTGCTGACGCTGCTGATCCCGTTCTCCCTGCCGCGTACCTTCGGCAGACTCGTCGGCGATCGGCGACAGGGGTACGCGGTGCTGGCCATCATGGCCGCGCTGGCGATCCTCTCGCTGACCGCATTGACGATCTTCGAGACCGCTGGCACCGGCACTGCACCGGAGCTCGCCGGTGCTCCGATGGAGGGCAAGGAGCAGCGATTCGGGATTGCGGGCAGCATTCTCTTCGCCACCACCACCACTCTCACCTCCACCGGTGCGGTGAACGCCATGCACGACTCCTTCACCGCCCTGGGTGGGATGATGCCGATGCTGAACATGATGCTCGGCGAGCTCGCTCCCGGTGGCGTCGGGTCGGGGTTGTACGCGATGTTGATCATTGCCATCCTGGCGGTCTTCATCGCCGGTCTGCTGGTCGGCCGTACCCCGGAGTACCTGGGCAAGAAGATCGGACCGAAGGAGATCAAGCTCGTCAGTCTGTACATCTTGATCATGCCCTCGACGGTGCTCGCCGGTGTGGCGCTGAGCTTCGGTGTACCGGCATTGCGCGCAACCGTGGAGAACGAGGCGCTGGCCAATACCGGGCCCCACGGTCTGTCGGAGGTGCTGTACGCCTTCACCTCCGCGGCGAACAACAACGGCTCGGCCTTTGCCGGCCTGACCGCCAGTGGACCTTGGCTGGCGACCGCACTCGGTGTTGCCATCCTGATCGGTCGCTTCGCGCAGATGGCGCTGGTACTCGCGCTGGCCGGTGCGCTCGCCGGGCAGGACAAGGTACCGCCCACCAGCGGCACCCTGCCCACCCACCGACCGCTGTTCATCGGATTGGTGATCGGCGTGACGCTCCTGGTCACCGCGCTGGTCTTCTTCCCCGTACTCGCACTCGGCCCATTGGCCGAGGGATTGGCTTGAGGACATGATCATCGAAACCACCACGGCCCCGGCCGGACCTGCCGACACCGAACGTCGGCCCACCGGAGGGCGCAACGGATTCAGCTTCGCCCAGGTCCGCGCTGCAATACCGGGAGCCTTCCGCAAGCTCGATCCGCGCAGGTTGTGGCGCAACCCGGTGATGTTCATCGTCTGGCTGGGTGCGGTGTTGATCACCGTGCTGGCCATCGCCGAGGCGATCGGTGACGGGCCACAACGATCCGCCGGGGCAGTGATCCCGGCCTCCTTCACAGCGATCATGGCCGCGTGGTTGTGGCTCACGGTGCTGTTCGCCAACCTGGCCGAGGCGATGGCCGAGGGCCGGGGGAAGGCGCAGGCCGCCAGCCTGCGGGAGACCCGGACCCGGACCAGCGCCTTCCGGGTGGAGGACTACGATCCGGTGACCGACCCGGGCGCGACCACCGCGACGCTCACCGAGATCTCCTCGGTCGACCTGCGGCCGGACGACCTGGTCGTGGTCGAAGCCGGGCAGTCGATCCCCGGTGACGGTGACATCGTGCATGGCATCGCCTCGGTCGACGAGTCGGCGATCACCGGCGAATCGGCACCCGTGGTCCGCGAATCCGGGGGCGATCGCAGCGCGGTGACCGGTGGTACGCGGGTCCTGTCCGACCGGATCGTGGTTCGCATCACGTCCCGGCCGGGGGAGACCTTCGTGGACCGGATGATCTCCCTGGTCGAGGGGGCAACCCGGCAGAAGACACCGAACGAGGTGGCTCTCACGGTCTTGTTGGCCTCGCTGTCGATCGTCTTCGTGATGGTCGTGCTGACGCTCAACCCGATCGCGGCCTACCCGGCCGAGCCGGTCAGCCTGGCAGTTCTGGTCGCCTTGCTGGTCTGTCTGATCCCGACCACCATCGGTGCCTTGCTGTCGGCCATCGGGATCGCCGGCATGGACCGGCTGGTGCAGCACAATGTGCTCGCCATGTCCGGCCGGGCGGTCGAGGCTGCCGGTGACATCACGACCCTGCTGCTGGACAAGACCGGCACCATCACCCACGGCAATCGCCGGGCCAGTGAGTTCGTACCGATCGACGGTGTGTCGGTGATCGAACTCGCCCGAACCGCTGCACTGGCCTCGGTCGCCGATCCCACCCCGGAAGGGAGTTCGGTGGTCGAGCTCGCCAGGAAGCTGGGGATCGAGGTCGGGGCTGCCGATGGGGACGCCCGAACCGGCACCGAGGTCGTCCCCTTCACCGCACAGACCAGGATGTCGGGTCTGGACCTGTCCGACGCCAGCATGATCCGCAAGGGCGCCGGCTCCGCCGTCCGGGCCTGGGCCGAGTCGCTGGCCGGACCGTTACCGGATGCGGTGGCGGGTGAGTTGACCGAGCAGACCGATCGGATCGCGAATGCCGGTGGAACACCATTGGTGGTGGCCGAGGCCGACTCCACCGGCGCCCGGGTGCTCGGCGTGATCGCCCTGAAGGATGTGGTGAAGGAGGGCCTGAGCAGCCGGTTCGCAGAACTGCGTTCGATGGGTATCCGCACAGTCATGATCACCGGCGACAATGCCCTGACCGCAGCCGCGATCGCCAAGGAGGCCGGGGTCGACGACCATCTGGCCGAGGCCACCCCGGAGGACAAGCTGGAGCTGATCCGGGCCGAGCAGTCCGGTGGCCGGATGGTCGCCATGACCGGTGACGGGACCAACGACGCGCCTGCCCTGGCCCAGGCCGATGTCGGCGTGGCGATGAACACCGGTACCTCGGCAGCGAAGGAGGCCGGCAACATGGTCGATCTCGACTCCGACCCGACCAAGCTGATCGATGTCGTCCGGATCGGCAAACAGTTGTTGATCACCCGCGGTGCTCTGACCACCTTCTCCATCGCCAACGACGTGGCGAAGTACTTCGCGATCATCCCGGCGATGTTCATGGGCATCTTCCCGGGTCTGGCGGTGCTCAACCTGATGGGGCTGCACTCACCGGCCTCGGCGGTGATGTCGGCAGTGATCTTCAACGCCCTCGTGATCATCGCGCTGATCCCGCTGGCGTTGCGAGGGGTCCGGTACCGGCCGGCCTCGGCCTCGTCGATCCTCGGTCGCAACCTGCTGATCTACGGTCTCGGCGGTGTCGTCACACCGTTCATCGGTATCTGGCTCATCGATCAACTCGTGCGGTTGATCCCGGGATTCTGACAGCTTGCGAAGGAGAACAACCACATGAGTACCTCGACCAGAAGTCTGGGGAGGACGGCCGCCGTCGCCGTCCGGAGCATGATCGTGCTGACCGTACTGGTGATCGCCTACGGGTTGGTGATCACCGCGGTCGGACAACTGCTGTGGAATCACCGGGCCAACGGCTCGATGGTGACCGATGCCTCCGGTGAGGTGGTCGGCTCCGCACTTCTGGGCCAGTCCTTCGCCGACCCGGCCGGCAACCCGCTGCCCGAGTACTTCCAGCCACGCCCCTCGGCTGCCGGGGACGGATACGACGCCACCTCCTCGGCCGGGTCCAATGCCGGGCCGGAGAACCCCGACCTGATCGCCGCCATCGAGCAGCGTCGGGCCGAGGTCGCGGCTTTCAACCGGATCGCACCCGAAGCCGTACCGGCCGACGCCGTGACCGCCTCGGCATCCGGGCTGGACCCCGACATCAGTCCCGCCCATGCCGGGATCCAGGTACGCCGGGTCGCCGAGGCCCGCGGTCTGCCGGTGTCCGAGGTGCAAGACTTGGTGATCGCGCACACGCAGGACCGCGACCTCGGGTTCCTCGGTGAGCCGCGGGTGAACGTGCTGGAGTTGAACATCGCGCTGGATCGGTTGGGAGGCTGAGATGGGTCGGGGGCGGTTGCGGGTGCTGCTCGGGGCCGCCCCCGGCGTCGGCAAGACCTACGCCATGTTGGAGGAGGGCCACCGACTGCAGGACGAGGGCTCCGATGTCGTGGTGGCGATCGTGGAGACCCACGGTCGGAAGGCGACGGCCCGGCTCTGCGAGGGCCTGGAACAGGTACCGAGAACCACCGTCCGGCACCGCGGGGTGGACCTGTCGGAGATGGACACCGAGGCGCTGATCGCCCGCCGTCCCGCGGTGGCGCTGGTCGACGAGTTGGCGCACACCAGGGCACCCGGCTCGGCCGAGGGCAAGCGATGGCAGGACGTCCGACGGATCCTCGACGCCGGCATCGATGTGATCTCGACGTTGAACATCCAGCACATCGAGTCGTTGAACGATGTCGTGGAGCAGATCACCGGGGTTCCGCAACGGGAGACGGTTCCCGATGACTTCCTGCGCCGGGCCGAGCAGATCGAGGTCGTCGACCTGGCTCCCCAGGCACTGCGGGATCGGCTGTCGGCCGGACAGGTGTACCCGGCCGAGCGGATCGATGCGGCCCTGTCGAACTACTTCCGTTTGGGCAACCTGACCGCGCTGCGAGAACTGGCGCTGCTGTGGCTGGCCGACGAGGTCGACTCGGCGCTGGTGAACTATCGCGCCCAACAGGGCATCTCCCAGACCTGGGAGGCGCGCGAGAGGGTGGTGGTGGCACTCACCGGCGGGCCGGAGGGGGAGATCCTGCTGCGCCGCGGCGCGAGGATCGCCGCCCGTTCCGCCGGTGGCCAACTGCTCGCGGTGCATGTGGTCAGCCAGGACGGGTTGCGCTCGGCCGACCCCGCGCTGCTGGCCGCGCAACGATCCCTGGTCGAGCGCCTCGGTGGCAGTTACCACCAGGTGGTCGGTGACGACGTGCCGGAAGCACTGGTCGAGTTCGCCCGCGGTGTCAACGCCACCCAGTTGGTGCTCGGGGCCAGCCGACGTGGACGGCTGGCGACGGCGCTGACCGGGCCGGGGATCGGGGCGACGGTGGTCCGGGAGTCGGGCAACATCGACGTCCACCTGGTCACCCATGCAGCAGCCGCCCGGCCGCTGCGCCTGCCCCGGGCCGGCGGGGCGCTCAGTCGCCGCCGACGTATCGCCGGCTTCTGCCTGTCACTGCTGGCAGGGCCACTGCTGACCATCGCCCTGGTCATCGGACGCTCGGCCACCTCGATCACCAGTGATGTGCTGTTCTACCAATTGCTGGTCGTCGTGGTGGCCCTGGTCGGCGGTCTCTGGCCGGCGGTGTTCACCGCCGTGATGTCCGGGCTGACCCTGAACGTCTTCTTCATCGAGCCGCGGTTCACCGTCGCCATCGCCAGCCCGCAGGGATGGGCAACCCTGCTGCTCTACACCCTGGTCGCCGTCCTGGTCAGCGTGGTCGTCGATCGGGGGGCGCGACAGACCAGGGCAGCCAGGCGGGCGGCGGCGGAGTCGGAGGTGGTGGCCACTGTGGCCGGCAGTGTCCTGCGCGGGCAGGACGCCGTGCAGGCGATCGTCGAACGCACCCGCGAGGTGTTCGGACTGTCGGCGGTCCGGCTCCGCGCACTCGGTCCGTCCCGGACCGGCGGGCCGCTCGAGGCAGGCAGGGCACCGGGTGAGCTGCTGACCGAGTCGGTCGGCGAGGGGGCGAACCCGGCAGGGGGTACGACAACCTCCCGGTTCGAGGTGGGGGAACGGGCCGTGCTGGAGCTGACCGGACCGGATCCGGCCGCCTCGGAGCGGCGGCTGCTGAATGTGCTCATCGCCCAACTCGATGCCGCCCTGGAACACAGCGATCTGGCCGAGACCGCCAGCGAGGTGGCCCCGTTGGCGGCCTCGGAGCGCGTACGCAGTGCCTTGCTGGCCGCACTCGGACACGACCTGCGACGCCCGCTGGCCTCGGCCACCGCCGCGGTCAGCGGGTTACGGATCACCGGGCCGTACCTCACCGAACAGGACCGCCAGGACCTGCTCGAGACCGCCGACGACAGCCTCGGCGCCCTGTCCACCCTGATCAACGATCTGCTGGACGTGAGCAAACTGCAGGCCGGTGCGCTGAGCATCACTCCCGTACCGGTCGATCCGGCCGAGGTGATCGTCTTCACCCTGGACGAGCTCGGGCTCGGTCCCGACGACCTGGAGATCGACCTGGCGCACGGTGAGCGCGAAGTCCTCGCCGACCCGATCCTGTTGCAGAGGGTGCTGGTGAACCTGTTGTTGAACGCACAGCGCTACTCACCCGAGGGCATCGCGGTACGGATCGCCACCAGCACCTTCGCCGACCAGTTGCAGATCAGGGTGATCGATCACGGTCCCGGGGTGCCGGCGGAACGGTTGGCGGGATTGTTCGTACCGTTCCAGCGCGAGGGCGACACCGACAACACCACCGGACTGGGACTCGGGCTGGCGCTGTCGCGAGGATTCGTCGAGGGTATGGGGGGCACGATCGGCCCGGAGGACACCCCCGGCGGTGGGCTGACGATGGTGATCACCCTCGAACTGGCCGGGGCCGGAGAACCGGAGGCGACACGGTGATCAAGGTATTGATCGTCGACGACGATCCGCAGATCCTGCGTGCCCTCCGGATCACCCTGGGCGCGAAGGGGTACGAGGTGATCCTCGCCGCCGACGGTGAGCAGGCCAT
Organism: Naumannella halotolerans; assembly: GCF_004364645.1. Classification (NCBI taxonomy): domain Bacteria; kingdom Bacillati; phylum Actinomycetota; class Actinomycetes; order Propionibacteriales; family Propionibacteriaceae; genus Naumannella; species Naumannella halotolerans. Next base: position 2,194,545 of record NZ_SOAW01000001.1, on the reverse strand, counting down.
TGCGGCGGCGATCGATCGCCGTCCGGACCTGATCATGGTCGATCTCGGAATGCCGAAACTCGACGGGATCGCCGTGATCGAGGCGGTACGCGGGTGGTCGAGTGCGCCGATCCTGGTCGTCTCCGGACGCAGCGGTTCGGCGGAGAAGGTGCAGGCCCTGGACGCCGGTGCCGACGACTACGTGACCAAGCCGTTCTCGATCGACGAACTGCTGGCGCGGGTCCGGGCGCTGACCCGGCGGATCGTCCCCGCCGGCGGCAGCGAGCCGATGCTGGTCCTCGGCGAGGTGACGATCGACCTGAGTGCGCGCACCGTGACCCGGGGCAGCGGACCGCAGGAGCGGCCGGTACGGCTCACGCCGACTGAGTGGCAGGTGCTGGAGCTGATGGCCCGGAACCCGGGGAAGCTCATCACCCGGCAGACGATGCTGACCGAGATCTGGGGCAGTGACCATGTCACCGACACCGGTTACCTGCGTCTGTACCTCTCCCAACTGCGCAAGAAGCTCGAACCCGACCCGGCCGCACCGCAGTTCCTGATCACCGAGGCCGGCATGGGATACCGGCTGCAGGTTCCGCCCGCCCGGTGAGCCGTCGGGTGCTCGATTTTGTCCAGCACCGCGGGCCGCGTAAAGTGGGCGCTGCCGAAGACCGCTGGTGTCACGTCCGCGTGACCGAAATTCCGTCAGGAAGCCCGCGCAGGAGAAACGAAGCAGGATCGCCGTTCGATCACGAACCCGATCCGTGACGCCCCGTTGCGCCTGTGCGCCGGGGCTTTTTTGATGCCTTCCAGCCTGTGGTCCTCGGCAACCAGCAATCAAGGAAGGGATACCCATGGCGAGGCCAGACAAGGTAGCCACGGTCAAGGAGCTGACTGCACGGTTCAGCGACTCCGATGCCGTCGTGCTCACCGAGTACCGCGGACTCTCCGTGTCGGCGCTGAAGGAACTTCGGCGCTCGCTCGGTGACGAAGCAACCTACGCCGTGACGAAGAACACGCTGACCCAGCGTGCCGCGAAGGATGCCGGCATCGACGGCCTCGACGACAAGCTCGTCGGGCCGACCGCTGTCGCCTTCATCAACGGTGACGTGGCCACTGTGGCCAAGGGCCTGCGTGATTTCGCCAAGGCAAACCCGCTCCTGGTGCTGAAGGGTGGTGTCATGGACGGCCGCGTCCTTGGCGCCGAGGACGTGACCAAGCTGGCCGACCTGGAGTCGCGCGAGGTTCTGCTCGCCAAGCTCGCAGGTGCCATGAAGGCTTCCATGTCCAATGCCGCAGCCCTGTTCGCCGCCCCGCTCACCGAAGCGGTGCGTACCTTCGCTGCGCTGCAGGCTGCAGCGGAGGAGAACCCGGAGCTGATCGGTGGAGCCGGTACGCCGGCGGCCGAGGCACCCGCAGCGCAGGAGCAGCAGGACTCCCCGGCAGCCGCCGAAGAGCCCGCAGCAGAGTAAGACCCGCAACACCACCACACCAACCGGCTCAATCGGGCCGAACAAGACTTCCGGCACCAGCCGGAGCTGAAGGAAGGAACGCCACCATGGCGAAGCTGAGCAACGAAGAGCTCCTCGATGCTTTCAAGGAGCTCACCCTGATCGAGCTGTCCGAGTTCGTGAAGCAGTTCGAGGAGACCTTCGACGTCAAGGCCGCTGCTCCGGTCGCGGCTGTCGCGGCCCCGGCTGCCGGCGGCGCCGGTGGCGACGCCCCGGCCGAGGAGGAGAAGGACTCCTTCGACGTGATCCTGGATTCCGATGGTGGCAAGAAGATTGCCGTCATCAAGGAGGTCCGTGCGCTGACCAGCCTCGGGCTGAAGGAGGCCAAGGATCTGGTCGAGTCCGCTCCGAAGGCGATCCTCGAAGGCGCCAAGAAGGAAGACGCGGAGAAGGCCAAGGAGGCCCTCGAGGCCGCCGGCGCCAGCGTCACCCTGAAGTGATTGCTGCCCCCGTCAGGGGGTGATCGAAGTACCGCAGGAGGCGGGTCCGGATCTTCCGGTCCCGCCTCCTGTGTGTTCGGCCCGCTGCCGGGGTGGGGGGCGCCGGTGTCATTGGTCACGGTTGGGAATCGGCGCCCGGCCGGTGCTGGCCAAGGGCCGGAGTCTGTGCGAGCATGGCGGTCGCCGGGTGACCCCCGGAGTCATCAGCGCGGGTGACCCTCGCAGTCGAGACCTTCGTTCCAGGAGTACCCGCCATGACCACCCCACCGCCGATCGACGCTGCGCTGCAGCCGATCTACGACGCCCACGACGGCGGCAAACTGTCCATCGGTTCGAAGCGACCGATCCGCGATGCCGCCGACCTGTCCCTGGTCTACACACCCGGTGTCGCCGAGGTGTCCCGGCGGCTGGCCGAGTACCCGTCGGAGGCACCGAAGTACCTCTCCTCCCCACGTACCGTCGCGGTGATCACCGACGGTACGGCCGTGCTCGGCCTGGGCGACATCGGGCCGGTCGCCTCGCTGCCGGTGATGGAGGGCAAGTCCTGCCTGTTCACCGAGTTCTCCGGGCTGGCCTCGTTCCCGATCGCCCTGGACACCACCGATGTCGACGAGTTCGTGGAGACGGTGGTACGGATGGCCCCGTCGTTCGGTGCGATCAACCTGGAGGACATCTCGGCACCCCGGTGTTTCGAGATCGAGGACCGGCTGCGCGAACGCCTCGACATCCCGGTGATGCACGACGATCAGCACGGTACGGCGATCGTGGTGACCGCGGCGATGCGCAATGCCCGGCGACTGACCGGCCGGGAGGACGGTTCGCTGAAGGTGGTCATCTCCGGTGCCGGGGCTGCCGGGATCGCCTGCGCCAAGATGCTGTACGCCCACGGTGTGGCCGATATCCTGATGCTGGACTCCCGCGGCATCATCGGCGACGAACGTGACGACCTGACCCCGGTGAAGTCGGAGCTGCTCGGCTGGACCAATCGCAGCGGCATCGTCGGCGGGATCGCCGAGGCCCTGCGGGATGCCGATGTCTTCGTCGGCCTGTCCGGTGGCACGATCGCCGAGGAGGTGGTCGCCACCATGGCACCGGAGGCGATCATCTTCGGCTTGTCCAACCCGACCCCGGAGATCCATCCCGAGGTCGCCGCGAGGTACGCCAGTGTGGTCGCCACCGGGCGCAGCGACTTCCCCAATCAGATCAACAACGTGCTGGCCTTCCCCGGGGTGTTCCTGGGGGCCTTGGATGCCGGGGCCACCACGATCACCGAGGAGATGAAACTGGCGGCTGCCGACGCCCTCAGCGATGTGATCGTCGACGAGCTGCGTCCGGACCTGATCATTCCCAGCCCGTTCGACCCGCGGGTGGTGCCGGCGGTCTCCGACGCGGTACGGCAGGCCTGGCTGAACCGCTGAGCCCGATCGGTGGGACCCCCATGATCAACTTCTGTGCGGTGATCAACTCGCCTGCGGTCAGCTGATCATCACTTGATCGCGATCGGGTTCACCGGGCTACCGGTGGCCTGGTGGACCTTCAGCGGGGCGGCGGCGTAGAGGAAGGTGTAGCGGCCGTCCTCGGCGCAGTCGGCCGCCAACTTCTCCAGATCACAGATCTCGGTCAGGGTCACCCCGAGGTTGCGCATCAACGCATTGTGCAAGGGCAGGGCCACCCCGCTGTCGGGGTCGGTGGTGATCTCGTTGGCGATGGTGTCGGTGACCAGGTTGGGGATCTCCATCTGCTGGAACCACTCGGCGAGTTCGACCGAGTAGCGCAGACCGGGTTCGCAGAATCCGTCGTAGAAGGCGTCGCCCAGCTCGTGGAACCAGGACAAGAAGTTGGTCCGGATCACCACGACGTCGTGCTTCTCGATCTGCTGGCCCTGCGCCTGGGCACAGGCGAGCAGGTCCTCGTGGGTGAACGTCTCGGCCTTGTCCAGCGCTTGCTTGCCCCGGAAACGGGCCATGTCCAGCAGGATCCCGCGCCCGACCACACCCCGTTCGGCGATCGGCTCGACGCTCGCCTTGTCCATACCGCCGACGGTGGTACGGGCGTCGTAACCGTTCCAGAGCTGCCCGTCGTACCAGACATGTCCCAGCGCGTCGTACTGCGTCGATCCCTGCAGGAAGGCCTCGATCTTGTCGTCGGCGTAGTGCAACCCCCCGGGGAATTGCGGTGCGCCGTCGTGGTCCCAGGTCGCCTCGTCGAGGATCATCGTCCGCTTCGCCGGCTCGCGCCCCGGCCAGACCGGATCACCGGCCGGGTCACCGATCAGCCGCTGCAGCGTGAACACCTTGCCCTCCCGGGCCTCGGCGACCCCGCGCAGCACCTCCGCCGGGGTCAGGTAGTTCAGCGATCCGACTTCGTCATCAGGTCCCCACTTGCCCCAGTTCTTCGGGGCTCCGGCAAGGAACTCGGCCATGGACGGTGCGTTCTCGGTCATCGTTGACCCTTTCGGCTACCGGTCCGGCCCTGTTGCCGGACCCGCGGATGGACCCCAACCTAGCGCTCGATCAGCGGCTGCGTAAGACTGGTGCCCCGGGGCCGAAGTGGCCTCGGGAACCGACACTCGGGCAGCAGCCCGAAGCCATCCGGCAATGACGCTCAGGAGGGACCATGTCCGACAACGACCAGCCGCACGACGGTGGTCAGGCCACCGAGACGATCTTCACCTACGGGGCTCCGCAACTGAAGTTCGGTTCCGGTGCCTCGGCCGAGATCGGGTACGACCTGAGCCTGACCGGGGCGAAGCGGGTGCTGGTGGTGACCGACCCCGGGATCGCCGCCTCCGGCCATCCGCAGCGGATCGCCGATCAGATGGGCCGTTTCGGGATCGAGGCCCAGGTCTTCGACCAGGTGCATGTGGAACCGACCGACGAGTCGTTGGCGCTGGCGGTCGGGTGGGCGCGGGAGAACGGACCCTGGGACGGTTTCGTCGCGGTCGGCGGTGGGTCGACGATCGACACGGCGAAGGCGATCAACCTGTTGAGCACCAACCCGGGCGAGTTGATGGACTACATCAATGCGCCGATCGGCCAGGGCAGGGCGCCGAGCGAACCGTTGCATCCGCTGGTGGCGGTACCGACGACCACCGGTACGGGTGCCGAGAGCACCACCATCTGCGTCCTCGACGTGTTGTCGCTGAAGGTCAAGACCGGGATCTCCCATCCGCGGTTGCGCCCGGCCATGGCTGTGATCGATCCCGAGTTGACCTTCAGCCAGCCCTCGGGGGTGACCGCCGCAGCCGGGATGGACATTCTCTGTCACGCACTGGAGTCCTGGACCGCACGCCCCTACGACTCCTATCCGGCCAAGCAGCCGCAGCAGCGGGTCCCCTATTGCGGCGCCAACCCGATCTCCGACATGTGGTCGGCCAAGGCCATGTCCCTGCTGTCGGGCAGCTTCCGGACTGCGGTTCGTGACGGCAAGGACGCCCAGGCCCGGCAGGCGATGGCGATGGCGGCCACCTTCGCCGGGATGGGATTCGGCAACGCCGGGGTCCACATCCCGCACGCCAATGCGTACCCGATCGCCGGGCAGGTCACCGACTTCCATCCCGCCGACTACCCCGGGACCGAAGCCATGGTGCCGCACGGCATGGCGGTCGCGTTGACCGCGCCGGAGGCATTCCGGTTCACCTTCGATGCCGACCCCGAGCGGCATGTCGAGGCGGCCAGGTTGTTGGACCCGAGTGCACAGTGCCCGCAGGATGCCCGCGAGTTCCTGCCCGAGGTGCTGATCGCCCTGATGCGCGACATCGGGATCCCCAATGGCATCGGCGCGGTCGGCTTCGGTGAAGCCGATGTCGATCAACTCGTGGAGGGATCGCTGAAGCAGGAGCGGTTGCTGAGCACGGCACCGAAACCGGTCGAGGCAGATGATCTTGCCGGGATCTTCAACCGGAGCCTGCAGCTGTGGTGATCCCGGGTGAGCCGTCGTCCTTCGCCGGACAGCGAGTGGTGGTGACCGGTGCCGCCGGTGGGATCGGTGCCGCCATCGCCGCCGGTTTCGTCGCTCGCGGTGCCTCGGTGGTGATCAACGACCTTGATCATGATCGACTGCAACGCACCGCCGAGGAGATCGGTGCGGTGGCCTTCGCCGGGGACGCCGCCGGTGCCGAGGGGGTGGCCGCACTGGTCGCGGCGGCCGATGCCGAGCTCGGCGGGATCGACTGCTGGGTGGCCAATGCCGGGGTCGGTGGACCAGTCGGCCTGCAGCTCGACGAGCCCGGTTGGGACCTCACCTGGCAGGTGAACACGATGGCTCATGTGCGAGCCGCCCAGCTGCTCGTACCCCGCTGGTCGCAGACCGGGGGAGGCCGGTTCGTGGTCACCGCCTCGGCCGCCGGTCTGCTCACCCTGCTCGGCGGCGCGGCCTATTCGGTGACCAAACACGCCGCGGTCGCCTTCGCCGAGTGGCTGCAGTTGACCTACGCCCATCGGGGGATCTCGGTGCATGCGATCTGCCCGCAGGGGGTCGACACCGCACTGTTCCGCAGCAGCGAGGGGCGGGAGGTGATGGAGGCCGAGGGGGTCCTGCAACCGGTGCAGGTGGCCGATGCCCTGTTCGCCGCCATCGAGTCCGGGCAGTTCTTCGTGCTGCCGCATCCGCAGGTCGCCGACTACTACGTGACACGGGCCACCCATCCGGACAAATGGCTGGCAGGGATGAACAAACTGCAACAACGCAGTGAGGCCTGAGCGGCGAGAGCTGAATCCGGGTCAACGGTCCCGACGAGCGGCGCAGGGTACGCACAACGTTGCGGTCGGGCGGATCCGCAGGCGCTCGACCGGGATCTGTCGGCCGCAGCGCAGGCACCGACCGAAGGTTCCGTCGCGGAGCCGGTCCAGGGCGGCATCGATCGCCTCCAGTTCGGCCGCATCGGCCTCGCGCAGTCCTTCGCGCAAGGTCCACTCGGCCGAGAGGGTGGTGCCCTCCGGGTCGTGCTCGTCGTCGGTGAACTCCGAGGCCCTCGAACTGCGCAGGATGTCGATCTCCGCGGTGCGTTCGCCGATCCGGTCCTCGACCGCCCGGCGGTGACCGTGCAGCAGTGCCTCGAACTCGGTGCGCAGTTGCTCGTCCACCTCGACCAGCCTAGTGCGGTGCCGTCACCTGCCAGCGCAACGCCGCTCGCGACCACCGCCCTCCGGTGCGGGAACTGCCGCTAGTCTGCGGCTGTTCCGAACAACCAACGTCAAGGAGGACAGTGGTGAGTGCCGTCGATCATGAACCGGAGGCAGCCGAGCGCGGTCTTGCGCGGGTCGCCCAGAAACTCGCCGGGTGGACCGAGAAGTGGTTCCCCGATGCCTATATCTTCGCCGCCGTCGGCGTCGTCCTGGTCGCCGTCCTGGCCATGATCAACGGCGCCTCACCGGTTGCCGTCGCCCAGTCCTTCGGTGGCGGCTTCTGGGACCTCACGGCCTTCACCCTGCAGATGGCGATGGTCGTCCTCACCGGGTACGTGGTGGCGACCTCGCCGCCGGTGGCCAAGCTGATCGAATGGCTTGCCCGGCGGCCCAACGGTCCGCGTTCGGCGATCGCCTTCGTCGCCCTGCTGGCCTGTCTGGTGTCGATGCTGAACTGGGGGCTCAGCCTGGTCTTCGGTGGTCTGTTGGCCCGGGCGATCGCTCGCCGCAAGGATCTGGCCGTCGACTACCGCGCGCTCGGTGCGGCGGCCTTCATGGGCCTGGGCAGCGTCTGGGCACTGGGCCTGTCCTCCTCGGCAGCACAGTTGCAGGCGACGGCCTCCTCGATCCCCGAGAGCCTGCTGCAGATCACCGGCGTGTTCGATTTCGGCAAGACCATCTTCACCTGGCAGTCGCTGCTCTCGGCGGCGGTGCTGATCGTGATCACGGTGATCATCGCGGCCTTCTCCGCCCCACGCGGGGCGGCGATCCGTACCGCCGAGCAGATGCAGGTGGATCTGAACGACGAACCGGAACCGGCGGGCAAACCCACCCGGCCGGGGGAGCGGCCGGAGTACTCACCGATCCTGCCCTGGCTGCTCGGCCTGCTGACCCTCGGCTGGCTGATCAACGAGTTCGTCAGCAAACCCTTCCTGACCGTCGCCTCCTCGCTGAACGGGTACCTGCTGGTCTTCCTGATGCTCGGCCTGGTCCTGCACGGCACCCCGCGCCGGTTCCTGGATGCGGTCGCCAAGGCGGTTCCGGCGACCGCCGGCATCCTGATCCAGTTCCCGCTGTACGCGGCGATGGGTGCGGTGCTGACCGAGGCCGAGGGGTTCAACGGCACCACCGTCTCCCACCGGGTGTCGGAGATCTTCACCGCTCTCGGCGGCGGTGGCTGGTTCGCGGTCGTGCTGGTCATCTACACCGCGCTGCTGGGGCTGCTCGTACCGTCCGGTGGTGGCAAGTGGCTGGTCGAGGCGCCGTACGTGATGCAGTCGGCCACCGACATCGGCATGAACCTGGGCTGGACGGTGCAGATCTACAACATGGCCGAGGCCCTGCCGAACATGATCAACCCGTTCTTCATGTTGCCGATGCTGGCCCTGTTGCACCTGCGTGCCCGCGACATCGTCGGCTTCACCGGTCTGCAGTTCATGCTCCACCTGCCGGTGATCATCCTGCTCTGCTGGGGTCTGGGCATGACCTTCACCTACGAACCACCGGTGATTCCCTGATCGCAGCCCTGGCCCCCGGTCCGGTGAGCAGTCGTGACGGGTGAACAGTCGTAACAAGGCCGACACCGATTCCGGCTGCGGCCCCGACCCCTTGTGGGCCAGAGTTGGACCGTGACCGACGACGAACGCTTCATGGCTCTGGCGATCGAGCAGGCCCAGCTCGGGTGGGACGAGGGTGGTGTGCCGATCGGTGCCGTCCTGGTCCATGACGGCCAGGTGCTGGCCGTCGGCCGGAACCGCCGGGTGCAGTGGGGGAGTGCGATCCGCCACGGTGAGACCGACTGTCTGGAGAATGCCGGCCGGCAGCCGGCGCGGGTGTACCGCACCAGCGTGCTCTACACCACGCTCTCGCCGTGCTGGATGTGCGCCGGTACGGCCCTGCTCTACGACATCCCACGGATCGTGATCGGCGAGAACCGCACGTACTCGGTGTCGGAGGACCTGCTGCGCAGTCGCGGCGTCGAGTTGACCGTGCTCGACGACCCGACGTGTCTGGGGTTGATGGACAAGACGCTGAGCGAACGCCCGGAGATCTGGGCCGAGGACATCGGGGAGGAAGTATGACCGGGCAGGTGGCCGAGCAGGACCCGATCGATCCGGTCGAACCGATCGACCCCGACTACCCGGTGACACCGGTCCCGCGCAGCGCCCGCCGTTCGGGGTTCACCTTGTTGGTGGTGCTGCTCGGTTTCACCGTCTTCACCCCGACGATGGCGGCCGGCGCGGGGCTCGGCCCGGCATTCGACTTCGGTGCCCTGATGGGCGTGATCGCCATCGGCTCGGCGATCCTGGGCACCTATGTCGCGCTGATGGGCTACGTCGGTGCCCGGTCCGGCCTGACCACGGTGGTGATGGCCCGGCGCAGTTTCGGCACCTCGGGTTCGAAACTGGCCTCGATCATCCTCGGTGGCACCCAGGTCGGCTGGTACGGGGTGACCGTGGGGACGGTCGGCGATCTGACCGCCCAGGCGACCGGCTGGGAGTCCTGGTGGGCCCGGGCGGCGATCATGCTCGTCACCTCGGCGTTGATGGTGGTGACCGCGTTGTACGGCTACCACGGGATGTACTGGGCCTCATTGGTGGCGACCCCGCTGGTGCTGATCCTGGCGGTCTGGGTGGCCTTCACCTCGGTCGGTTCGGTCGGCGGCATCGACGGGCTGAACGCGATCGAACCGGTGACGACCATGAGTGTGGCCACCGCGGTGACCGCCGTGGTCGGCACCTTCGTCTCCGCCGGTACCCAGGTGCCGAACTGGACCCGGTTCGCCCGTTCCGGCTCGGCCGCGGTGACGGCCTGTCTGGTCGCCTTCGTGGTCGGCAACGGTGCGATGGTGGTCTTCGGTGCGATCGGTGCCCTCACCCAGGGTGAGGGTGACTTCGTGGTCGTGCTCTTCCAGCTGGGGCTGGTGGGGGCCGGTCTGTTCCTGCTCTTCGGTAACCTGTGGACCTCCAATGCCGACACCGCCTATGCCTTCGGCGTCGCCGGTGCCGAGCTGTTCAACCGGCCGAAGAAGGGCCCGTTCGTCATCGGCGGGGCTGTGATCGGTACCGCACCGGCGCTGCTCGGCGTGCAGAACAGCCTGATCGACTACCTCGGCCTGGTCGGTACGTTCATCCCGCCGCTGGGCGGGGTGATCATCGCCGACTGGTTCTGCCGCTGGCGCAACGGCGTACCCGAGGGGTACGTACTGCCGGCCTTCGACTGGCGCAATCTCGCGGCCTTCGTGGCCGGCACCGTGGTCGCCTATGTCACCGGCCAGTGGGAACTGGGGATCCCGCCGCTGTTCGGCATCCTGGTCGCCGCCGGTCTGGTGATGGCCTTACAGCTGCCCCGACGTACCGTCCGCGGCTGAGTTCGGGCGCCGTCGGCCCGGGGCGGCTCGTGGTTTCCCCCGGACAGCGTCATCTCTTCGGGGGATCTGGTGGCCTTGCGCCCGGTTCTGCCCACCACAAGTCCCGATGGGATTGCGCGCAGGCGCGAAGCGCCGACCATGAAGCGGAGGCGCGAAGCGCTGACCATGAACACGCGAAGCGCCGGCGCACAGGTGGTGCTTGCACCCGCTCCCCGGATCGGTATGCTGGTGCTCGCACCGCTCGGCTTTGACGGGCGCTACTTGTCCTGCCGTCTGGCAGTTGACTTCGCATATTCGGCTTGGTAGGCTCTTTCCTTGCCCCATCGCTACCTGTCTGCCCGTCTTGACACGGGCCGCTCAGTGTGCCGAAAAACATATAGCTGTTCTGGAAGGACCAATCTGTTGGCCGCCTCGCGCACCGCCTCGAAGAACACCAACGTCATCTCCTCAACTGGCCGCATCTCCTTCGCCAAGATCGCCGAGCCGATGGAGGTCCCGAACCTCCTCGATCTGCAGATCGAATCCTTCGACTGGCTCGTCGGGAACGAAGTCTGGCAGCAGCGTGTCAACGCTCAGTTGGAAGCCGGACGGACCGACGTCAACACCAAGTCGGGTCTGGAGGAGATGTTCGCCGAGATCTCCCCCATCGAGGACTACCCCGGGACGATGTCGCTGTCGTTCCGCGACCACCGCTTCGAAGAGCCGAAGTTCACCGTCGACGAATGCAAGGAGCGTGACGTCACCTACGCCGCGCCGCTGTTCGTCACCGCCGAGTTCGTGAACAACGACACCGGTGAGATCAAGTCCCAGACCGTCTTCATCGGTGACTTCCCGCTGATGACCGACAAGGGCACTTTCATTGTCAACGGAACCGAGCGGGTCGTCGTCTCCCAGCTCGTCCGTTCCCCCGGTGTCTACTTCGAGCAGACCCCGGACAAGACCTCCGACAAGGACATCTTCACCTGCAAGGTGATCCCCTCGCGCGGTGCCTGGCTGGAGTTCGAGATCGACAAGCGCGATCTCGTCGGTGTCCGCCTGGACCGCAAGCGCAAGCAGAACGTGACCGTCCTGCTGAAGGCCCTGGGCTGGACCAATGAGCAGATCCTGGAGGAGTTCGGCGACTCGGAGTCGATGCGGCTGACCCTGGAGAAGGACCACACCGCCAACACCGACGAGGCGCTGCTGGACATCTACCGCAAGCTGCGCCCGGGCGAACCGCCGACCCGTGAGGCGGCTCAGCAGCTGTTGGAGAACTACTACTTCAACCCCAAGCGCTACGACCTGGCCAAGGTTGGTCGCTACAAGATCAACAAGAAGCTGGGCACCGACGAGGCCTTCGACACCCAGGTGCTGACCACCGACGACATCGTCTCGGCGATCCGTTACCTGGTGGCTCTGCACGAGGGCAAGGAGACCCTGCCGGCGCCGAACGGCACCGAGGTACTGGTCGAGAAGGACGACATCGACCACTTCGGCAACCGCCGTCTGCGGACGGTCGGCGAGCTGATCCAGAACCAGCTGCGCACCGGCCTGGGTCGGATGGAGCGCGTGGTCCGCGACCGGATGACCACCCAGGACATCGAGGCGATCACGCCGCAGACCCTGATCAACATCCGTCCGGTCACCGCCGCCCTGCGTGAGTTCTTCGGCACCTCGCAGCTGTCGCAGTTCATGGACCAGAACAACCCGCTGGCCGGCCTGACCCACAAGCGGCGCCTGAACGCGCTCGGCCCGGGTGGTATCTCCCGTGACCGCGCGCAGATGGAAGTCCGTGACGTGCACCCCAGCCACTACGGCCGGATGTGTCCGATCGAGACCCCTGAAGGCCCGAACATCGGGCTGATCGGTTCGCTGGCCTCGTTCGCCCGGGTGAACCCGTTCGGCTTCATCGAGACCCCGTACCGGAAGATCGTCAACGGCATCGTCACCGATGACGTGGACTACCTGACTGCCGACGAGGAGGACCGCTACGTCATCGCGCAGGCCAACGCCGCGCTGAACGACGACATGTCCTTCGCCGAGGAACGGGTGCTGGTCCGCAAGCACCACGGTGACGTCGACACCGTGCCGCGCGAAGAGGTCGAGTACATGGACGTCTCGCCGCGGCAGATGGTGTCGGTGGCGACCGCGATGATCCCGTTCCTGGAGCACGACGACGCATCCCGCGCCCTGATGGGCTCGAACATGCAGCGTCAGGCCGTGCCGCTGATCCGTTCCGATGCCCCGTTCGTCGGCACCGGTATGGAGTACCGCGCCGCGGTCGACGTCGGTGATGTCACCGTCGCCGACAAGCCCGGTGTGGTCACCAGCGTCTCGGCAGACCTGATCGACATCGCCGCCGACGACGGCACCTACCAGACCTTCCGGCTGCAGAAGTTCAAGCGGTCGAATGCCGGCACCTGCATCAACCAGCGCCCGCTGGTGGTCGAGGGTGACCGGGTCGAGGTCGGTACGCCGCTGGCCGACGGTCCGGCCACCGATGGCGCCGAGGTCTCCCTGGGCCGCAACCTGCTGGTTGCCTTCATGCCCTGGGAGGGCCACAACTACGAGGACGCCATCATCCTCAGCCAGCGGATCGTGCAGGACGACGTCCTGACCTCGATCCACATCGAGGAGCACGAGGTCGACGCCCGCGACACCAAGCTGGGCGCCGAGGAGATCACCCGCGACATCCCCAATGTCAACGAGGAGATGCTCACCAACCTCGACGAGCGCGGCATCATCCGGATCGGTGCCGAGGTCGGCACCGGCGACATCCTGGTCGGCAAGGTCACCCCGAAGGGTGAGACCGAGCTGACCCCGGAGGAGCGGCTGCTGCGGGCGATCTTCGGTGAGAAGGCCCGGGAGGTCCGCGACACCTCGATGAAGGTGCCGCACGGCGAGTCCGGAACCGTCATCGGCGTGCGCGTCTTCGACCGCGACGAGGGTGACGAGCTGCCTCCAGGTGTGAACCAGCTGGTGCGGGTCTACGTCGCCCAGAAGCGCAAGATCAGCGACGGTGACAAGCTGGCCGGCCGCCACGGCAACAAGGGTGTGATCGCCAAGATCAACCCGGTCGAGGACATGCCGTTCCTGGAGGACGGGACCCCGGTCGACATCGTGCTGAACCCGCTCGGTGTGCCGGGCCGGATGAACCTGGGACAGGTGCTGGAGATGCACCTGGGCTGGGTCGCCAAGACCGGCTGGGACATCAGCGGTGTGCCCGAGGGTGTCGCCTGGGCCGATCGGCTGAAGAGCGTCGGGCTCGAGCGTGTGGAGGCCAACTCCCGCCTCGCGACCCCGGTCTTCGACGGCGCCACCGAGGAGGAGGTCACCGGTCTGCTGGGCAATGGCCTGCCGAACCGCGATGGCAACCACATGGTCGACGGCACCGGCAAGGCGCGGTTGTTCGACGGACGCTCCGGCGAGCCGTACCCCGAACCGATCGGTGTCGGCTACATGTACATGCTGAAGCTGCACCACCTGGTCGACGACAAGATCCACGCCCGTTCCACCGGTCCGTACTCGATGATCACCCAGCAGCCGCTGGGCGGTAAGGCGCAATTCGGTGGCCAGCGGTTCGGCGAGATGGAGGTCTGGGCGCTCGAGGCCTACGGCGCCGCCTGGGCGCTGCAGGAGCTGCTGACCATCAAGTCCGATGACGTGACCGGTCGGGTGAAGGTCTACGAGGCCATCGTCAAGGGCGAGAACATCCCCGAGCCCGGCATCCCCGAGTCGTTCAAGGTGCTGGTCAAGGAGATGAAGTCGCTCTGCCTGAACGTCGAGGTGCTGTCGAGCGACGGAACCCTGGTCGACCTGAAGGACACCGAGGAGGACAACTACCGTCCCTCCGACGACTTCGGAATCGACCTGAGCCGCCGACCCGGTGAGGGCCTGGCCGACGTCGAAGAGGTGTGAGGTACGGGCCGCGCCGGCGTGATCCACGCCGGCGCCGGCCCCCTCACTCGTGAACCACCCCAAACTCTTCACCACTCATTCGAAGGAACGGAAAACACGTGCTGGACGTGAACCTCTACGAAGAGCTCCGAATCGGACTCGCGACTGCCGACGAGATCCGTGCTTGGTCGTACGGCGAGGTCAAGAAGCCCGAAACCATCAACTACCGCACGCTCAAGCCCGAGCGCGACGGCCTTTTCTGCGAGAAGATCTTCGGTCCCACCCGGGACTGGGAGTGCTACTGCGGCAAGTACAAGCGGGTGCGCTTCAAGGGCATCATCTGCGAGCGCTGCGGCGTCGAGGTGACCCGCTCCAATGTCCGCCGCGACCGGATGGGCCACATCGAGCTGGCCGCCCCGGTGACCCACATCTGGTACTTCAAGGGCGTGCCGAGCCGGCTGGGTTACCTGCTGGACATCGCGCCGAAGGACCTGGAGAAGGTCATCTACTTCGCCGCCTACATGATCACCTCGGTTGACGAGGATGCCCGTCACCGCGACCTTTCCTCCCTGGAGGGCAAGGTCGGTGTCGAGCGCGCCCAGATCGAGCGGAAGAAGGACGCCGACGTCGAGACCCGGCTGAAGAAGCTGGAGGAGGACCTCGAGCGTCTGGAGTCCGAGGGCGCCAAGGCCGACATCAAGAAGAAGACCGAGAACGCCGCCGAGAAGGAGGTCAAGCAGCTTCGTGACCGCGCCCAGCGCGAGCTCGACCGGCTCGACGCGGTCTGGGATCGGTTCAAGTCGCTGAAGGTCCAGGACCTCGAGGGCGATGAGATCCTCTACCGGGAGATGAAGGCGCGCTTCGGCAAGTACTTCACCGGCTACATGGGTGCCGAGGCGATCCAGAAGCGTCTGGAGAGCTTCGACCTGCAGGCCGAGGCCGAGAACCTGAAGACGATCATCGCCACCGGCAAGGGACAGCGCAAGACTCGTGCCCTGAAGCGGTTGAAGGTCGTCTCGGCGTTCCTGTCCACGGGCAACAGCCCCACCGGGATGGTGCTGGACTGCGTACCGGTGATCCCGCCGGACATCCGTCCGATGGTGCAGCTCGACGGTGGACGTTTCGCCACCTCCGACCTGAACGACCTCTACCGCCGGGTGATCAACCGGAACAACCGGTTGAAGCGTCTGCTGGACCTCGGTGCGCCCGAGATCATCGTGAACAACGAGAAGCGGATGCTGCAGGAGGCCGTGGACTCGCTGTTCGACAACGGGCGTCGTGGTCGTGCGGTCACCGGTCCGGGCAACCGTCCGCTGAAGTCGATCTCGGACATGCTGAAGGGCAAGCAGGGCCGGTTCCGGCAGAACCTGCTCGGCAAGCGGGTGGACTACTCGGGTCGTTCGGTGATCGTGGTCGGCCCGCAGCTGAAGCTGCACCAGTGTGGTCTGCCCAAGCCGATGGCCCTGGAGCTGTTCAAGCCGTTCGTGATGAAGCGCCTGGACGACCTGAACCACGCGCAGAACATCAAGTCCGCCAAGCGGATGGTCGAGCGTCAGCGTCCAGTGGTCTGGGATGTCCTCGAAGAGGTCATCACCGAGCACCCGGTACTGCTGAACCGTGCCCCCACGCTGCACCGTCTGGGCATCCAGGCCTTCGAGCCGCAGCTGATCGAGGGCAAGGCCATCCAGATCCATCCGCTGGTCTGCACCGCCTTCAACGCCGACTTCGACGGTGACCAGATGGCTGTGCACCTGCCGTTGAGTGCCGAGGCTCAGGCCGAGGCCCGGATCCTGATGTTGTCGACCAACAACATTCTGAAGCCGGCCGACGGTCGCCCGGTGACCATGCCCACCCAGGACATGATCATCGGTCACTACTTCCTGACCCAGCAGCGCGATGGCGTGATCGGTGAGGGACGGGTGTTCGGCACCGTCGAGGAGGCCATCATGGCCTTCGATCGCGGTGAGTTGGCCATCGGTGCGAAGGTCCGCCTGCGTTTGCGCGACATCGTCCCGCCGAAGGGTGTGGAACTGCGCGCCGACGGTTCGGTGCTGCTGGAGACGACCCTGGGTCGGGCGCTGTTCAACCAGGCCCTGCCCGAGGACTACCCGTTCGTCAACACCGAGGTCGGGAAGAAGCAGCTGGGTGTGATCGTCAACGATCTCGCCGAGCGCTACACCAAGGTCGAGGTCGCCGCCACGCTGGACAACCTGAAGGACATCGGTTTCCGCTGGGCCACCCGGTCCGGTGTCACCGTGTCCATCAGCGACGTGATGACCCCGCCGGACAAGCCGGAGATCCTGGCCGGGTACGAGGACCGGGCCGCGAAGATCGACAAGCAGTACGATCGCGGTCTGATCACCGAGGACGAGCGGCGTCAGGAACTGATCGAGATCTGGACCGAGGCAACCGGCCAGCTCGGTGTGGCGATGGAGAAGAACTTCGAGCCCACCAACCCGATCTTCATGATGGTGAACTCGGGTGCCCGCGGAAACCTGGTGCAGATGCGTCAGATCGCCGCCATGCGTGGCCTGGTGGTGAACCCGAAGGGGCAGATCATCCCGCAGCCGATCAAGTCCAACTTCCGCGAGGGCCTGTCGGTGCTGGAGTACTTCTTCTCCACCCACGGTGGCCGGAAGGGACAGGCCGACACGGCGCTGCGTACCGCAGACTCCGGTTACCTGACCCGTCGTCTGGTCGATGTCTCCCAGGACGTGATCATCCGCGAGGAGGACTGTGGCACCGAGCGTGGCCTGACCAAGACCATCGCGGTCGAGGAGAACGGTGTGCTGGTTCCCGACGAGAAGGTCGAGAACGCCGTCTACGCCCGTACCCTGGCCACCGATGTGCTCGACGCCAACGGTGATGTGCTGGTGCCGGCCGGGGTCGACCTCGGCGATGTGAACATCGCGATGCTGATCAACTCCGGCATCACCCAGGTCAAGGTGCGTTCGGTCCTCACCTGTGAGGCCGCCACCGGCACCTGTGCGATGTGTTACGGCCGCTCGCTGGCCAGCGGCAAGCTGGTCGACGTCGGTGAGGCCGTGGGTATCGTCGCCGCGCAGTCGATCGGTGAGCCCGGTACCCAGCTGACGATGCGTACCTTCCACACCGGTGGTGTGGCCGGTGACGACATCACGCAGGGTCTGCCGCGTGTGGTCGAGCTGTTCGAGGCCCGTACCCCGAAGGGCAAGGCGCCGATCGCCGAGCTCGCCGGGCGGATCTCGGTCGAGGACGCCGATCGCAGCCGGAAGCTGACGCTGACCCCCGACGACGGCAGCGAGGAGATCGAGATCTCCGTCGGCCGCCGGGCACGGATGCTGGTCGAGGACGGCCAGCACGTGTCGGTCGGACAGCAGCTGACCGTGGGTACCCCGGATCCGCAGGACGTCCTGCGGGTGCTCGGTGTGCGTCGGGTGCAGGAGCACCTGGTGGACGAGGTCCAGCAGGTCTACGGCACCCAGGGTGCAGGTATCCACGACAAGCACATCGAGATCATCATCCGGCAGATGCTGCGTCGGATCACCGTCATCGAGTCCGGTGACACGACCATGCTGGCCGGTGACCTGGTCGACCGGCAGGCCTTCGAGTCGGAGAACCGTCGGGTGGTCTCCGAGGGCGGTCAACCGGCCTCGGGTCGTCCGGTGCTGATGGGTATCACCAAGGCATCGCTGGCCACCGAGTCCTGGCTGTCGGCGGCCTCCTTCCAGGAGACCACCAAGGTGTTGACCGATGCGGCGATCCACGGCAAGTCCGACTCCCTGGTCGGTCTGAAGGAGAACGTGATCCTCGGCAAGCTGATCCCGGCTGGTACCGGTCTCGACCGTTACCGCAATATCCGGGTGGAGCCGACCGCGGAGGCCAAGGCCAATGCGTACTCCATCAGCTACGAGTCCTACGACTACGGCTTCGGCTCCGGTTCGGGTGCCGCGGTTCCGCTGGAGGACTACGACCTCGGGGGCGACTTCCGCTGAGTCGGTGACGGGTTGATTCCCGGTTGAGCAGGGCCCGGGTGCGCGACAGGCGCACCCGGGCCCTGCTGCGTCTGCGGGGAAGCGGTCCTCCTCCGTGTGGCAGCGTGCACCTTGCGCCCAGACGGTGCGGGCCGGGTGAAGGGGGCTGCGCGGGCCTGGGGGTGGTGTCGGTGGTGCCGATCGGCAGGGCAACTCTCGACATGGACATAACAGTTTTGTTCAAAGGAGTGACGGAACGGGTGAATGCGTGGGAGCGTGTGCGCCATGGCTGAGACTGAAACCAGCGAGCACGGCGAAACCAATACCAAGCTCAAGCGGAGTATCACCACGCTGCTGTTGTTCTTCTTCATCGTCGGCGACACCTTGGGTGCAGGCATCTACACCCTGGTCGGCACGATGGCCGCCGATGTCGGTGGTGCATTGTGGATGCCGCTGCTGATCGCCCTCGTGCTGGCCTTGCTGACCGCGGGCACCTATGCCGAGTTGATCACCAAGTACCCCCACGCCGGCGGGGCCGCACGCTATGCCGAACGGGCCTTCAAGATGCCCTTCGTCACCTTCCTGATCGGCTTCATGATGCTGTCCTCCGGCATCACCACCTCGGCTGCGCTGGCCAATGCCTTCGCCGGTGATTACTTCCAGGCGTTGGTGCCGTCGATTCCCTCGGTCCCGGTGACCATCGTCTTCATCGTCCTGCTGGTGATCATCAACCTGCGCGGTGTGCGGGAGTCGTTGATGGCCAATGTGGTCGCCACCCTGATCGAGATGACCGGTCTGCTGATCGTGATCATCGTCGCCGCGATCGCCTTCGGCGGCGGGGTCGGCAGCCTGGAGAACGTCACCTTCGCCTCGATGCCGGACGGGGTCTCCCCGTTGTCAGGTGCCTTCGCCGCCTCGGTCACCGCATTCTTCAGCTTCCTCGGCTTCGAGGCGGCGGCGAACATGGCCGAAGAGGTGAAGGAGCCCTCACGGGCCTACCCGCGGGCGCTGTTCGGGGCCATCCTGACCGCCGGTGTCGTCTACCTGTTGATCGCCCTGGGCGCCGGCATCGTCGTACCTGCCGATGTCATGGCCGGGTCGGAGGGGCCGCTGCTGGAGGTCATCAACTACTCCGGCATCGCCTTCCCGCAGTGGTTGTTCGCGATCATCGCCCTGGTGGCCATCGGCAACGGCGCGCTGCTGTTCATGGTGATGGCCAGCCGGGCCACCTACGGCCTGGCCGAAGCCAAGTTGCTGCCGAAGGTCTTCGGTCAGATCGCGCCGCTGCGCCGTACCCCGTGGGTCGCCATCCTGGTGGTCGGCGCCGCCAC
The DNA here is from genome assembly GCF_004364645.1 of Naumannella halotolerans. Classification (NCBI taxonomy): domain Bacteria; kingdom Bacillati; phylum Actinomycetota; class Actinomycetes; order Propionibacteriales; family Propionibacteriaceae; genus Naumannella; species Naumannella halotolerans. Next base: position 2,174,959 of record NZ_SOAW01000001.1, on the reverse strand, counting down.
CTTGGGGATGAGCTTCGTCGGCGATGTCGGAACCCTGGCCGACACCACGGTGCTGCTGCTGGTGCTGGTCTTCATCTCCGCCAACATCTCGGTGCTGGTGCTGAAGAAGGACAAGGTCGACCACAAGCACTTCACCTGTCCGCGGGTCGTCTCGGTCCTGGCGCTGGTCGCCAGCGTGGTGCTGCTGACCCAGCAGTCGGGAACGACCTGGCTGATCGCCGGCGGCTACATCGTGGTCGGAGTCATCCTCTACCTGATCGCCCGCGCTGCCCGCAAGGGTGAAGCAGTCGGTGAGGTCGACCTCGGCTGATCCGAGCGCGCGGAATGCCCAGTGACGGCGGCAGGGATGACCCTGCCGCCGTCATCTGCGTCCGGCGTGGGGGCGCGAACTCATATCCGGACCGCGGCGTACCCTGAGGCCCATGGACGTCACCGAGGACGAGATCGGAGTCGGCCGCTTCACCTTCCGCACCGATCTCGCCGGACCGCCCGACGGAGCACCGGTGCTGCTGCTGCACGGGTTCCCGGCCTCCAAGGCCGCCTGGCGCGAGGTGATCCCGGCCTTGGTTACACAGCGCCGACGAGTGATCGCGCCGGACCAGCGGGGGTACTCCCCGGGGGCGCGACCTGCGGCCGTCGACGACTACGACGTCGATGCGTTGGTCGACGACGTGATCGGGCTGTTGGATGCGCTGGGGATTCAGCAGGTGACCTTGGGGGGCCATGACTGGGGGGCCATCGTCGCCTGGTTCGTGGCCGTCCGGCATCCCGACAGGGTGGACCGCCTGGTCGCCGTTTCCGTACCCCATCCTGCTGCCTTCGGCTGGGCGCTGCGCCACGACGCCGAACAGCAGCAGGCTTCGGCGTACATGAAACTGTTCCGGATCGAGGGCAAGGCCGAGGACGTCCTGTCGGCAGAAGGTGCCCGCCGCCTGCGTGCCATGTACGAGCCGATGCCCGCCGACCTCGCCCAGGCGCATCTGCACTGCCTGTTGGAGCCGGGCGCCTTGACCGGTGCGCTCAACTGGTACCGGGCCATGCGCGACTACCGCGACCTCGGTCCGGTGACACTGCCGACGACCTTCCTCTGGGGCGCCGACGACACGGCCCTGCGGCGCGCCGGGGCCGAGCGCTGCGGGGATTTCGTCGATGCCCCCTACCGGTTCGTGGAATTGCCGGGAGTCGGCCACTGGGTGCCCGAGTTGGCCGCCGACCGGGTAGCCCAGGAGATCCTGGACCTCGGTTGAGTCGGCTGGTGCCGGCGGCGGGTACGCGGGAGAATCGCCGGGTGGACGAGCCGAACGAGGACAGCACCGGGGCCGACCGTACCCATCTGTGGTCGCGGATCCTGGCCAAGGACCCGGAGCATTCGCAGCGCTACGCCCGGCGTTGGGTGCAACTACGTGCCGACGGGCACGACCTCGACGGTGAAGCCCGGTTGATCGATGCGATGGCGGCCCGGGGGAGCCGGATCCTGGACGCCGGCTGTGGCACCGGACGTACCGGCGGTCGGCTCGCCGCCCTTGGTCACCGGGTGGTGGGAATCGATCTCGATCCGGTCCTGATCGAGGTGGCACTCTCCGACCACCCGGACGCGGAGTGGTACGTCGGAGACCTGGCAGATCTCGATCATTGTGCTGGTCTGGCCGATCAGGTCTTCGACCTCGAGGTCTCGGCCGGGAACGTGATCACCTTCGTCGCACCGGGGTTGCGTCGGGCCGCGCTCGGACAACTCCGCGACCGGTTGGCTCCCGACGGCAGGCTCGTGATCGGCTTCGGCACCGACCGGGGATATCGCGTCCACGACTTCTTCGACGATCTCGATGCCGTCGGATTGCAGCGGGAGCTGCTGCTCAGCACCTGGGACCTGCGCCCCTGGACGGGAGCCGAGGGGTTCATGATTGCCGTTCTGCGCAGAGCCTGACAGTCTCGTTCCGGTGCTTTCCGCCGGTTTCACCGGCAAGCGAGGGCGGTTTGCATCAGGATGGGCGGATGCGACGCATCACCCGGACGGCACCGTTCGTCCTCTTCGGAATTATGGCCATGGGCGCATGTACGGCACCTGTGCCGCCGGCGGTGACGGAGCAGCCGTCGACAGAGCCCGAGGGCACACTGGCCGAGGTCCGAAGTGCTGACACGCTTCGCGTCTGCACCACCGGGGACTACCGGCCCTACACCTACCGCGACCCCGAAACAGGGTCTTGGAGTGGCATCGACCTGGACCTGGCCGAGGACCTCGCCGAAACCTTGGACGTGGAACGGGAACTGGTCCAGGTCTCCTGGTCCGAGCTCGTGGGGTCGATCACCGACGGTGACTGTGACATCGCGATGGGCGGAATCTCGTTCAATGACGAGCGGGACCAGCAGGTCGATTTCAGCGAGCCCACCGTGGAGGACGGAAAGGCGCCGATCACCACCTGCGAGAGCGCCGAGAGATTCCAGACGATCGAGGACATCAATCAGCCCGGTGTTCGGGTGATCACCCCGGTGGGCGGTACGAACGAGGCGTTCGCGGACGAGAACTTCGCCGATGCCGAGATCATCAAGTGGGACGACAACAACACGATCTTCGACCAGATCGTGGATGGTGAGGCCGATGTCATGGTCACCGATGCCTCGGAGACCAAGTGGGTGGCCCATGAACACGAAGGGGTGTTGTGTGCGGTCAATCCCGATCAGCCGTTCACGAGTTTCGAGAACGGCTACCTGCTGCCGGAGGACGACCCGGAGTGGCGCGACACCGTCGACGCCTGGCTGACCGAAGCGCAGAGTGACGGTACCTATGCCGAGGCGGAGGAGCCGTGGTTCGGCTGAGAGGCGCCCTGCATTGCCAGGCATCGAGTGGCGCGCCCCGTTTCGCCCAAAAGGTGCTCGACTCAGCTGGGAGGCAGTGCCAGCTTCATCCCGTGATGGGTGTCGTTGAACCCGAGTGACCGGTAGAACCGATGCGCATCCTCCCGGGTGCGGTCGGTGGTCAGTTGGGCCAGGGTTGCGCCGCGCTGCACGCCTTGATCCAGCGCCCAGGTGATCAACCGTTTCCCGACTCCGGATCCGCGTACCGCGTTCGCCACCCGCACCGCCTCGATGCTCATCCGGGTCGCAGCCTGCCGGGACAAGGTGGTGGTGAAGGTCAACTGGCAGGTGCCGATCACCGACCCGGACGGGTCCTCGACGACGGCCAGGAACTGGCGCGGGTCGGCATCGATCTCCAGGAACGCTTCGGCGTAGAGGTCCGGATCGTCGGCCTCCCGGCTGGAACCGAGGACATCGTCGCGGAGCAGGCTGACGATCGCTGCCACATCGGCGACAGTGGCACGGCGGACGATGCAACCCTCACCGAGCGTCCAGCGGTGCGGCAGTTCGGCCAGGAACTCCAGGCGGTTGCCATGGGGATCACAGGTGTAGAAGCGGCGGTGACCGGGGAGTTCGGTGTCATCGATGGCGGTGGTCGCCGCGACATCGGTCAACTCGGCATGCAACCGGTCCAGATCGGGAACCTTGATCGCAGGATGCGCCTTCCGGGCGGGGCGAAAACCCGCTTCGGTGCCGATATGCACCGCAACCCCCGGGCCGGTGAACCAGCAGCCACCCCGGCCGGCCAGCGCGGCAGGTTTCGCCACCTCGGTGAGGCCGATCCGATCGACGAAGAACCGTCGGCTGCGTTCCTCCGAACCGGGTGGCGATGCGAGTTGGACGTGGTGAATCATCATCCCTCCAAGTATCTTGATGTCGAGATACTATCCCGCCCCCGGTCAGTCCCCACCAGGCACCAACAAAACAAACGTCACACTCGATCGGGTCCCGTCGGCCGGCCGGCCCGCGGTTCCGCGGATTCCGGGCGGACACGGTAATCGAGTGTGACGTTTGTCTTGTTGGCGGACCGCACCCGCGCAGGAAGTGTTTCGGCCCACCTGCGCGACGGCACGGCGAAGCGGGTAGTAGCCTCGGCCCATGGCGTGGAGTCCTCTGGAGTGGCCGGTTCTGCGGCAACTTCGCGGCGGTGACAAGCTCGGGCGTGGCCCGGCGGTCCAGTCCGCCCACACCCGCCGGATCACCCCACGGACCAAGACCGCCGACCGGGTCGTGCAGAGTGTCTGCCCGTTCTGCGCCGTCGGCTGCGGGCAGAAGGTCTACGTGGCCGACGAGAAGGTGATCGGCATCGAGGGCGATCCGGACTCGCCGATCTCCCGCGGACGGCTCTGCCCCAAGGGATCGTCCAGTGAGCAACTGGTGAACAACCCGCTGCGGCAGACCAGGATCAGGTACCGGGCGCCGTATTCCACCGAGTGGACCGATCTGGACCGCGACACCGCGATCGACATGATCGCTCAGCGGTTCATCGATTCGCGTCGCCGCGGATGGCAGGACACCGACGACGAAGGGCGCCCCTTGCGGCGCACGATGTCGATCGCCTCCCTCGGCGGGGCCACCTTGGACAACGAAGAGAACTACCTGATCAAGAAACTGTTCACTGCCGCCGGGGCGATCCAGATCGAGAACCAGGCGCGTATTTGACACTCCGCCACGGTTCCCAGTCTGGGGACCTCCTTCGGGCGCGGTGGCGCCACGCAATCCCTGCAGGACATGGCCAACTCCGACTGCATCCTGCTCATGGGTGGCAACATGGCCGAAGCGCACCCGGTCGGCTTCCAGTGGGTCACCGAGGCGAAGCTGCGCGGCGCGACCGTGATGCACATCGATCCGCGCTTCACCCGTACCTCTGCGGTCGCCGACCGGCACGTACCGATCCGAGCCGGTTCCGACATCGTCCTGCTCGGTGGCTTGATCAATCACATGATCAGCAACGAGCTGTACTTCCGTGACTACGTGCTCGCCTATACGAATGCGGCGACCATCATCAACCCGGAGTACCAGGACACCGAGGACCTCGACGGGCTGTTCTCCGGTTACAACCCCGAGACCGGTCAGTACGACACGAAGACCTGGAGCTACGCGACCTCCGAGGACCTTCCCGAAACGCCGGAGCAGCAACGCAAGGTCGGTCTGCTGCGGGACGAGACCCTGACCGACCCGAACTGCGTCTTCCAGATCCTCAAACGACACTTCGCCCGTTACACCCCGGAGATGGTCGAACGACTCTGCGGCATCAAGCCCGCCGAGTTCGCCTGGATCGCTGAGACCATCGCCGCCAACTCCGGTCGCGAACGCACCACCACCATCGGCTACGCCACCGGATGGACCCAGCACACCCTCGGTGTGCAGATCATCCGCACCGCCGCAGTACTGCAGCTGCTGCTGGGCAATGTCGGTCGTCCGGGCGGGGGCATCATGGCCCTGCGAGGACACGCCAGCATCCAGGGCTCGACCGACATCCCGACCCTGTTCAACCTGTTGCCCGGCTATCTGCCGATGCCGATCGCCGGTCGTCACGACACCTTCGCCGACTGGGTGGAGGCGATCGGATCCAAACAGCAGAAGGGGTTCTGGGCCAACTCCGAGACCTATGCGGTGAATCTGTTGAAGGCCTGGTTCGGTGAGGCGGCGACGGCCGAGAACGATTGGGTCTATGACTACCTGCCGAAGCTGACCGGTGCGCACGGTACGTACCAGACGACCGTCGCGATGCTGAACGACGAGGTCGAGGGGTACTTCGTACTCGGCCAGAACCCGGCAGTCGGTTCGGCCAACGGCCGGCAGCAGCGGATGGCGATGTCGCACCTGAAGTGGCTGGTCGTGCGCGACCTGAACATGATCGAATCCGCCACCTGGTGGAAGGAGGGACCCGAGATCGAGTCCGGTGAGTTGAAGACCACCGAGATCGGCACCGAGATCTTCTACCTGCCCGCCGCCACCCATGTGGAGAAGGCCGGCTCCTTCACCCAGACCCAACGGATGCTGCAGTGGCGCCACCAGGCGGTGCGCCCGCCCGGCCAGGCCGAGAGCGAACTCGACTTCTTCCACGAACTCGGGGTACGGATCCGGGCCAAACTCGCCGGCTCCACCGATCCCCGGGACCGGCCGCTGCTGGACCTGACCTGGGACTATCCGGCAGACGCCCACGGCAACCCCGATCCCGAGGCCGTCCTGAGCGAGATCAACGGCAAGTTCCTCACCGGGGAGAAGGCCGGGCAGCACCTGACCAACTACGTCGAGATGCAACCCGACGGTTCGACCTCCGGCGGCTGCTGGATCTACACCGGGGTCTACACCGGCGGGGAGAACCAGGCCGCCCGCCGGGTCCCGAACGGTGGGGACACCCCTGCCCAGCGCGAGTGGGGCTGGGTCTGGCCGGCCGATCGGCGGATCCTCTACAACCGCGCCTCGGCAGACCCCGAGGGCAAACCGTGGAGCGAACGCAAGCGTTACATCTGGTGGGACGAGCAGACGCAGCGCTGGGTCGGGCACGACAATCCCGATTTCGTGGTCGAACGGGCCCCCGGCGCCAAGGGTGACCTGGACAAGGGCGGTCCGGCAGCGCTCGACGGTGACGACGCGTTCATCATGCAGGCCGACGGCAAGGGCTGGCTCTACGTGCCGTCGGGTCTGGTCGACGGTCCGCTGCCGGCGCATTACGAACCGCAGGAGTCCCCGGTCGTCAACTCGCTGTACAACCAGCAGCAGGCACCGGCCCGGGTCACCTTCGCCCGGACCGACAACCTCGGTGCGCCGAGCGCCGGCGACTACGGGGTCGGTGTCTACCCGCATGTCTTCACCACCTACCGGCTGACCGAACACCACACCGCCGGCGGCATGAGCCGCTGGTCGCCGTACCTGGCCGAACTGCAGCCGGAGATGTTCTGTGAGGTCTCCCCGGAGCTGGCGGCCGAGATCGGGTTGGAGAACGCCGGCTGGGCGACGATCATCTCGCCGCGCTCGGCGATCGAGGCCCGGGTGCTGGTGACCGATCGGATGCAGCCGTTGACGATCAACGGCCGACAGGTGCATCAGGTGGGTCTGCCGTACCACTGGGGTGTGGGTACCGACGCGATCGTCTCCGGGGATGCGACCAACGACCTGCTGGGGGTCGCCCTGGACCCGAATGCGCAGATCCAGGAGTCGAAGGTGGCCTCCTGTGCGGTGGTGCCCGGCCGTCGTCCGCGCGGTGCAGCGTTGGAGGAACTGGTCGAGTCCTATCGGCAGCAGGCCCGGGTGAGCGTGGATACCGACAACTCCCGGCACGGCGACGAGGACGATGTCGGCAGGCCCGACGGCACGCAGCGGCCGATGCCCGAGGTCGAGGGTGGTACGCAAGGATGAGGGACGAGACCATGACCGACCCGCAGCCCGGAGGAGGTGCAGACGATGGGACATCAGTTCAGCGGCCCCACTGATCCGGCCACCGACGCCCATTGGGAGCACCCGCAGCCACGCAAGGGGTTCTTCACCGACACCTCCATCTGCATCGGCTGCAAGGCCTGTGAGGTCGCCTGCAAGGAGTGGAACCACAACCCCCGCGACGGCGATCTGGACCTGACCGGTATGTCGTACGACAACACCGTCTCCCTGGGGGCCAGCACCTGGCGCCACGTGGCATTCATCGAGCAGGGGGCGGAACGGATCGCCGAGGCCAAGGAATCCGGCCGCAGACTGGTCAGCCTCGGGATGCCGGGCATCCGGCCCGCCGAGACCGAACCCGAACCCGCCACGGCCACTGCCACCATGGCGCCGCCGCTGACCGAGCTGGGCAGTCTGTCCGATCTGTCGAGCACCGACATCACGCCACCGGACACCCCGGAGTTCCGCTGGCTGATGTCGTCGGACGTGTGCAAACACTGCACCCACGCCGGCTGCCTGGACGTCTGCCCGACCGGTGCGCTGTTCCGTACCGAGTTCGGCACCGTGGTGATCCAGGACGATGTCTGCAACGGCTGCGGCACCTGCGTCGCCGGTTGCCCCTTCGGTGTGGTCGAACGGCGCTCCGACGGTACGGCTGCGCCGACCCTGCGCAGTGGCGAACGCAAGGGTGAGCAGCCCGAGGTACCCAAACGCGGCGTCGCCCAGAAGTGCACCCTGTGCTACGACCGGCTGCTGGATGATCAGACCCCGGCCTGTGCCAAGACCTGCCCGACCACCTCGATCAAGTTCGGTGACCACGACGATCTGGTCGACCAGGCCCGGGAACGGGTGGCCACCCTGCATCGGCAGGGAATGACCGAGGCCCGGCTCTACGGTGCCAATGAGCTCGACGGCGTCGGCGGCACCGGATCGGTGTTCCTGCTGCTGGACGAACCTGAGGTCTACGGCTTGCCGCCGGATCCGCGGGTCTGCACCGCCGACCTGCCGAGTATGTACAAGCGGGCAGGTCTGGCGGCACTGGGGATGCTCGCCGCCGCGGCCACCGCCTTCGTGGTGGGCGGGCGATGAGCAGCTCACCGTTCGACGAGACCCGCCCACCCGAACCGCCCCGGCGCAGACGCCGCCGCAGGCGCGGACCGCGACGCGGCTGGGGCGGCGGGGGCGACGGCAGCCGGGAGGCCTTCATGGTTCCCGATGTCGAGTTCGCCTCCTACTACGACAAACCGGTGGTCAAGGCGCCGCCGTGGGGTCATGAGGTGGCTGCCTACCTGGTGCTCGGCGGGATCGCCGGCGGGTCGGGGCTGCTCGGGCTCGGCGCGCAGATCGCAGGGTTGCCGAAGCTGCGGCGCAACACCCGACTCTCCGCACTCGGCGCGGTGATCGTCGGCGGCGCCGCGCTGGTGGCCGACCTGGGCCGACCGGACCGGTTCTACAACATGCTGCGTACCTTCAAGGTGACCTCACCGATGAGCGTCGGCTCCTGGATCCTCGCCAGCTTCGGTGCCGGCGCCGGCATCACCGCCGTGGCCGAACTGGACCGACTGAGTGGTGAACGTGTCCCACTCGGGCCCTTGCGGAAGCTGTTGCAGCTCCTCGAGGGGCCGGCTGGGGTCGAGGCCGGGATCATGGGTACGCCATTGGCCGCCTACACCGCGGTGCTGCTGTCCGACACCGCCGTACCCACCTGGAATGCGATGCATCGTGACCTGCCGTTCGTCTTCGTCTCCTCGGCCTCGTTGGCCGCCAGTGGCCTGGCGATGATCACCACGCCGACCGCGCAGACCCGGCCGGCCCGGGCCCTGGCGGTGCTCGGGGTGCTCGGTGATGTCGTGGCGATGCGTTGGACGGAGTCGCAGATGGATCCGACCGCGGCCGAGCCGCTGCACCACGGTCATCCCGGCGCGATGCTGCGCTGGAGCGAGCGGCTGGCCATCCTCGGCGGGATCGGTGCCCTGCTCGGCGGCGGGTGGCGGCCGACCGCGGTGCTGTCGGGTGCGGCCCTGGTCGCGGCTTCCACGCTGACCCGGTTCGGCGTCTTCGAGGCCGGTCTGGAGTCGACCAAGGACCCCCGCTACACGGTGGTGCCGCAGAAGCGGCGGTTGGCCAAGCGGCGGGCCGAGGGTGTGGTCGACGATTCGATCACCACCGCCGGCTGAACCGGATCGGGCGACAGCGATGCCGGAGCCGGCGACCGTCTCACCGATCACCGGGTACCCGGGCACCTCACCGACGACCAGCAGGCCGCCGGAGGTCTGGGCATCGGCGAGGAGCAGCAGATCGTCCTCCTCGACACCCGCCCCGGCGCTCAGGTGGGGGCGTACCCAGTCCAGGTTCCGGCGGGTGCCGCCGGAGACATAACCGTCACGCAGCGCCTGCTCGGCGCCGTCGACCTGGGGTACGGCACCGGCTTCGATCACCGCACCGATCCCGGAGGCCCGGCACAACTTGTGCAGGTGCCCCAGCAGGCCGAAGCCGGTGACATCGGTGGCGCAGACCGCGCCGGCGGCCAGGGCCGCTGCCGAGGCGTCGGCATTCAGCGTGGTCATCGTCTCGATCGCCGCCTCGAAGCGTTCGCCGGTGCGCTTGTGCCGGTTGTTCAGCAGGCCGACGCCGATCGGTTTGGTCAAGGTGATCGGCAGCCCCGGTCGACCGGCGTCATTGCGCAAGAGCCTGTCCGGGGCGGCGGTACCGGTGACCGCCATGCCGTACTTCGGTTCGGGATCGTCGATCGAGTGGCCGCCGATCACCGGGCAGCCCACCGAGGCGGCGATGTCCAGCCCGCCCTGGAGCACCCGGGTCATCAGCTCCAGCGGCAGCTTCTCCCGCGGCCAACCGACCAGATTGATCGCGACCACTGGCGTACCGCCCATGGCGTAGACATCGGACAGGGCATTGGCGGCGGCGATCCTGCCCCAGTCGTAGGCGTCGTCGACCACCGGGGTGAAGAAGTCGGCGGTGGAGATCACGGCCAGGTCCTCGCGTACCCGGACCGCGGCGGCGTCGTCACCGTCGTCCAGGCCGACGATGATGTCGTCACCGTGCTGACCGGTGAGCCCGGCGACCGCCTGCTCCAGTTCACCGGGCGGGATCTTGCAGGCACAACCGCCGCCGGAGGCGTACCCGGTCAGGCGGATGGCGTCGAGCTCGGTGGTCTGCATGGATCGAGCATAGGTCCGGCGGACCGACGCTCAGCGATCCGGGGTGTTCGCTAGCGTGGGGCCACGCGGAGGCGTCTGGGTTCCTGGTGGTCCCCCCGGTCTTCAAAACTGGTGAGGCCGAGCATCTCGGTCTGGCGGGTTCGATTCCCGTCCGCCTCCGCCACGATCGAGCCGAGCGCCGAAGGAGACCGATGGATCAGCGCGACCCGCGGCGTCGGATCCCCCGGACCGATGAGCTGTTGGCCCTCGACGAACTGCGTTCGGCCCTCGACGAACTGGGGGAGGCCGCGGTCTCGGCACTGGTCCGGCGTACCCAGCAACGCGCCCGCGACGGTGAGATCACCCCCGAACAGGTACGCCAGGAACTGCTCACGGAGCTCGAATCCCTGCGGGTGTGCAGCCTGCGCCCGGTGCTGAACGCCACCGGCGTGATCATCCACACGAATCTCGGTCGGGCTCCGCTGTCACCGGCCGCAGCCCGGGCGGTCGCCGAGGCGAGCGGGTACGTGGACGTGGAACTGGATCTGGTCTCCGGTGCCCGCGCACAGCGCGGGGCCGGTGCCAGACGGGCCCTGCTGGAGGCCTGCCCGGTCGCCGAGGACGCCTTGATCGTGAACAACGGTGCGGCTGCCCTGGTACTGGCAACGACAGCGCTCGCCTCCGGGGCCGAGGTGATCATCTCCCGGGGTGAGCTGATCGAGATCGGCGCCGGCTTCCGGCTGCCCGACCTGATCGCTTCCACCGGTGCCCGGTTGCACGAGGTGGGGACGACGAACCGTACCCATCCGGCCGACTACGCCGAGGCGATCGGACCGCAGACCGGCTGTCTGCTGAAGGTCCATCCCAGCAACTTCCGGGTGCAGGGCTTCACCAGCAGTGTCGATCTTGCCGAGTTGGCACCGCTGACCCGGCAGGCGGGGGTGCCGCTGATCGCCGACCTCGGCAGCGGGTTGCTCACCGCCGATCCCCTGCTGCCCGAGGAGCCGGATGCGACCACCGCGCTGTCGGCCGGTGCGGAGCTGGTGATCGCCAGTGGCGACAAACTTCTCGGCGGGCCGCAGGCAGGGATCCTGCTGGGCTGCAAGGAATTGATCGCCCAGTTGGCCCGGCACCCGCTCGCCCGGGCGGTACGCGCGGACAAGCTGGCTCTGGCCGCACTGGAGGCGACGCTGCGGGGTCCGCAGCCGCCGGTCCGGCGGGCCTTGCATGCCGACCCCGCGCGCCTGCGGGACCGTACCGCGGCACTGGCCGCACAACTCGAGGTGCCGGTCCTCACCCATGACGGCCGGGTGGGGGGTGGTGGCGCCCCGGGGCACCCGTTGGCCGGCTGGGCGCTGAAGTTGCCGGTGGCGGCGGCGCCACTGCTGCGGACCGGGGAACCGGCGGTCCTGCCCCGGGTGCACGACGATGCCTGTCTGGTCGATCTGCGCTGCGTGCCGGAAGAAGATGATCAACGATTGCTGCTGGCCGTGCAGACCGCGATCGGCAACCTGCCTCGGAACTGAGACCATGATCGACAAGTCCTCCGGGCCTTCGCGCCGGCACAGTGTGGTCGCGACGGCGGGGCATGTCGATCATGGAAAGAGCACCTTGATCCGTTCCCTGACAGGGATCGAGCCCGACCGCTGGGCAGAGGAGAGACGACGCGGGCTGACGATCGACCTCGGCTTCGCCTGGGCGAGCCTTCCCTCGGGCATCGACGTCGCCTATGTCGACGTCCCGGGTCATGAACGGTTCGTCACCAATATGCTCGCCGGACTCGGCCCGGTCGGTGCGGTGCTGTTCGTGGTCGCCGCCGACGGCGGCTGGCAGGCCCAGTCCAGTGAACACCGTGACGCTCTGGCCGCATTCGGGATCGAACACGGGGTGATCGCGCTGACCCGTACCGACCGGGTGGATACCGATCGGATCGCGGAGGTGAGCGAACGGATCCGTGCCGAGTTCGCCGGTACCGGACTGGCCGAAGCAGGCCTGGTCGAGGTCGCCGCGCCCACCGGCCACGGCCTGCCGCAACTGCGCGGTGCCCTGGACGCGATGCTCAGCCGTACCCCCGAACCGTCGCCGGCCGGTCGCCTGCGGTTCTTCCTCGACCGGGCGTTCACCATCACCGGCGCCGGGGCCGTGGTCACCGGGACCTTGCAGTCCGGTTCGATCGCGGTCGGCGACCGCCTGGACCTGCACGGTGAACGGGGGATCACCCCGGTCACCGTGCGCGGACTGCAGACCGAGAACGATCCGATCGAGCGGGCGCTCCCGGTGAGTCGGGTGGCGGTGAACCTGCGCGGGGTCGGGGCCGAGGGGATCGCGCGGGGTGAACAACTGCTGAGCCCCGGTGCCTGGCGACCGATCGAGCTGGTCGACCTGCGGCTGGTCAGCGGTGTCGAGCTCGCCGACCTTCCCGAATCACCGACCCTGCACCTGGGTACTGCCGCGGTCGGGGTGGCGCTGCGGCCCCTGGCCCGGGAGTTCGCCCGGGTGCGGTTGCAACGCAGCCTGCCACTGGCTCCGGGGGACCGGGTGGTCCTGCGGGATCCGGGCAGTGCCCGGATCGCCGGCGCGGTGGTGCTGGACGTCGACCCGCCGCAGTTCACCCGACGAGGCGACGCCGCGCGCAGGGCAGACGCCCTGGCCGCAGGGGCGAGCGCCGTCGACGCCCGGGCCGAGGTGCGGCGTCGTGGGGTGGTCGCCCGCTCCGAACTCGTCCTGCTGGGGGTCACCGGTGCCGACGGACCGCCACCGGCCGGAGTGGTCGACGTGGGGCCGTGGTGGTTGGACGAGGACTGGTTGAGCGCGGCGAGCCGGAAGCTGCGTGACGCGGTGGTCGAAGGCCACCGATCCGATCCGCTGGCCGCGGGCCTGTCCCAGGGTGCGGCGATCGAGTTGCTGGGACTGCCCGACCCGTCCCTGCTCGCCACGGTGACCGATCGCGCCGGGTCGCTGCAGCTGGCCGGGGGTTACGTCGCCGACCCGGACCACACCGGGATGGGTGAGGCCGAACAGGCCCTCCGGCGGATCGAACAGCGGCTGGCCAGCCATCCGTTCGACGCTCCCGAGGCCGATCAGCTGACCGCTGAGGGCATCGGTACGCGAGAACTGGCCGCCGCCGAGCACCGGGGGCGGTTGTTGCGACTGACCGATGCCGTGGTGGTGCTGCCGAACGCCCCGGCGCTGGCGATGCGGACCCTGGAGGGACTGTCACAGCCCTTCACCACCAGCCAGGCCAGACAGGCTCTGGGGGCCACCCGGCGGGTGGCGATCCCGCTGCTGGAGCATCTGGACCGGCGCGGCTGGACCCGCCGGATCGACGGTGGCCATCGCGAGGTGGTGCGCTGAGCCGGTGACCGCACCCGGACTTCGTCGGTGGGCCGAAGAGCTCAGACCCGGGCCTTCTCCAGGTTGGTCAAGATGTCCTCGACGGTCTCCTCCGGCGTCTGCGCCGAGGAGTCCAGCCAGTAGCCGATACGTGCCGTCTGCTGCCGTAACTGGTTGTCCAGGGCACCGGGGGAGAAGTGCACGTAGCCGGCCTTCTGTCGCTGTTCCTCGCGCCACTCCAGGGCCGAGACGCTGGGCGACAGCACCACCAGGAATCGCTCCGGGGTACGGATCCGGTCGATGAAGGAGGCCAGGTGCTCACCGATGATCACGTCCTGCACGATGGCGTCCAGACCTGCACCGGCATAGGTATCGGCAGTGTGTGCGGCGAGGTCGTAACGCAGCGAGAGCTGTCGTACCGCCTGCGGATCCGGCTGCGGGGTGAGGTCGTGCCGTCCGTTGATGATCATCTTCCGGAACAGGTCGCCGCGAACGTGGGCCGACCGCTCGAGATGGGCGGCCAGCAACTGGGCGACCGTCGACTTGCCTGCCGCCATGGCACCGGTGATGACGATGACGCGCCCGGTCGTCGGGGGCGGGGTCTGCACGACGGAACTCCCAGTCGGGTGGAGGAAGGCGGGGGGTCGGACGAGCTCCATCGTACGCATCGGCGACGGTGCGAACCGGTTACGGCCCCGGCGCGGCGGGGCCGGGTCCGTCGGCCCGGGGCGGGCCTTGGGCGACGCCTGTAGGCTGGGACTCGTCGTGAACGGGCCGCTCTGGGCCCGCTGTGCCGGTACGTCAGCGCTATTTTGACCCGCACCGGCGCGTCGAGTAGCATTGATCCTCGTGTTCGGCTCGCCCGGACCATGTGTGCTGCCCCGGAGCAACCACGACTGCCCCGAGCAGGCACGCAACCTCGTCTGGCTGATGCGTACCGAGCTCGAATCGCGGATCGCCCGCTGACGGGGCCCACGGAATTAGATCCGCCTGGCGGATCCGAACCAGCGCAAGACAGACAAGAAAGAGATACCAACCGGTGCCCACAATCCAGCAGTTGGTCCGCAAGGGCCGGTCCGACAAGGTCGCCAAGAACAAGACACCCGCGCTCAAGGGTTCGCCCCAGCGTCGCGGCGTCTGCACCCGCGTCTACACCACCACCCCGAAGAAGCCGAACTCGGCTCTGCGCAAGGTGGCCCGTGTGAAGCTGTCCAGCGGCATCGAGGTGACCGCCTACATTCCGGGCGTCGGGCACAACCTGCAGGAGCACTCGATGGTGCTCGTTCGCGGAGGTCGTGTGAAGGACCTCCCGGGTGTGCGCTACAAGATCGTGCGGGGCAGCCTCGACACCCAGGGTGTCAAGAACCGCAAGCAGGCCCGCAGCCGTTACGGCGCGAAGAAGGAGAAGTAATGCCACGCAAGGGTCCCGCCCCGAAGCGTCCCGTCATGGCCGACCCCGTCTACGGGTCGCCGCTGGTCAGCCAGCTGGTCAGCAAGGTCCTCAAGGACGGCAAGAAGACCACCGCACAGGACATCGTCTACAGCGCGCTGGAGGGCACCCGCGCGAAGACCGGTGTCGATCCGGTGCAGACGCTGAAGCGCGCGCTCGACAATGTCCGTCCGAGCCTGGAGGTCAAGAGCCGCCGGGTCGGCGGCGCCACCTACCAGGTGCCGATCGAGGTGAAGCCCGCCCGCGCGACCACGTTGTCGATGCGGTGGCTGGTCAGCTTCGCCCGCGCCCGTCGCGAGAAGACCATGTCGGAGCGTCTGATGAACGAGATTCTCGACGCCTCCAACGGACTCGGCGCTGCGGTCAAGCGGCGCGAGGACACCCACAAGATGGCCGAGGCGAACCGCGCCTTCGCCCACTACCGCTGGTGACCCGCGATCCGGGCCGGAATTTCTGGCCCGGATCCGGCGTTGTCCCCAACGTCCCTACATCACACAGAATTAGAGGTTGAACGCTTTCGTGGCCGTCGACATCGAGACTGACCTGGGCAAGGTCCGCAACATCGGCATCATGGCGCACATTGATGCCGGCAAGACCACCACCACCGAGCGCATCCTGTACTACACCGGTATCAACTACAAGATCGGTGAGGTTCATGACGGCGGTGCCACCATGGACTGGATGGAGCAGGAGCAGGAGCGCGGCATCACGATCACGTCCGCCGCGACGACCTGCCACTGGAAGAACCACCAGATCAACATCATCGACACCCCCGGGCACGTCGACTTCACCGTCGAGGTGGAGCGCTCCCTGCGCGTGCTCGACGGTGCAGTCGCCGTCTTCGACGGCGTGGCCGGCGTGGAGCCGCAGAGCCAGACCGTGTGGCGCCAGGCCGACCGGTACGGCGTGCCGCGGATCTGCTTCATCAACAAGCTGGACCGGACCGGAGCGTCCTTCGACTTCTGTGTGCAGACCATCCGTGAGCGGTTGAACGCGACCGCTGCGGTGATGCAGCTGCCGATCGGCGCCGAGGGCGACTTCCTCGGTGTGGTCGACCTGGTCAAGATGAAGGCCTACACCTGGCGCGGTGAGACCAAGATCGGCGAGGACTACGAGATCGAGGACATCCCCGCCGACCTGGTCGATGCCGCCGAGGCTGCCCGGGCCGAGCTGATCGAGACCGTCGCCGATCACGACGACGACCTGATGGAGAAGTACCTGGAGGGCGAGGAGATCGGCGCCGACGAGCTGCAGCACGCTGTCCGTCGCGCCGTCCTGTCCTCGGCGATCACCGCCGTGTTCTGTGGCACCGCCTTCAAGAACAAGGGTGTGCAGCCGCTGCTGGACGCGGTCATCGCCTACCTGCCGAGCCCGATCGACGTTCCCGCCATCGACGGCTTCAAGCCCGGTGACGAGTCGGTGGAGATGCATCGCCGTCCCAGCGACGACGAGCCGTTCTCGGCCCTGGCATTCAAGATCGCTGCTGACCCGCACCTGGGCAAGCTGACCTTCATCCGGCTCTACTCGGGCAAGCTCGAGGCCGGCTCGACGGTGATCAACAGCACCAAGCAGCGCAAGGAACGGATCGGCAAGATCTACCAGATGCACGCGAACAAGCGTGAGGAGATCGCGTCGGTCGGCGCCGGGCAGATCGTCGCCGTGATGGGTCTGAAGGACACCACCACCGGTGAGTCGCTGTCGGATCCGCAGAACCCGATCGTGCTGGAGTCGATGGACTTCCCCGCACCCGTCATCGAACAGGCCATCGAGCCGAAGACGAAGTCGGACCAGGAGAAGCTGTCGACCGCCATCCAGCGGCTGGCCGAGGAGGACCCGACCTTCCGCGTCCACACCGACGAGGAGACCGGGCAGACCATCATCGCCGGTATGGGCGAGCTGCACCTGGAGGTGCTGATCGACCGGATGAAGCGCGAGTTCCGCGTGGAGGCCAACATCGGCAAGCCGCAGGTCGCCTACCGCGAGACCCTGCGTCGCCCGGTGGAGAAGGTCGAGTACACCCACAAGAAGCAGTCCGGTGGTTCGGGTCAGTACGCCCGCGTGATCATCAACCTGGAGCCGCAGGAGGCCGGCGCGGGCTACGAGTTCGTGAACGGCATCACCGGTGGCCGCATCCCCCGGGAGTACATCCCGGCCGTGGACGAGGGCATCCAGGACGCCATGCAGACCGGTGTGCTGGCGGGTTACCCCGTCGAGGACATCAAGGTGACCCTGGTCGACGGTGCGTACCACGACGTCGACTCCTCCGAGCTCGCCTTCAAGATCGCCGGCATCCAGGTCTTCAAGGAGGCCGCCCGCCGTGCCGACCCGGCACTGCTGGAGCCGATGATGAAGGTCGACGTGACCACGCCGAACGACTACCTCGGTACGGTCATCGGTGACATCAACTCTCGTCGTGGCCAGATGCAGGGCACCCGCGAGGAGCACGGCAACCAGGTTGTCGAGGCTCTGGTGCCCCTGTCGGAGATGTTCGGCTACGTCGGCGACCTGCGGTCCAAGACCTCGGGACAGGCGTCGTACTCGATGGAGTTCGACTCCTACGCCGAGACCCCGAAGACGGTGTCGGACGAGATCATCGCCAAGGCTCGCGGCGAGTGAGCCGTTAGTCCTTTGCGCACGAGCCCGGGATGGTAGACCCTCGCGGTTTGACTGTCACGGGTTCGTGCACAAAACTTGGTCGGGTGCCCTGCTGCGCGCAGTGGACCGATCAATCAGAAGTACCAAGGAAAAGCTGCCCGCTACCGCGCGGCAAACATCGAAGAAGGAGCCCCAGTGGCAAAGGCCAAGTTCGAGCGGACCAAGCCGCACGTCAACATCGGCACCATCGGGCACATCGACCACGGCAAGACCACTCTGACCGCGGCGATCTCGAAGGTGCTCCACGACAAGTACCCCGACCTCAACGAGGCATCGCCGTTCGACCAGATCGACAAGGCACCCGAAGAGCGTCAGCGCGGTATCACGATCTCGATCGCCCACATCGAGTACCAGACCGAGGCGCGGCACTACGCCCACGTGGACTGCCCCGGACACGCCGACTACGTGAAGAACATGATCACCGGTGCGGCGCAGATGGACGGCGCGATCCTGGTCGTGGCCGCCACCGACGGTCCGATGCCGCAGACCCGCGAGCACGTGCTGCTGGCCCGCCAGGTCGGCGTGCCGTCGATCGTGGTCGCCCTGAACAAGTGCGACATGGTCGACGACGAGGAGCTCATCGAGCTCGTCGAGATGGAGGTCCGCGAACTGCTGACCGACAACGAGTTCGACGGTGACAACGCTCCGGTCGTCCGCGTGGCCGCCTACCCGGCGCTGCAGGGTGACGAGAAGTGGGCCGACTCCATCCTCGAGCTGATGAACGCCGTGGACGAGTACATCCCGCAGCCCGAGCGTGAGACCGACAAGCCGTTCCTGATGCCGGTCGAGGATGTCTTCACCATCACCGGTCGTGGCACCGTGGTGACCGGTCGTATCGAGCGTGGCGTCGTCAAGGTCAACGAGACCGTCGACATCATCGGCATCCGCGACACCAAGCAGACCACCACGGTCACCGGTGTCGAGATGTTCCGGAAGTTGCTCGACGAGGGCCAGGCCGGTGAGAACGTCGGCCTGCTGCTCCGCGGCACCAAGAAGGAAGACGTCGAGCGCGGCATGGTTGTCATCAAGCCGGGTTCGACCACCCCGCACACCGAGTTCGAGGCCCGCGTCTACATCCTGAACAAGGACGAGGGTGGCCGTCACAAGCCGTTCTTCTCGAACTACAGCCCGCAGTTCTACTTCCGTACCACCGACGTGACCGGTGAGATCGAGCTCCCCGAGGGCACCGAGATGGTGATGCCCGGTGACAACACCGACATGACCGTCAAGCTGATCCACCCGATCGCCATGGAGGAGGAGCTGAAGTTCGCCATCCGTGAGGGCGGTCGGACCGTCGGCGCCGGCCGTGTGACCAAGATCCTCAAGTGATCTGAGCCGCTGCAGCGGCAGTGAAGGCCCGGGACCCCACAAGGGTCCCGGGCCTTCGCGCGTCGTCGGGGCAATTCATCCGAGCTCGGCCCCTACTGCATCGACCGCGCACCGCTAGGATCACGAGGGGCGGATCGCGGCCCGTCGTTTCCCCCGACCCACGACCCGGAGGTAGATGTGCCCACCCTGTCCGAAGTCCTGCTCTCGCCGGCGAACCTGCCCGGCGTCCATGCCGATCTCCGCGCCCTGATCGATGCCGAGGTGGCCGACAAGACCGGACCCAGCGGACTCGCGGTGAAAGGCGGGTACGCGGCGGTGAAGAAGGTCAGCCCGTCGGTCATCGATGACGCGGTGAAGAGCCTGTGGCCGAAGTACGTGACCGCCCTCGAACCGCTCTGGAACCGCTGGGCCGGTGCCGGTGACTTCGGTGCCTTCTTGGCAAGTCATGCCGACGAGGCCGCGGATGCGCTGCTCGGGGTGACCGACGAGAGGATCGCCGTCACCAGCAAGCAGGCGATCAAGAAGGTCTACTCCACGATGCGCCCCTCGGCCAAGAAGAACGTCATCGCCGCCCTGCCGCGGCTCGGCGCCCTGGTCCAGAAATGGTCGGGTTGATGGCAGTATCGGGGTATGTCGACTGAGCTCACCCGGCAGGCCGAGGGCCCGGCCGAGCTCGGTGAGCAGCCCGCACCTCGGCGCCCACGTCCGGGGAGCCGACTGCGGGGATCGGTGCGGGTCCGGATTCTGGCGGCGATCCTGAGCATGTTGGCCGGCTCGATGTTCCTGATCGGGGCGCTGCAGTACTCGGCCCAGCTGACCGAGCTGGAGACCCGGGTGCGGACCGATCTGCAGCAGGAGGTCGAGGAGCTGCAGACCCTCGGTGACGGGGTCCCGGACGAAGGGGTGGCGCCCTATGACGATCCGGACGAGTTGTTCCGGGACTTCCTGCGCCAATCCGTACCCGGTACCAACGAGGCGATGATCGGCATCGTCGACGACCGGATCGTCTACCGGCAACCGGAGAACAACGTCGACGTGACCAATCCGCTGGTCCTGGCCGAGGCGTTGCGGGTGGCGACACCGGGGCAGGCGGTGATCAGTGAACTGCAGGTCGGCGACACGACCCTGGAGATGATCACCGCCACCGTGCAGGTGGAGGGTGCCGACCCGAATCTGCAGTATTTGCTGGTGGTGGCCATCGACATCGGTTCCCAGCGGGAGGCGATCTATGCCTCGATCATGAACTATGCGGCACTGGCGACCGGTGCGTTGATCATCGCCGCGGTCGCCGGTTACCTGATCGCGGGGCGACTGCTGCGGCCGCTGGTGGAGTTGCGGGAGGCCACCTCCACCATCGACAGTGGTGATCTGTCGCGGCGGGTGCAGGTGCGTGAACCGGACAACGATGTCGCCCGGCTCGCGGTCAACTTCAACGCCATGCTCGACCGCCTGCAGGGCGGGTTTCGTGATCAGCAGCAGTTCCTCGACGATGCCGCCCACGAGTTGCGGACACCGTTGACGATCCTGCGGGGAAATCTGGAGACGATGGATGTCCACGATCCCACCGATGTCGACCAGGTCCGCTCCCTGGCTGTCGACGAGGTGGACCGGATGGACCGGTTGGTGAACGACCTGCTGCTGCTGGCTCGCAGCCGTCGCCCCGATTTCCTGCGCTGGGAACCGGTGGATGTCGACGATCTGGCAGCCGAGGCCTTCGCTCGGATCCGGGTGATCAGCGAGCGCGAGTGGCGTCTGACCGATCCGGTCGGCGGGACCGTGGTGGCCGATCGTCAGCGGCTGCTGCAGGCGATCGTCCAGTTGGCGGCCAATGCAGTGAAGTACAGCGCCCCGGGGGACCTGATCGAGCTGGGTCTGCAATGGGAGACCGGTGACCGCGACCGGGTCCTGGTCATCTCCCTGCGGGACACCGGGGTCGGCATCGAGGAGCACCAGCTGCGCCGGATCTTCGACCGTTTCCAGCAGGTGCGGGAGAGTACGCGCGGTGAGGGCCTGGGACTGGGCCTGGCGATCGTTCGGGCGATCGCTGTCGGGCACGGCGGCGAGGTCGGGGTCCGCTCGGCCTTCGGTGTCGGCAGCATCTTCGAGATCCGGATCCCCGCCGTGGCCGGATCGGGCAGCAAGGCCCAGGACGAGACCAGCGAGGAGGACGAACAGGTATGGCAACGATCCTGATCGCCGAGGACGAACAGAACATCTCCCGGTTCATCGACAAGGGATTGCGGACCGCCGGGTACGGCACGGCGGTGGTGACCGACGGCCTGAGCGCTGTTGATCATGCCGGCAGTGGTGGCTACGACCTGCTGGTGCTGGATGTCGGGTTGCCGCGGATGGACGGATTCACCGTACTGAAGGCATTGCGGAACATGGGCAACCCGATTCCGATCATCATGTGCACCGCCCGCGACAGTGTCGACGACACGATCAACGGACTGGACAGCGGGGCCGATGACTATCTGGTGAAGCCCTTCCGGTTCGAGGAACTGCTGGCCCGGATCCGAACCCGGTTGCGGCCGCCGCTGAGTGCCGGGGTGCAGACACCGTCGACGATCACCCATGGGTTGATCGAACTCGACCCGGTCAATCGATCGGTACGCAAGGCCGGCCGGGAGATCGAGTTGTCGGCCCGTGAGTTCTCCATGCTGCGCGAGTTCCTCGACCACCCCAACCAGGTGCTGACCCGCGAGCAGCTGCTCTCCAGGGTGTGGGGCTTCGACTTCCACTCCGCATCGAATGTGGTCGATGTCTATGTGCGCTACCTGCGGGGCAAACTCGGCGCCGAGGTGATCCAGACCGTGCGTGGGGTCGGCTACCGGCTCGGCTCGAACTGATCAAGAACTCGAGAACCCTGCTGGGTGATCGAGCACACATTCCAGGTGAGAACTCTCTCATGATCGACTCACGGCCACTTCATTTCGTTGGGCTTTGATAGTGCTCAGTTCGACACACTGAGGAGTTCTGGAATGATCGACGAGAGCGGCACATCAGGCAGACCGCATCGGGTGATGCTGTACTCCCACGACTCGGTCGGTCTGGGACACACCCGACGCAACCGAGAGCTTGCACACGCCTTGGCGCGGTCGCTGCCGGAGCTGACCCAGCGGTCGGTGACCGGGCTGCTGGTCAGTGGTCTGGAGACACCGTCGGCCGGTCTGCCGAGCGGATTCGATGCGGTACGCCTGCCGGCCATCCGGAAATCGAAGCACGCCTACAAGCCGCGCCACCTGCAGATGACCCTGGAATCGGTGGTCGACCTGCGCTCGGCGGTACTGCATGCGACGGTACGCCAGCTGCTGCCGGACCTGATGATCATCGACCGCCATCCGTTCGGGATCGGTGGCGAACTGCTGCCGAGCCTGCGTCGGCTGCGCGAGGAACATCCGCAGGCACGGATCGTGCTCGGGTTGCGCGATGTGCTGGATTCGCCCGGGGTGGTCCGTGCGGAGTCGCAGGAGCTGACCCGTCACGGTGGCGTCGACGAGTTGATCGACGCGGTCTGGGTCTACGGCGACCCGATGGTGCACGACCTGAGCGCCGAACTGCCCGACTGCCTGGCGGAGAAGGTCTTCCACACCGGTTACCTCGCCCACGGTCGTCGTTGTTCCGATGACGAGGCCGAGCAGCCCTATGTGCTGACCACGGTCGGCGGTGGTGCCGACGGCCTTGCCGTCTGTGCCGCAGCTGCTCGCGCCGAGGTGCCGGCCGGCCATCGGCACCTGATCGTCACCGGCCCGCAAATGCCCGAGGCCGACCAGGAGCAGGTACGCCGCGCGGCCGGACTGCAGACGAGTGTGCTCAGCGACGTACCGGATGTGCATGCGCTGGTCCGGAGGGCCGCAGCCGTGATCTCGATGGTCGGTTACAACACCGCCTGCGAGATCCTGAACACCCAGGTGCCCGCGCTGCTGGTGCCGCGGGAGAAGCCGCGTCTGGAGCAGAAGATCCGCGCCGATGCCTTCGCCAGGCACGGCCTCGCCGACACCGTCGGGATCGAACAGGTTTCCGGCACGGTGATCGGCGACTGGCTGCGGACCGCCATCGGCCGCAAGGTCGACCGCGAGGTGATCGGTCTGTCGGGACTGGCAGCCGTACCGGGGCTGGCCGCCGCCCAACTCGCCCAGGGACGCACGAGGGGAGCCGGCCTTGCTGTCTGAACCGATCACCGTCGACGGAGGACCTGTGACCGAGAAACCGCACATCGGATACGTGGTGAAGGTCTACCCGCGCTATTCGGAGACCTTCATCGTCACCGAGATCCTGGCCCGGGAGGCGGCAGGGGAGAAGTTGTCGATCTTCTCCCTGCGCCCCACCACCGATGCCCGGTTCCAGCCCGAGATCGCCCGGGTCCAGGCACCGGTGCACCACGTCGGGAAACCGCACAAGTTGAGCGATGCCGCGGTGGTGATGGCCGCCGCCGAGCGGGTGCTTCCCGACTTCGGCCCGCGCTTCGGCGCACTGATGCCCTGGCTGGTCAGGTTCGATCCGGTGGATGTGCTGCAGGGCGTCGAGGTGGCGACCGCCGCCGCCGATGCGGGTATCGATCACCTGCATGCCCACTTCGCCTCGGTACAGGCCCGGGTTGCCTGGTTGGCGGCGAAACTGCTGGGGATCAGCTTCTCGGTCACCACCCATGCCAAGGACATCTTCCACAAGTCGATCGACCGTGAGGTGCTGGCGCTGATCCTGCGCGACGCCGACCAAGTGATCACCATCAGCGACTACAACCATGCCTACCTGCGCGAACAGTTCGGTGAGCTCGGTGCCCGGGTCACCGTGGTACGCAACGGGCTCGAACTGGAACGCTTCCCCTTCACCGCCCCCGATGAGGTCGGACAGACGCTGAACATCGCCGCGGTGGGCCGATTGGTCGCCAAGAAGGGGTTCGCCGTACTCATCGATGCCGTGTCGGTCGCCACCGGGGCGGGCCTGCGGTGCCGGGTACGGATCGCCGGCGACGGGGAGCTGCGCCGCGAGCTGCAGACCCAGATCATCGCCAACGGGCTGGTCGACACCGTCGAGCTGATCGGACCCCGCAGCCAGACCGAGTTGCAGGAGTTGATGAACTGGGCCGATGTGATGGTGGTGCCGAGCGTCAACGCCGCCGACGGCAATGCCGAGGGCCTGCCGACGGTGCTGCTGGAGGCGATGGCTCGGGGCGTGCCCTGCATCGCCTCGGCGGTCACCGGTATCCCGGAGGCGATCTGGCCGGCGGAGAACCCCGGGGAGCGAACCGGGACGCTCGTACCACCGGGTGATCCGGCCGCACTCGCCACCGCCCTGATCGCAGCAGCCGACCCGTCCCATCCGCGGATGCAGATCGCCGCCAATGCCCGGCGACTGATCGAGACCGAATACGACTCCCGCAGGCAGGCGGCCAAGCTGGCGGCCCTGCAGACGATCACCAGCGGTCGGGAAGCAGGAAGATGATCATGTCCACAGCAGCCCGGATCCCCGCCGTCGATCCCGGCCGGAAGCAGCGGCCACGCGTCGCCCAGGTGGTCGCCGATCCCGGTATCGGGGTGTTCGGCCGCAAGGGTGCCTCGGTGCACGTGCAGGAGATCGCCCGTGCCTGGCGCAACCGCGGCTGGGATCCCCACCTCTACTGCCTGCGCACCGGTGACGACCTGCCGGATGACCTCGGAACGGTTCCGGTCACCCGGATCAAGGTGCGCGCCGACCGCAGTGACACCGCAGCCCGGGAGCAGGCGGTGGCCGCGGCCGCCGACGAGATCGCCGCCCGCGTGATCGAGGACGGCTGCGACCTCGTCTACGAGCGGTACTCGCTGTTCTCCACCGTCGCCCAGCAGGTGGCCGCAGCCCTCGGGGTGCCGGCGGTGCTGGAGGTGAACGCGCCGCTGATCGACGAGCAGCGGCGGCATCGGGAACTGGTCGACGCCGCACTGGCGCAGACCTGTCTGCGCCGCCAACTGCAGGCTGCCGATGTGGTGGTCGCCGTGTCCGCACCCGTGGCGGAGTGGCTCACCGAACACGTCCCGGTCCCGGTGCGGGTGATCCCCAACGGTGTGAACACCGACCGGATCCGGCAGGTGAGTCCGAGCACCGGGACACCGGTCGCGGTCTTCGTCGGTACGTTGAAGCCCTGGCACGGTGCCGCCGAACTGGTGCGCGCCGCGGCGCTCGCCGACGGTCACTGGACCCTGCGGATCATCGGTGACGGTCCCGAGGGGCCGGCACTGCGCAAACTCGCTGCAGAGCTCGGCGTCAGCGTCGACTTCCGTGGTGCCGTGGCCCCCAGCGAGGTCCCCGGACAGCTGCAGGGATGCACCGTCGGCGTTGCTCCCTATCCGGTCAGTGGTGATCACTATTTCTCCCCGCTGAAGGTCTACGAGTATGCCGCCGCCGGGTTGCCGATCGTCGCCACCGACATCGGTGACATCGCCGATGTGGTCCGGCCGGCCACCGGCGAACTGCTCCCCGAACCGCGCCCGGAGCTGTTGGACGCCGCCATTCGGCGACTGGTCGCCGATCCGTCCCGGGCTGCCCGGATGGGTGCCTCGGCACGGTTGCTGGTCGGCGCTGCCCACTCCTGGGATGCGGTGCTGGGATCCACGGTGGGCGATCTGATCCCCGCCGTCATCGGAGGTGAGCGATGAAGATCAAGGAACGCGCGCTGCGCCGTACCCTGCAGATCCTGCGTCCGCACACCGGCGGACAGCGGGCCCTGGCCGCGGCCGGCGGTGTGGCCCTGCTGTTCGAGGTCGTCTTCCGGGTGCTGGAACCCTGGCCGGTGAAGTTCGTGGTGGATGCGGTGACCACCTCCCTCGGCGCCGATCTGGCTGTCGATGCCCCGCGGGCCACCGTGCAGTTCCTGGTCGCCTGTGGCCTGGCCACGATCTCGATCATCGGCCTGCGCGCGGTCTGCAACTACCTCGGTACGGTCGCCCTGGCCCTGGTCGGCTCCAAGGTCACCACCCGCCTGCGGCAACAGGTCTTCGAACATGTCACCGAGTTGTCGATGCGCTACCACTCGCGCAGCCGGCGCGGCGATGTCGTGCAACGGCTGGTCTCCGATGTCGGCAGGCTGCAGGAGGTGTTGATCACCGCCGGGATGCCGATGGTGGTCAATGTGGTGACCCTGCTCGCGATGGGCGGAGTGATGCTGTGGATGGATCCGCTGCTGACCCTGGCCATCGTCGGAGCCTCGGCGGCGTACCTGCTGCTGGCATGGCAGATGAGCCCGAAGATCACCAAGGCCGCACGGAAGACCCGACGCAGTGAGGGCGATCTCGCCAACATCGCCAACGAGACCCTCGGTGCGATGCAGACGGTGCAGGCCTACAACCTGCAGCATGCGACCGCCGACCAGTTCCGGGGCCGGAACTCGAAGTCGCTCACCGACGGGGTGCAGGCCCGTCGTCTGTCGGCCTCGTTGGAACGCTCCACCGATGTGGTGGTCGGCGTCTGTGTCGCCCTGGTGCTGGTCTTCGGCGGCTACCGGGTGACCCAGATGCAGATGACCCCCGGTGACCTGGTGCTCTTCCTGACCTATCTGAAGACGTCGATGAAACCGCTGCGGGACATGGCGAAGTACACCGGCCGGATCGCCAAGGCCACTGCTTCGGGTGAGCGGGTGGCCGATCTGCTCGACGAACGCTTCGACATCGTCAGCCCGCCGAATCCGGTGCCGGTGCCGGCCGATGCCGGACATATCGTGCTCGATTCGGTCACCGCCGCCTACGACAACCAGGTGCCGGTTCTGCGGGAGCTGTCATTGACGATCCCGCGGGAACAGCAGATCGCGCTGGTCGGCCCGTCCGGTTCGGGCAAGTCGACCATGGCCAGCCTGCTGCTGCGGATGATCGATCCGGTGCAGGGGGCGGTCAGCCTAGACGGCCACGACCTGCGGGAGCTGGATCTGCGCCAGCTGCGGGAGCGGATCGCCTTCGTACCGCAGGAGGCGGTGCTGTTCACCGGGACCATCGCCGACAACATCCGGCAAGGGAATCCCGAGGCCAGCGATGCCGAACTGCGGCGGGCGGCCCGGGCGGCCCGGGTCGACGAATTCGTCTCCCGGCTCCCGGAGGGGTACGAGACCGAGATCGGTGAGCGCGGCGGTACCCTGTCCGGCGGTCAGCGGCAACGGATCGCGTTGGCCAGGGCACTGTTGCGCGATGCCCCGATCGTGCTGCTGGACGAACCGACCAGCGGTCTAGACCGGGAGAACGCGGCGGCGGTACGGGAGGCGATCGGCGCGCTGAGCGTCGGGCGTACCACCATCATGATCACCCACGACGAGCTG
This sequence comes from Naumannella halotolerans, assembly GCF_004364645.1. NCBI lineage: Bacteria > Bacillati > Actinomycetota > Actinomycetes > Propionibacteriales > Propionibacteriaceae > Naumannella > Naumannella halotolerans. The sequence goes on along the minus strand of NZ_SOAW01000001.1, from coordinate 2,147,520 downwards.
ATGGCCCGCAGTTGCGACCGAGTGGTCTGGTTGAGCGAGGGCAGGGTGCGCTGGGACGGGCCCGCCGCAGCGCCCTGGCCGGCCGGTCTGATGGCCGAGTCCGCCGACGACGTCTGGGACCGGTCCCGTTCGCTGCAGCCGGCCGGGGGAGTGCAGTGACAGTCGACCCGACCAGGACCGTCGAGAGGAACCGGATGGACCAGGCAGCGGCGTGGTTGCTCGACCGGCAACGGCTGGCCGCCGATCTCGGCGCGCCGGCCCAGGCCACCCGGTTGCGGCACAAACCCGGGCTGTCGACCGTGGCTGCCCTGGAGCTGTCGGGGGAGTTGCGCTGGATCCGGGTGAGTACGCCGGGTCATGCCGACAAGCTGCAGCGGTCGATCCGTACCGCCGAGGCGCACGGTGCGACGGTGGTCACCGGTGCGATCTGCGGCACCGATCTGCACTGGGCACACGGTCCGGCAGCCAGCGATCCGATCCTGCTGCGCGCCGCCCGGCCAGGCAGCTCTGCCGCCGGTCGGCAGGTGATCGAACGCTGGGCCGGAGGTGGTCTGCCGGTGCTGCGCTATAACCCCTCGCGACGGATGGTGGCTCGCTGGGCCGTCGGCAGTACCACCCGGAATGACTCCGATCTGCTGGTGCGGTTGAATGCCGCCGCCGATCCGGAAGCATTGCGGGTCCCTGCCCACCTGGCCGCGCACGGCGTGCGGATACTCGTCCCGACCGAGGTGCATCGCAACGGCCGGATCAGTTTCTGGCCGTGGATCGACGGGCCCGGTGACCTGGCGGGTTGTGACGACCGGCAGCTGCTGCAACAGGCCGGGGCGGAACTCGCCCGGTTGCACCGTGTCGCCGGTGGTCCCGGGCCGCATCACGGTCCGGATCAACTCGCCGAACAACGCGCTCGGCAGCTCCGATCCCTGCGGCTGGTCGACACCGAACTGGCCGAGCAGGCCGCCGAGGTCGAGACCGCGGTGCGGCTGGTCGAACGCCGCCACGTCCGGGTGCACGGGGACTTCTCCGCCGACCAGGTGCTGGTCGACGCCGGCAGTCGTTGTGTGGTGGCCGATCTGGACCGTTCCGGATTCGGCGATCCGCGTCTGGACCTGGCCGGTTTCGTCGCCGTCGAACTGATCGATCATGGGTCGTCGCGCCGGGCCGAGGCACTGCTTGAGGGATACGGCGCCGCGGCCGATGATCTTCGGCCGTGGATCGGGCATGCCTTGTTGACCCGCCTGGACCAACCGTTCCGGGCAGGTGATCCCGAGTGGCGCGCACGTACCCGAAAGGTGATCGAGTTGGCTGCGGGGGTGCTGGCATGAGCGCTGGCCCCGTACCGGCCGAAGTGATCGATGCCGGACAGAGGATCGAGGTGGAACGGGCCTGGCCGGGCAGGGGCAAGCTCACCTTCGCCGGTTCCGATCCGCGGGGACGGGTACGTGCGGGGTCGGTGGACCGGCAGGGACAGGTGAAGCTGCTCGCCCATGCGGTCGATCCGAAGCTGCCCGGCCTGTCGGAGCTGGCCGCACACGGTCGACTGGTGGCCCACCGTCCGGGCAAGCGCGCGGTGATCGCGGTGGAGTCCGGTTTCGTCAAGCTCACCCGTTCACCGGTGGCGCCGGTGGTCGAACGCGCCGAGAGGGGTGAACGGATCGCGGCTGCGGCCGGCCTGGCGGCTGCAGCGGTGCTGGAGCACGGTGAGGACCGGGTTCGCTTCAGTGTCGTCCCGGGTACCGATGCCCACCACCTGGGTGGTGTGGCGACGGCACGGAGTTGGCGATCCTGGTGGGGCGACTTCGGTGAGGCCTGGGTGGATTTCGCCGGTGCGCCGACGGACGGTCTGCCGCTGCACGATGCCGAGGCCGAACTGGCCGTGGTGCAGCGATGGGTGGACCGAGCGATCGATTTCGGCGCCGTCGACCCGGTCCTGGCGCGCCGGGGCCTCGCCGCGCTGGCCCCGGTGCTGCTGGCCGCAGCGGGCCCGGTGGGTGTCAGTCACCGCGATCTGCACGACAAGCAGGTGATGTTCGCCGATGCCGGTGTCGGAATCCTCGACTTCGACACCCTGGCGTGGGGTGAGCTGGCCCTGGATCAGGCCAATCTGATCGAGCACGCCCAGCTCCGACGGCGACAGGGACGGTGGTCACCGCAGGCTGCTGCCGTGGTCGAGCGGACCGGATTCGACCTCGCCGAGCGGTTGCAGGTGCCGGCGCCGCGGCTTGCCGCGTACCGGTGGGCCACCCGGTTGCGGCTGGGCTGTGTCTACGCCTTCCGGCCACCGTGGCGGGAGCTGGCGGCCCAGTTGCTGGCCGAGGCCGCAGATGAGGCTTTTCTCATCGACACCTCACCGAACCCTCCTGCGGACAGGGAAGAATCGGTCTCATGAAGGTGGGGATTGCTGTGGTGCTGTTGCTGCTGGTGGGGATGACGGGGATCTACCTGATGACCGGCACCCAGGGGGGAACGCAGACGCCGAGTGCCGGGGTGGTCGTCGGCGACCCTGCTGCCGGAGCCTCGGCCTCGCCGAGCACCGACCCGTCGTCGACACCGGAGTCACCGGCACCGGGTGCGTCGGCAGGCTCGGCCAGTCCGAGCCCGGAGCCGACACCGGTGGCCACACCGGAGCGTCCGAAGCCGGTGGCCGTCGAGCCGACGATCATCTACCCCGACACCGATGGTGACGGTCGCAGCGCCACCGGGGGTGGTGGCTCGGGTGGCTCGGGTGGTTCTGGCGGCTCTGGCGGCTCAGGTGGCTCGGTCGATGACGACGACGATGATGATGACTACGACGACGATGATGATGACGATGACGGGGATGACGACGACTGAGTCGCGGCGAGCGTCCCGGTGATCGCGGCCGGCCGCTGGCGCGGTCAGTGCCGGCCGGCGCGGGAGCGGTAGCGACGCAGCCGCAGGCTGTTGCCGACCACGAAGACCGAGGACAGTGACATCGCGATCCCGGCGATCAGCGGGTTCAGCAGACCCGCCGCGGCCAGCGGGATGGCGGCCACGTTGTAACCGAAGGCCCAGATCAGGTTGCCGCGGATGGTCCGCAGGCTGGCCCGGGCCAGACCGATCGCATCGGCGATCACCGACAGGTGACGCCGGACCAGGATCATGTCGGCCGACTTCAATGCCAAGTCGGTGCCGTGCAGCACGGCCAGACCGAGGTCGGCACTGGCCAGCGCCGCGGCATCGTTGATCCCGTCGCCCACCATCGCAACCCGATGGCCTTCAGCCTGCAGGGCAGCGATCGCTGCCACCTTCTCGGTCGGCAGGACCCCGCTGATCACCTCGTCGACACCGAGCTCGGCGCCGACCCGTTCGGCCGGCCGGGGGCGGTCACCGGTGAGCAGGACCGTCCGCAGCCCCAAGGCCTTCAACTGGGCGACCGCCTCGGCGGCGGAATCGGCGACCTGGTCGGAGACGGCGATGGCGCCGACCAGTTCCCCGGCGCGGGCGACGAAGACGCAGGTGCTGCCGGACTCCTCGGCGGCCTCGCCGAATTCGCAGGCCACCGCATCGAGCCGTACCTGGGCCGACTCCATCAGCACCGCATTGCCGATCAGCACCTCGGTACCGTCGACGGTTGCGGCCGCACCCATACCGGGCAGCGCCCGATGATCGGCGGCCGGTGGCAGGTCGCCGGTGTGGGCGGCGACGACGGCGGCTGCGATCGGATGCTCGGAATGGGCCTCGACCGCGGCGGCGAGTTGCAGCAGCTCGGGTTCGGAGATGCCCCAGGCCGCGACCCGGTCGACCGACATCGCTCCGGAGGTGACGGTGCCGGTCTTGTCCAGCACCACCACGTCGACCGCCCCGGAAGCCTCCAGGGCATCCGGTCCCTTGATCACGATGCCGAGCTGGCCGGCCCGGCCGATACCGACCATCAGGGCGGTCGGGGTGGCCAGCCCGAGCGCACAGGGGCAGGCGATGATCAGCACCGAGACGGCGGCGCTGAACGCCTCCCGGGCGGGGTTGCCGCTCAGCAACCAGCCGACCAGGGTGCCGACGGCGATCAGCAGGACGACCGGTACGAAGACCGAGACGACCCGGTCGACCAACCGCTGCACATTCGCCTTGCGGGCCTGGGCCTGCTCGGCGAGGGCCGCCATCTGCGCCAGCTGGGTGCGCTCGCCGGTACGTTCGGCGGTGATCACCAACCGGCCGGTGAGGTTGACGGTGCCGCTGAACACTGCGGCGCCGGGCTCCACCTCGGTCGGCACCGGCTCGCCGGTCATGGTGGCGGTGTCGATCGCCGAACGTCCCTCGATGATCACCCCGTCGGCCGCGATCCGTTCGCCCGGGCGGACGGCGAAACGATCACCGGCACGCAGCCGTCGGGCCCCTACGAGCTGCTCGGTGCCGTCGGCGGCGAGCAGCCGTACCTCATCGGGCGCCAGCCGGGTGAGCGCGGTCAGTACGTCCCGGGCGGCCCGGCGGGCGCGGGCCTCGAAGTAGCGGCCGGCCAGCAGGAAGGTGGTGACCGCGGCGGCCACCTCCAGGTAGATCGCATCCGCACCGGCCGGCGTCACGCCGTACCCCAGCCAGTAGCCGGGTTCGTCCGAGCCGCCGGTGATGATCGAGATGACCGACCAGAAGAACGCCGACAGCACCCCGATCGAGACCAGGGTGTCCATGCTGAACGCGCCGTGGCGCAGGTTCTTCACGGTGGCGGCGTGGAAGGGCCAGGCCGACCAGAAGACGACCGGGATCGCCAGGGCGACGCAGACCCATTCCCAGCCCGGGAACCGGACGCCGGGTACGAGGGCGAGGACGATCGCCAGATTGCCCAGCGGAATGGTCAGGATCGCCGCGACCGCGAGTCGCTTCAGCAGCATCCGGGCCCGGTCGGGGGCGGAGGTCTCGTTCGGGTCGTCGGCATCGGGCACCGGCGCGGCGGTGTAACCGGCCTTCTCCACCACGGTGATCAGGTCGTCGGTCCGCTCGGCGGGCAGACCGGTGACGACCGCCCGCTCGGTGGCGAAGTTGACCACCGCGGTGGCCCCGTCGATCTTGTTCAGCTTGCGTTCGATCCGGTTCGCGCAGGCAGCACAGGTCATTCCGCCGAGATCCAGTTCGATCCGGGTGGAGAGGTCGGTCCCGGCCTCGGTGCGGGTGAGCTCGGTCATCGACTCTCCCGCCGACGGTCCTGTTCGGCCAGGGCGGCCAGGGTGCGCTGGTACTCCTCGTAGGCGTCGTCGTACCCGGCATCCATCGCCCGGTCCTTGCGCCTGGCCTCCCGGTTGTCCTGGCGAAACCACTGGATCAGCAGGGCGACCACGACCACCAGCAGCGGGAACTCCCCGAGCGCCCAGGTCAGTTGGCCGCCCAGTTCCTGATCGGTGGCCAGGTCCGGCCCCCAGGTCAGACCGAGCAGCGGGTAGAAGTCGGCGCCGATGATCACCTCGGCGCTCATCACGATCACCGCGAAGAAGGCATGGAAGGGCATCGCGGCGAAGACGTAGCCCAGCCGTGCGATGTGCGGCAGCGGACGCGGCGGTTGATCGACCCCGATCACCACGGCGTAGTAGAAGAAGCCGGTGATCAGGAAGTGGAAGGTGGTCAGCTGGTGCGCCCAGTGGAACCGCATGCTCAGATCGAACAGCGGGGTCAGGTAGAGCACGTAGAGCGAGCCGACGAATGCCGCCCAGACCAGCAGCGGGTGCGCCAGTACTCCGAGCACCCGCCAGCCCATGATCGCCTCGACACCGTCGCGGACGGTCTGCAGACCGTCCACGGCGGCCGGGTGGCCGACCCGCAGCGCCAGGGTGACCGGGCCGCCGAGGACCAGCAGCACCGGGGCGAGCATGTTCAAGGTGACGTGGACCAGCATGTGGTAGCTGAACATCGCCGAGCCGTACTCCCACAGCCCGCTGGTGGCGGCGTAGCAGATGAGCAACCAGCCGAGGGTCCAGCAGATGGTGCGGACCACGGGCCACTCGATCCCGCCGCGACGCAGCCGCAGCCAGCCGAGCAGGTAGAGCACGATCGCGGTGAGCGCGACCGTGGCCAGCAACAGGTTCGGGCGGCCCGGTCCGAGCAGTTCGGGCAGCATCGGCGGGCTCGGCAGGTTGAAGCCCAGGTAGTTCTCCTGGTCGGTCTGCGGGACCCGGAACCGGGGCGGGAAGAGGGCGAGCAGTGCGACCTGGTTGCCGAGGGAGAGCCCGGCCAGGGTGACCGCGATCCGCGCGCGCCGGCGGTTCCAGCTGCCGAGTGCGGTCAGCGGCAGGGCCGCCAGCAGCAGCAGGCCGATCAGCATCACGATGCCGTAGCGCGATGCCCAGGGGGCGGTGCCGGCGAGTTCGAAGACGCCGATGCCGATCCGCAGCAGCAGCGCCAGCAGACCGGCGACGGCGACGATCCGGCGGGTACGGGTGGCCGCGGCGACCGAGTCGTCCCCGCGGTGCAGGAATGCCCAGGCGGCGGCGCCGGCGAGCAGGAAGGCCGGGGTGCCGATGGTTGCGGCGTCGGTGGCGAAGTCGTGGTCGCGGCCGACCGACACCTGGGCGGTGACCACGGTCGGCAGGCTCAGCAAAAGGCTCAGCCAGACCCCGGCGATGGCACTCGGCCAGCTGCGTCCGATCAGGCAGCAGATGCCGAGGACGAGGGCGCCGAGGGCGGTGAACAACCAGGTCGGGGTGGTCTGCGTACCGCTGAGGAAGCTGGAGAGGTCGGTGAAGGCGTAGCGGACCGGTACGCCGATGCTGTTCGCACCGGCGAAAGGAGTCTGCAGGGCTGCGGTGATCGCCCAACCGATGGCCCAGATGCCGGCCACCCGCAGTTGCCGCAGGTCGTCGGGGGCCAGCAGCCACTCCGATTCGCCGCGCTCCGGTCGGCGGCGCAACAGTGTCAGCCCGAGCAGGTGGGCGAGCGTGCCGAGGGCCAGGAAGAGCGCGGCCAGGCCGAAGACGGCGGCGCCGATCTGGGTGAAGAGCTCCTGCTCGGCGAAGCCGGGCAGCGGCGGCTCGGACTGGCGCAGCACGATCCCGAGGGCAGCCATGAGCACTGCCCCGAGGACGACCGGCCAGCCGATCGGACGGTCGGTACCTTGCACTGCGGCCACTCCGGATCCTTGTCGATGATGGACCTGCACAGACTACGTCTCGGGAGCCGACGGAGCCTATTTCTGTGAGCCGGGCAACGATGGGTCCCCCGGTTCAATCTGTTCCCCAGCAAACGCACCTCAACGGTCCCCTGAGCTGCGTTTGCTGCGGAACGGATGCGGGGGTCTCGCCGACCAGTTGCCCGAACAGGCCTGCTGGGGAGTCTCGATCGGTGTCTGTGGCGCGTAGTCGATCGATGTCTGTGGCGGGTAGTCGGTGATGGTCGTCTCGGGTGCCTGCCAGGGCGAGCAAATCCGCCCGACTGCCGTGTGGTTGCGGTGCGTGGGCGCCCGCGTACCAGCTCCCCGACCAGATGGATGAATGGTCTGCGTGGGATGATCGGCACGTGGCCAAGGGAAGGCGGGTCGTCGAGATCGAAGTCGACGGTGAACGCTGGCTGGTGGCGAAGCGCGGGACGACCTGGGACTTCACCTGGCTGACCGGACCGAACAACGGGTACGGGTTCAGCTGGGGGTGAGTGATGGCTCGGCACCCTCGCGCGAGCAGATGATCTCCGAAATCCAGGCCTTCCTCGGAGCGATCAATCCTGAGACCGGTTACCTGGACTGATGCGGTGCGGGCGGGTGACCCGGGTCGTCGAGTTCGGGTACGCGAGTTCGTAGGGTCGTCACCACATCTGTCCGTGGCTCATCCGGCGCCCTTCGGGACGGACGGACAGTGGTGCCCCGGCGCTCCCAGTTGCCGTGGGGACGACGGCGTTACTGCCTGCGGGACGGGCCGTACGCGTGCGCGGGGAGTGTGCTGCACTCAGCGCAGTAGGTCCCCTCCGAAACCGGATCGACTGTGATCCGGACCTCGCAAGTCGGTTCAGGGCACACCTGTCTGGTGTGCAGGATGGGCAGCAACCTTCGCTCAAGACCCCGGCAGCTCGACAGCGTGGGTCCGGCAGCTCAGCCTGTGTCGGCTGGCTCGTCGATCGGTTCCGGCCCGAGGCGCCGGGCCGGCCCGGTGGGGAATGGAAGGGTCCGTGGCCCGTCGCGCAGGTACGACTCCCCTTCGGGACTGGACCATCCGAACAACCGCGCGCCGAGTCGGCGGTACCGCCAACCGTGGTGGGTCTTCAGTCTGTGGTGTCGACGGCACAGGGGTGCCAAGTTGTCCGTGGTGGTGGTGCCACCTGCGTCGAAAGGGACGATGTGGTCGAGATCGGCTCGCTCGGCCGGTACATCGCAGAACGGGAACACGCAGGTCGGGTGGGTCGCCCGGACGTGTTCGCGGATCCGGTCGGTGGGGGCGTAACAGTCGGTGGACTCAGGCAGGTTGAGGTCGATCACCGGCCGGACGGTGATCTGCGCACCGGGTGCGCCGCACCAGATCGCGACCTGTTCGGCAGTCACCGGTAGGTTGCCCAGACGCCCGGGCGCCGGATGGCCCGAAGTGCCGGCCGGGTTCGCCCCGGGCTCGGGCAGGATCAGGGTCAGGGCGATCGGGCGCGGTGCCGGTGGCCGTGGCTCGACCGGAGCAGGCAGGCCGTTCACCGACCTGTCCGGTGAGATCGGCATCGGCTCGACCTCGTGGTCACCGTCGTCGCTGCGAGGCGGCTGCGGGAGCGGAGGCAGCATGGACTGGCTGCGCGCCAGCTCGGCCAGCGCGTGAGCCCGTCGTACCTCCACCGAGGATTGGTTCCCCCACAGCTTCTGCAGCTCGGCGCCGTGTTGCAATGCTTGGTCGAGCTCCAGGGCATCGAGCCGACTGAGCTCGCCGAACAGGCGGCTGTGGCCGTTGACATTGGACCGGTCATGGACGAGATGGACGAAAACCGAAGACTCGTCTTCGGCGGGTGCACCGGTCGAGGTCTTTGCGGCCTCGACTGTGCGTTCGAGTTGGGAGGTCGACAGCGCGCCGACGAAGTGCACCAGTTGATCATCGACCCACCGGGCTGCGGTCGGGGAGAGTGACATGGTGCGCGCGGCCACCCGACAGCCATCTTCGGCGCTGACCTCCAACGACTGCACACGTTCCCACAGGCGGGGCAGCCGATGCCGCAGCTCGAGCGCCTCACCGATGATCCGGAAACCTGCCCCTGTGGGTTTGCCGAGCAGGGCGGCGAACTCGGCGACCGAGGCCGGATCGACCAGTGGAGTTCCTTCTCCACCGGTGACTGCTTGATCAGGATCTGCCAGACGGTCCACGAGTTGATCGGTCAGCGGGTGGGTGTCGGCCCAGGCGCAGGCGCCGTTGAGCCGGTCGCGCAGCGCCTCCCACAGTCGGGTCGTCGCAGCACGCAACGCTGCGTGCTGATCGACGATGTGGGTCCCTGTCATGGAACCAATCTAACCGTGACCACTGACAGTCGAGTTCGCCGAGAACCGTTGTCCACAAGATGATCGGGGAGATGCGGCGAACCGATTCAGGCCTACGTGGGTCTGCTGGGTGGCGATCGGCCTCGGCGCCCCGCTCATGCTCCCGGGGCTCGATGGTGGTGCACGGATCAGCGCCGGCGCCACCGTGGCGATCCGGTGTCAAGCGGGTGTTCGGTGGAGCTCTCTGATTCACGGCCGCCGCGATCACGGCAGCCCGGTGGTGACGGCCTGGCAGCTGCATCGGGCATGGCCGGGCAGCGAGTTGATCATCGTGGAGGACGAGGGGCACGGTGGGACGAAGGAGATGCAGCTGACCGCCGATGCGCTCGACGGAATGGCTCGGTCAGCCTGATCGCGGCCGTCACCCACGCGAGTTGATCATGGTTCGATCGGTTGCTCCAGCATCGCCATGAGATGGCGCGACGCGATGACCCGACACGGATGGCCCGGTGCGACACGATCGTCCGGCGGGACACGAGGGTGGAACTCGACGAAGCCGTGCCGCAAGCGCACGAGTCCCGAAGGATCGCCGGCTCACTCCCGGACGAGCAACGCCACCGGCAGTGAACCGAACAGCTCAGTGGCCGGAACCGTGCCGCTGTGGGTACGGGCACTCAGCACATCGCCCCAGGTACCGGCGGGAAGCTCGAGAGTCGTCTCGCGCCAACCACCGTCCTCGGCCAGGGTCCAGGGCAAGCGGGTCACTGCGGTGATCGCACCGCCCCGGTCGAAGGCGAGCAGATGGTCCGAGGCCGTACCGGTCGCCGCCAGCGGTGTGTATCCGGTGAACAGATCCGGTCGATCGCGACGCAGATGCAATGCCTGGCGGGTGACCCACAGCTTCGCCGCGCCGCTGTCGTCCACCGCCGGGGCAGACATCAGTTCGGCCAACATCCCCGCCCGTGCCGCGAAGTCCACCGGCCGCCGATTGTCCGGGTCGACCAGCGAGTCGTCCCACAACTCCGTGCCCTGGTAGACATCGGGAATCCCCGGCCCGCTCACCTGCAACAGCTTCTGTGCCAGGGCATTGCACCAGGCAGGCTGCTCGACCAGCGTCTGCAACCGGGAGAACGCATCGGTGAGATCGGCGTCGTCGAACAGGTGATCGACCAGTCGCAGTACCGCGGCCTCGAAGTCGGCGTCCTGATCGGTCCAACTGGTGTGCACCGCCGCCTCGCGCATGGCCTTCTCGGCATAGGCTCGCAACCGTCCACGGGCATCGGTATCACCCGGTTGCGGATCCATCCCGACCGCCACCTGCGCCAACAGGTACGCCAGCGGGCGGTCGTCGAAATCGGCCGCGGCGAGGAACGCCTCGGCGAACCGACGCCACTGCTGGGGCATCTCCGACAACACCGCCAGCCTGGCCCGCACATCCTCCGAGCGCTTCGTGTCATGGGTGGACAGGGCAGTCATCGCCTCCGGCCAGTGCTGCTGGCGCTCAGCTTGCCGATGGTGGAACTCGCTCGGCGTGAGGCCGAAATGGGAGGCATCGCCACCCACCTCGTTCAATGCCACGAACCGGCCGTACCGATAGAAGGCGGTGTCCTCGGTGCCCTTGGCCATCACCGCACCGGTCAGCTGCTGGAAGCGACGTGCGAGCTCGTCCTCGGGATCCTGCAGCCGGACCAGCAAGGCCGCCAACAACGGATGATCCACATTCTCCGCCGCCTGCTGCAGACTCTCACCCGCCTCCGGCAGATAGCTGCGGTAGGTCGGGAACTCCACGGCAAGGTCGATCAACACCTGCGCCACCTGATCGGCCGGATGATCATGGACCAGCCGGCACATCCGGTTCACCTCGGCACGCAACAGGCTGCTCGCGGCCCGCTCCTTGTCCTCGCGTACATGGGCGATCGCCCCGCGTCGATCACCGGTGAGCTCGCGATACATCCGGTCGAACTCCGGGGCGGCGCCGGAATTGATCAACACACCGGTGAACTCGTTCAGCGCGTCGTACCCGGTGGTGCCGGAGACCTCCCAGTCGGGCAGTCGCTCGCCCGGCTCCAGAATCTTCTCCGCCACCGTCCATGCCTGTGGGGCAAGCGAATGCAGCCGTTCGAAGTAATTCCGGGGATCAGCCAGGCCATCGGGATGATCGACCCGCAACCCGCTGATCTCGGCCTGCCGCACCCAGGTGCCGATCAGGGCGTGGGTCTCGGAGAAGACGTCAGGGTCCTCCTGCCGCAGGCCGGCCAGGGAGGTGATCGTGAAGAACCGCCGGTAGTTCAACTCGCTGTCACCGCGTCGCCAATCGACCAACCGGTACGCCTGCCGGTCGAGCACCGTGGTCAGTGAGTCGCCCGGAGCCCAACTGTCCGGGGCCAGCGGGAAGCGATGTTCGTAGTAGCGCAGCTCACCGCCCTCGTCGGTGGGGTGCAGTTCCAGGTCGGTCAGCGAGTCCTCACCCAACACCGGCAGCAGCAACGGTCCGGACTCCCAGTCGATGTCGAACCAGTTGGCATAGGGCGAGTCCTGCCCCAGCCGCAGCACACTCCACCAAGCAGGGTTCTCTGCCGGTACGGCCACCCCGAGATGGTTCGGCACGATGTCGACGACCAGCCCGAGGCCGTGGCTGCGGGTGGCCTCCACCAGGGCTCGCCACCCGGACTCACCGCCACGCTCGACGTCGATCCGGGTGGGATCGGTGACGTCGTAACCGTGGGTCGAGCCCTCGGTGGCCTGCAGGACAGGGGAGAGGTAGACCGCGCCGACGCCCAGCGCCGACAGGTACGGAACCAGCCCGGCCGCATCGCCGAGGGTGAAATCGGCGGTCAGCTGCAAGCGGTAGGTGGAGGTGGGAGCGCGCACACCCCGACCCTAGTCCCGATGCCCCCTCCGAAGGCAGGGGTGGGTGCGACGATTCTCAGTGGCCACGGTTCAGCTGGGCGTCCAGTGCGGACCGGTGTTCCGGGGTCTGGTGGGCCAGTGCCTGATAGGCCGCGGACAGCTCCAGCACGGTGTCCAGGCGCTGGCCGTCGGATTCTCGGAGCAGGCGTTTGGCCAGCCGTACCGCCGGCAACGAGTTGGCCGCGATCCGGTCGGCCAGGGTGCGGGCGGCGGGCAGCAACTCCTGCGCCGCGACCACCTGCGAGACCAGACCCCATTCCAATGCGGTACGGGCGTCCACCCGGTCCCCGGTGAGGGTCATCTCCGCAGCGCGGGAACGGCCGATCAACCGAGGCAGGAACCAGGCGCCACCGTCCCCGGGAATGATGCCCAGCTTGACGAAGCTCTCGGCGAAGAAGGCATTCTCCGAGGCGATCCGCAGGTCGCACATACAGGCCAGATCGCAGCCGGCGCCCACCGCGGCTCCGTTCACCGCGGCGATGATCGGTACGGCCAGCCGCTGCATCGCCCGCGGAATCTGCTGGATCCCGTACTCATAACCCGAACGCAACTCCATCCCCGACCCGCCGAACATACCGACCCCGGCGGCCATGTCCTTCACATTGCCGCCGGCGGAGAAGCCCTTGCCTGCACCGGTGAGGATGATCACCGCCAGCTCCGGGTCGGTGTTCGCCGCATCGATCGCCGCGATCAAGGCCTCGACCACCGTCGGGTCGGAGATCGGATTGCGCTGCTCGGGCAGGTTCAGCGTCCAGGTGGCGACCGCGCCGTCGCGATCGATCAGGAGTGCCTCGCTCATCGTTTCCTCCGTCATCGGTGGTTCATCGCCCGACCCTAGGTGACGACCGTGCCTGCCCTGCAGCCGGCTCCAGGCTGCGTAGTAGCGTGCCGAACGGGAGGTGCGATGAGCACGCTGGGTTCGGACGAAGCCGTCGGATTGGTCGAACTGCGCCGCGAGGTGCGCCGGTTCCTCGCCGAGCAGCGGGAGACGGGCGGGTTCACCCCGGGTGTCGACACCTGGCTGACCCGGTTCGATCCCGCGTTCAGCCGTCTCCTGGCCGAGCGCGGGTGGATCGGGATGACCATCCCGGAGGAGTACGGGGGCAATGGGCGGAGCTTCCTCGAACGCTTCGTGGTCACCGAGGAACTGGTCGCGGCCGGTGCGCCGGTCGGCTACCACTGGGTCGCGGACCGGCAGATCGCGCCCACCCTGCTGAGCGTCGGCACCGAGGAACAGAAGCACGCGTACCTGCCGCGGATCGCCCGCGGCGACTTGTGTTTCGCGATCGGCATGAGTGAACCGACCAGCGGTTCGGATCTCGCCAGCGTCCGCACCAAGGGGGTACGGACCGACGGTGGCTGGCTGATCTCGGGTACGAAGTCCTGGACCTCGGGTGGACACCTGGCCGATGCCTTCTTCGCCCTCGCACGCACCGAACCGCTGGAGGTGAACCATCGCCATGCCGGGCTGAGCCAGTTCATCGTCGACCTGCGCGCCCCGGGGGTGCACATCTCCCCGGTGATCTCGATGTCGGGTTCCCATCACTTCAACGAGGTCACTCTCGACGAGGTCTTCGTACCCGACTCCCGGGTGCTGGGTGAACTCGGTCAGGGGTGGCAGCAGGTGACCTCGGAACTGGCCTACGAGCGTTCGGGGCCGGAGCGTTTCCTGTCGGCCCAGGTGCTGTTGAACGGCTTGCTGGACACCCGATCCGCGACACCCGCCGACCCCGAGCTGGGAAGGTTGGCGGCCCGGGTGGTCGGGTTGCACCTGATGTCGTCACAGATCGCCGAACGGCTGCAGACCGGGGAGCGCCCCGACCTGGCAGCTGCCATGGTGAAGCACCTGGGGACCCTGACCGAGGGCGACATCGTCGATCATGCCGATGCCCGGCTGCCGGCCGCGGATCCACTGCGGGCTCTCGCCGACATCGGGGTACTGCAGCGTCCCGGTTTCACCATCCGGGGCGGCACCAACGAGGTACTGCGTGGTGTGATCGCGAGAGGACTGGGACTGCGATGACCGGAATCGACACCTCTTTGCTCGGCGACGTGCGGCAGCTGGTCCTCGAGATCCTCGATGATCATCGACAGGCCGGCCTGCCGACCGGGTTCGACGCCGAGCTGTGGCAGGCGCTGGCCGGTTCGGAACTGCTGCAACTGGGCGAGGTCGAGGAGCTCGGGGTACGCGCCACGATGACGGTGGTCGGTGAGCTGGCCGCAGCCGGGGCGTTGCTGCCGGTGGCCGAGCACGACCTGCTGGCCGGCTGGTTGTGCGGACTGGCCGGGATCGAGCGGCTGAGCGGGATCGCCACGGTGGGCTTCCTCGATGCCGACGAGAGGGCGCATGCGGTGCCCTGGGCAGTGGCCGCCGAGCGGGTGCTGCTGGTCGATCCCGCTGGCCGGATCGCTGTCACCGGGCCGGAACAGTTCACGCTCACTCCCGGCCAGAACCTGGCCGGCGAGGGCCGTGACGAACTCCGGCTGACGCAACCGGTGGACTGGGTCGACGTCGGTGCGCCGGTGCGGAACGGGCTGCTGGCGCGGGGTGCCCTGGTACGTGCGGTGCAGATGGTGGTCACCGGTGCCCGGGCGGTGGAGTTGATGATCGACCATGCCCGCGAACGCGAACAGTTCGGTCGGCCGATCGCCCGGTTCCAGGCCGTGCAGCAGCTGATCGCCGATGCTGCGGCCGAGGCCGAACTCGCCCGTACCGCCACCGACTGGGCGCTCGGACGGCTTGCCGACGGCGCCGTCGGCGACGACCTGGACCATGCGGTGGCGGTCGCCCGCAGTTGTGCCGGACAGGCAGCCTCGGTGATCGCCCGCAATGCCCATCAGGTGCACGGTGCGATCGGTACGACGGCCGAGCACCGACTCCACCGCAGTACCGTCCCGCTGCTCGCCTGGCGCTCGGAATTCGGTACGCAGACCTACTGGGAGCAGCGATTGCTGGAACTGCTGCGGCCCGCCGTGACCAGGGAGGACCGGCTGTTGCCGCAGGTCATGCTCAGTCGTAGTGGGTGAAACTCGCGACCATGATCAGCAACTGGGCGACGATGCTGATGCCGAGGGCCACCGGGGTGAAGATCTCGAAGACGCTCAAGGCCAGGAACGCGGCGAAGGCCGCGCCGCCGGCGACGATCGCCACCCCGCCGCAGATCCGCAACCACAACGGGGTGGGCGGGGTCTTCGAGTCGAGGGAGAGGGAGAGCAGGATGACCGTACCGATGGCTCCGATCAGCGCCACCGTCGCGGCGATTCCCATCGCCAGGTTGCCGGTCAGGTAGCCCAGCACTCCCGTGCCCAGCCCGGCGCAGGAGACGAAGGCAGCCACGGTGCCGACGATCAGGGAGGTGGAGGCGCGCGGAGGCGCCGCCCGTCGCGGAGCGGCTGCTTGGTCGACGCCGTTCATGGCACCAACGATAACCACCGTCGGGTCACCGCCCCACCACGTCGCTCAGCGTTTCGGGCTGGTTCTGCCGCCGCGTCCGACTCAGCTCTCCTGTCGTGGCACCTGGAACGGATTGTCCGGCCGGATCTCCGGCGGCAGCAGCCGTTCGGGAACGTTCTGGTAGACCACCGGCCGCAGGAAACGGTCGATCGCCAATGTGCCGACCGATGTGGTGCCCGGGGCCGAGGTGGCCGGGAACGGACCACCGTGGACCATCGCCTGGCCGACATCGACACCGGTCGGCCAGCCGTTGACCAGTACCCGCCCGGCGAGCAGCTCCAACTCGGTGAGCAGCTCGGCAGCCAGGGCGTCGTCGGCCTCGGTGAGATGCAGGGTGGCGGTGAGCTGTCCCTCTAGGCTCCGGACGATCTGCCGGAGTTGGTCGACATCGGCGACCTTCACCACGACAGCCGCCGGTCCGAACATCTCGGCCGCCAGCTGCGGTTCGGCCAGGAACCGCTCCCCGGAGGTGACGAACAGTGCCGGCAGTCCGGCGCTGGTGATCGACTCATCGGGCCGGCCCTGGGCGGCGGTCTGCACGCCGTCGACCTTCGCTGTTGCGGCGACCCCGTCGGCGAACGCCCCGGCGATACCGGAGGTCAGCATCGGAGCACTGGTCACACCGGTGAGGGCGGTTGTCGCGGAGGTGATGAACTCGTCGGCTGCGGGATCGTCGAGGACGAAGACCAGCCCGGGCTTGGTGCACAGCTGGCCGCTGCTGCCGGTGACCGAGGTGACGAAGTCCTCGCCGATCCCCGCGGCACGGTCGGCCAGGGCACCGGGCAGCAGGAACACCGGGTTGACCGCGGACATCTCGGCATAGACCGGGATCGGTACCGGCCGGGAGTTCGCCACGTCGACCAGGGCCAGGCCACCGGCCCGGGAACCGGTGAAGCCGACCGCGGTGATCCGCGGATCGCGGACCAGAGCGGTGCCGAGCTCGTGGGAGGTCCCCTGCAGCAGGGAGAACGTACCCGCAGGCAGGTCGTGTTCGGCGACCGCTGCGGCGATCGCGCGGCCGACCAGTTCGGAGGTGCCCGGGTGTGCCGGGTGGCCCTTCACCACCACCGGGCAGCCGGCGGCCAGTGCCGAGGCGGTGTCACCGCCGGCGACCGAGAAGGCGAGCGGAAAATTGGAGGCACCGAAGACCGCCACCGGCCCGAGCGGGATCTTCCGCTCCCGCAGGTCCGGCCGGGGGAGCGGTTTGCGGTCCGGCAGCGCGGTCTCGATCCGTACCTCGCGGTAGCCGCCGTCGCGGACCACCTGGGCGAACATCCGCAGCTGACCGGCGGTACGACCGGTCTCGCCGGCGACCCTGGCCGCGGGCAGTCCGGTCTCGGCCTGCACCCGGTCGGACAAGGTCTCAACCAGCGCTTCGATGTTGGCGGCGATCGACTCCAGGAAGGCGGCTCGGGTCTTCGGGTCGGTCCGCCGATAGGTGCCGAACGCCTCCTGGGCGAGCACGGTGGCCCGTTCGACCTCGGCCGGGCCGGCCTCGGCGAAGGCCGGTTCCAGCTGCTCACCGGTCCGCGGATCGATGGCGCGGAACGTACCTGACGAGGGCGTGGTCGGCTGATCGCCGATCAGGGATGCGCCGCTGAGGTCGGTGGACAGGGGGAGATCTGTGGGCATGGGCCGGGGTACCTCTTGCTCAGGTTGATGACGATTAGGATCCCAGCCTAGGCGAGATCGACAGCCGGTCCTGACCGAGCGGGGAGTACGGATCAGTCGTTCCCGGTGTACCGCTCGGCGATCCCGGCCGCCACGGCCAGGTCCTGCCAGGCCATCCCCGAACCCTTGAACACATTCGGCCGGTCGGTGGCCCGGCTGATCCGGCCGCAGACCAGGTCGGACAGGTTCGGCAAGGTGCCCAACGAGAGCCGTCCCTCGCCGGCGGCGATCACCACGTCACCGCATTCACGACGCGCCGTGCCGAGATCCTCGACCACCACCAGCGAGCGGCCCATCAGCGTGCTGTCCAGTTCACGACGGGCCGGTGAGTGGGAGCCGATGGCCAGGACGCACGCTCCGTCACGTACCCCGGAACCGTCGAAGACCGGCTCGCTGGAGGAGGTGGCGGTGACGATGAGGTCGGCCTCCGGCACCTCGTCGGCGCTGCCGGCAGTGGCCTCGATCCCCAGCGCATCGAGCTTCCCGATCGCGGCTGCCACCCCTTCGGCGCGGCGGGCGACGATCGAGACCGACAATCGCGGGAACAGCGTCGTCAGTGCCACCACGTGACCGACCGCCTGTGGCCCCGAACCGAAGACCAGCAGCTTCGCGGGGTCGGGATCTGCCAGTTCGGCGGCAGCCACCGCGGAGGTGGCCGGGGTACGCAGGCTGGTCAGCGCCGCACCGTCGATCATCAACCGCGGGCTCAACGTGGCACCGTCGAACAAGACGTACACGGCCTGGATCCGGGGGAGACCGAGCCGAGGATTCTCTGGGGCCACCCCGGCCAACTTCACCCCGACCCAGTCGTTCAGCGCCGAGGGCATCAACAGCAATTCCCCGGCGGCGTTGTGCAGATGGCTGCGGGCCGGGTCGCCGGCCGGATCGAAACCGTCCAGCAGCGTCTGCCGCAGCAGTTCCCGGGCGGTGCCCGGGTCGACCAGTTCGGTGACCTCGTCGGCGGTGATGAAGGCAAGGGCGGGCGAGGCAGTCACCTGGTGCTCCAGTCCTGATCGATCGGGTGCCCCCGGCGCGGGGTGGTGCAGGTCAGCCTAGGCCACCGAATCGGGTCCGTGGCCTACGCTGTTGGGGCGGTCCTCGCACACCGGTGTGGACCGGTACGTGGAGTGGAGCAGGTGTGAATCGGAGTCGTCGAGCCGATGGTTCCCGGTCGGATCGTGAGCTGACCGAGGAACTGTTGGGTGGTCCCGACCGGCCCGCCGCGCCCGCAGCCGGACCGGCCACGCCCGAGCATGCCGCGCCCGAACATGCACTGGCCGGAGCCGATCCCTACGACGACGGACCGCTGAACCCGGCCCGCCGGGTGTCGACCGAACCCGAGGGTGAGGGCGACGACCGTTCCGCCCGGCCGGTCGTCGAGGTCTCCGACTGGACGATGACGGTGAAGAAGCAGCCCGTCTTCGGTGGTGTCGACCTGGTCGTGGGTGAAGGCGGGATGGGTCTGATCCGCGGGCCGGGAGGCTCGGGCAAGACCGCGTTGCTGCTGTCCCTGGCCGGCCGGATGCAGGTCAGCGACGGAACCGGGCAGGTCTGTGGTGACGATCTGCGCAAACATCCCGGGCGGGTACGTAAACATGTCGCCCTGGCCAATGTCGGTGGCATCACCGATCTGGAGGACAATTTCACCGTCGCCCAACACATCGCCGAGCGGTTGATCATGGTGCAGCCCTGGTACAAGCCGCCGTTCGTGTCCAGGAAGTCGGTCCGGGCCGCTGCGGAACGGATTCGGCACGCCTTCACCGAGGCCGGCGAGCTGCTCGACGCCCGACCGGACGAAGCCCGCCTCGGCAGCGACGACGCCCGGCGGGCCGACTTCCTCTCCGACCTGGAGGAGCAGACCTTCGTCGGGGATCTGTCCCCATTGCAACAGTTCTTCCTGCAGATCGGGCTGGCGATGCTCGAGGCCGCACCCGTGCTGGCCGTCGACAACCTGGATCTGTTGCGTCAGGGGGTCGACCGTGAACGTGCCTGGGCCGGACTGTGCCTGGTCCAACGGTTGCGTGACGAGCGCCGCGACCGCGGTCCGCTCACCCTGCTCGTCACCTGTGAGGACGACTCCGAGCTCGGGTCGACGCTGACCGCGCTGGGGCCGGAACTGGCCGCCACCGAGATCGAACGGGTGACCCTGTGACGCGGCCATCCCCACATACCGAAACAGGGCGTACCGGAACAGGGCGTACCGCCGAAGCAACCAGACCGGCCGAGGAGCAGACCGGCCCGAGATCATCCCGCCACCTTGGCCGGTGACGGCACCCGAACGAGGAGCTGCGCGTGTTTTCCCTTCCCTGGCTCGAACTGAGCCGATTCCGCCGCCACACGATCACCCGCCTGGCAATGGTGGTGATCATCGTCATCCCGGCGATCTACGCCGGTCTCTACCTGGCGTCCAACTGGAACCCGACCGGCAACCTGGACAAGCTGCAGGCGGCCGTGGTGAATCTCGACCGCGGTGCGGACTCACCGACCGATGACGACGAGCGGGTGGAGGCCGGTGACGAACTGGTCGACAACATCACCGGGAACTCCGACAGCGGGTTCAACTGGCACGAGACCTCGCTCGCGGAGGCGAACCAGGGGCTGGCCGACGGTCGCTACTTCGCGATCCTGGAGATCCCGGCCAACTTCTCCTCCTCGATCGTCTCCACCGGTGGCGACGACCCCCAGCAGGCCGACCTGACCCTGCGCAGCGACGATGCCCACAGCTTCATCGTCGGCCAGCTCTCCGGCACCGTGCTGCGGGAGATCGCCGACGCCCTCGACGCCACCGTCACCGCCGACTACGTCTCCCAGGTCTACGTCGGGTTCAACACCATCCACGACTCGGTGGCCGAGGCCGCCGATGGTGCCGCCCAGGTCAGCGACGGTGCGGACCAGCTCGCCGCCGGGGCGGTGCAGTTGGACGACGGAGCCACACAGCTCGACGAGGGCACCACGACCCTGGTCGACGGGTTGGTCGAGCTCGACGACGGCGCCAGGCAACTGGACACCGGCGCCGCCGAGCTCTCCAGCGGAGCCGGCGAACTGTCCACCGGCATCTCGACGGCGCGGTCGGGTTCGGAGACCCTGGCCGACGGTGCCGCCCAGGTAGCCGACGGTACGGCCACCCTGGCCGCCACCGCGGACACCGCCACCGCCCGGGCGAACGAGGTGAAGGACCGGGCCGACGAGCTGGTCGCCAATGCGCAGCCGCAACTGGAACAGGCCGGGGACGATTTCGACCAGGCCGCCGACCGGATCGACGAACGGCTGGCCGACCGGATCGCCCAGCTGCGGGAGGACTACCCCGACGACGAGAACGTCGCCCAGCTGGCCAACGAGCTGACCGCCGTGCAGGACGATCTCGGCACCGCCCGTACCCGTGCCGATGCCGCTGCTGCGCAGGCCCAGAACCTGCAACAGCGGTTGGCATCGGCCTCGGACCAGGTGATCTCGCAGGTCAACGAGGCCGATGCGCAGATCGACCGGCTGAACGACGGTGCGCAACAGGTCTCCACCGGCGCCGACACCCTGGCCTCGGGAATGGTGACCCTGGACACCGGTGGTCGCCAGCTCGTCGACGGCGCCGCCACGTTGTCCACCGGGACCGGTCAGCTGGTCGAGGGCACCGGCACCGCGCTCAGCGGAGCCCGCGAGCTCTCCACCGGTGCCGGACAGCTCGCCGAGGGCACCGGGGAGGCCGTCGACGGCAGCCAGGAGCTCGCCGACGGCGCGAGTGAGCTGGCCGAGCGGCTGTCCGCCGGGTTGGAAGACATCCCGACCTATTCGGCCGACGACCGGGAGGAACGCTCCTCGGTGGTGGCGACACCGATCGATGCCCAGCAGGACCGGATGAACGAGGTGAGCGTCTACGGCGAGGGGCTGGCGCCGTTCTTCATCACCTTGTCGCTGTGGATCGGCGGCATGATCACCTTCATGGTGATCAACGCCATCCCGTACCGGGCACTGGCCAGTACCACCGGTTCCGGACGGGTCGCCTGGGCCGGATACGTTCCGGGCGCACTGTTCGGCATCGGTCAGGTCATCGTGCTCTACGGTGTGCTGGTCTTCGCCCTCGACTTCACCGCCGGGGTCTGGCTGGGCACCATCGCCTTCTCGATCCTGATCGCGGTCAGCTTCCACGCGATCCATCAGCTCTGCATCGCCGCCCTCGGCGGCGTCGGCAGACTGGTCGCACTGGTACTGCTGATGGTGCAGATCGGCGCCGCCGGAGGTACCTATCCGGTGGAGACCGCACCGGCCTTCTTCCAGGCGATCTCCCCATGGTTGCCGATGACCCATGGTGTCTCCGGGTTGCGGGCACTGATCGCCGGTGGCGACCTGGCCACGGTGTGGCAGTCGGTCGGGGCTCTGGTGCTGACCATGGTGCTGGCACTGGCCGCGACCACACTGGTCTGCGCCCGGAAGCGAACGGTGTCGATGACCCGGCTGCATCCCAGCCTGTCGCTGTGACCCATTCTGTGGGTGTGATCCGGGCGGTCGCTGGGAGTCGTGTCAGTCGAGAGTGACGTCGGCCCAGATGCCGCGGTGGTCGGTACCACTCACCCCGAAGCTGCCGGCGGCCCCACAACTGCCGCCGAAGATGACGATGTGGTCGATCCGGACATAGGGAACCGGAGCCGGCCAGGTCGGTGAGCCGAGCAGGGTGTCACGGCATTCGGTGCCGCCCTCGGCCAGCTGCCGGAAGCCGGGATGGTCGGCCGAGGCATTGAAGTCGCCGACCATGATCAGTGGCTGCCTGCGTTCGGCGGCCACCCGGTCCAGGCGGTCGAGGTCGGACTGCCAGGCGTCGGGTGTCGTCGGGGCCTGGGTGTGCACCGCCTGGACCGACAATCCCGGGGTCTCGACCAGTGGCTGCTGATGTCCTGCGGGCTCGGAGGTCTCGGTGCTGCGCACCGTCGAGGAGCCTGTGAGGGTACGGGCGAGCAGCACGGCCGTACCCGAATCCGCGCCGGTGGGAGTCGGGCTTGCCAGTTCGAGTCGCGGCAGGGCCTGCACCAGGTCGTCGACCACTGCGGGATCGACCTCGGCCAGCACCAGCACATCGGGGTCGAGGGCCGCCAACTCCTCACGCAGCTCGGCCGGGTCGGCCTCGGAGAACTGGAGGTTGATCGCCGCCACCCGCAACGCCGGCGTCTGCGGTGGCTGGACCGGGAGCCGAACCCAGGAGGCAGCTGCGACCACCCCGACCGCCACCAGAAAGGTGCCCAGCGACACCCGGCGGCGGACCGGCAGCAGCAGCGTGATCCCGGTCGCGGCCGCGACCAGCCCGGCCAGGGAGGTCGTCTGCCAGGCGGGCAGGCCGAAGTCGAGCGAAGGGAGCCAACGCAGGGCGTACCACGCACCCCCGACGAGGGTCAGTCCGAGGCCGAGGGAACGCCGAATCCCGCTGACTCGACGCTGCTGCGCGGTCAACGGGATCCGGGTCGAGGCGTGGAACGGGTACCGAACACGACTCCGATGCTAGTCAGGGCAGGGACGATGCCGAGCGATCAGCTCGTGAGTCCGGCGGCCGCGTGCCCGCCGGCCCGCCGTCCGCTGAAGATGCCGTCGGCCAGGGACAGGCCCGAGATGTAACCGTCGGAGCAGATGCCGACCGCGTTCCGGCCCGCTGCATATCACGGGCGCCGGACGCCCGGTAGCATCGGAGGCGGGTCCCCGAGGGGCCGATCTGCCGATTCGGCGCCGGATTTGGTTCTCTGCCCGATCTCTGACAGAATCTTCTGGTTGCCTCGACAAGGTCGCCGGGGTGTGGCGCGCTTCCAGTGCGACACACCGTACCGAGAGATCAACCGAAAACGGCGTGGGATCGCAAGATCCGAGTAGGCCGGAAACACACAGACCAGATCAGTGATCGGCCTGTCGTGCGTCCGAAGCCCGCGACACGCCCGACATCGGGGGTCGGAGCAGCAGGTCACACCTCCGGGTGCCGACCGCAACATGTGACTCGAGAACAGCGAGGCACTCCACAGCGAGCGCCGTGACGGACCGAAAGAGGTCGGCGGCATCGGCCATGCCGGTCGGAGGACCCGAAGGGGTCCGAACATCGGTGAAGCCGGCCGGGGACACCCGGGCGGCACCGCTCGATCCAGGAGCTGGATCGAGAGACCGGCAAGGCTGGTCAGCAAGTGCAGGGACGAGAAGAGGACGAACTGTGGCGGGACAGAAGATCCGCATCAGGCTGAAGGCCTATGACCACGAGGTGATCGACACCTCGGCGCGCAAGATCGTCGACACGGTCACCCGTACCGGTGCCTCGGTCGCCGGCCCAGTGCCGCTGCCGACGGAGAAGAACGTGTACTGCGTTATCCGTTCGCCGCACAAGTACAAGGACAGCCGCGAGCACTTCGAAATGCGCACGCACAAGCGCCTGATCGACATCATCGATCCCACCCCGAAGACCGTCGATTCGCTGATGCGCCTCGACCTTCCGGCGGGCGTGGACATCGAGATCAAGCTCTGAGGAACGACGCCGATATGACTACTGAACGCAAAGTGAAGGGTCTGCTGGGCACCAAGCTCGGCATGGCCCAGCTCTGGGACGCCGACAACAAGGTCGTCCCGGTCACCGTGATCCAGGCCGGCCCCTGTGTGGTCAGCCAGGTCCGCACCGAGGAGAAGGACGGCTACTCCGCCGTCCAGCTCGCCTTCGGCGCGGTCAAGCCGCAGCGGGTGAACAAGCCCGACGCCGGCCATTTCGCTGCCGCCGGGGTGACCCCGCGCAAGCACCTGGTCGAACTGCGCACCACCGACGCCACCGACTACGAGCCCGGTCAGGAACTGACCGCCGACGTGTTCGAGGCCGCCGACGTCATCGACGTCACCGGTGTCAGCCGCGGTAAGGGCACCGCTGGTGTGATGAAGCGGCACGGCTTCCACGGTCTGCGCGCCTCCCACGGTGTGCACCGCAAGCACCGCTCACCCGGTTCCATCGGTGGCTGCGCCACCCCCGGTCGCGTCTTCAAGGGCCTGCGGATGGCCGGTCGCATGGGTGTGGACAAGGTCACCGTGCAGAACCTGCAGGTGCACTCGGTCGACACCGAGCGCGGCCTGATCCTGGTCAAGGGCGCCGTACCCGGCACCAAGGGCGGCCTGGTGGTTCTCCGCAGCGCTGCCAAGAAGGGAGATCTGGCATGAGCACCAAGATCGACGTGGCCGAGAGCTTCGGCAACCTCACCGACAAGACCGTCGACGTGGTGGACCTCTCCGGCGGAAAGGTCGGCACCGCGACGCTGCCCGGCAGCATCTTCGACACCCAGACCAACATCCCGCTGATCCACCAGGTCGTGGTGGCCCAGCTGGCGGCTGCACGTCAGGGCACCCACGACACCAAGACCCGCGGCGAGGTTCGCGGTGGTGGCGCCAAGCCGTGGCGGCAGAAGGGCACCGGCCGCGCCCGTCAGGGTTCGCGCCGCGCTCCGCAGTGGACCGGTGGCGGTGTGGTCCACGGACCGACCCCGCGCAACTACGCCCAGCGGACCCCGAAGAAGATGGTGGCCGCCGCCCTGCGTGGTGTGCTGTCCGATCGCGCCCGGGACAACCTGGTCTTCGTCGTCTCCGGTCTGTCGAGCGACGCTCCGCGGACCAAGGAGGCCCTCGGCCTGGTGCGTACCGTCGCCCCGCAGGGCAAGGTGCTGGTCGCCTTGGCCCGCGAGGAGGAGAACGCCTACCTGAGCCTGCGCAATGTCACCGACGTCCATGTGATCGCGGTCGACCAGCTGAACGCCTACGACGTCCTGGTCGGCGACTCGATGATCCTGACCGAGGCCGCGCTGGCACAGCTGGTTGCCGGACCGGCCACCGGCAAGGGCGCCAAGGCGGTTGCTCGCGAGAGCGAGACCACCGTCGCCACCGAGACCGCAGCAGTTGCTGAGGAGGATGCGAAGTGAGCGAGCTGAAGATTCGCGATCACCGCGATGTGCTGCTGGCGCCCGTCGTCAGTGAGAAGAGCTACGGCCTGATCGACCAGAACAGCTACACCTTCGAGGTGGCGCCGCAGGCCAACAAGACCGAGATCAAGATCGCCGTGGAGAAGGTGTACGGCGTCAAGGTCACCCGGGTCAACACCCAGAACCGCAAGGGCAAGACTCGTCGCACCCGCTACGGGTACGGCAAGCGCCCCGACGTCAAGCGTGCGATCGTCACCGTCGCCGACGGCCAGCGGATCGACATCTTCGGCCAGGCCGGCGCCTGAGCCCGGGAAAGAGAATAAGGAACCAACCTCATGGGTATTCGCAAGTACAAGCCGACAACCCCGGGCCGTCGTGGCTCGTCGGTTGCCGACTTCGCCGAGGTGACCCGCTCGACCCCGGAGAAGTCGCTGCTGGCACCGAAGAAGAAGACCGGTGGACGCAACAACACCGGCCGCATCACCACCCGTCACATCGGTGGTGGACACAAGCAGGCCTACCGCATCATCGACTTCCGTCGCTGGGACAAGGACGGTGTGCCGGCCAAGGTCGCACACATCGAGTACGACCCCAACCGGACCGCGCGGATCGCCCTGCTGCACTACGCCGACGGTGAGAAGCGCTACATCCTGGCTCCGCTCGGAGTCGGCCAGGGTACGGCCATCGAGGCCGGCGAGGGTGCCGACATCAAGCCCGGCAACAACCTCCCGCTGCGCAACATCCCGGTCGGCACCACGGTGCACGCCGTGGAGCTGCGGCCCGGTGGCGGCGCCAAGATGGGCCGCTCGGCCGGCGCATCGGTGCAGCTGGTCGCCCGTGAGGGCCGGATGGCCACCCTGCGTCTGCCCTCGGGTGAGATGCGGATGGTCGATGTCCGCTGCCGCGCGACCATCGGCGAGGTCGGCAATGCCGAGCAGTCCAACATCAGTTGGGGCAAGGCAGGCCGCAACCGCTGGAAGGGCAAGCGCCCGACCGTCCGCGGTGTCGTGATGAACCCGGTCGACCACCCGCACGGTGGTGGCGAGGGCAAGACCTCGGGTGGACGTCACCCGGTCTCCCCGTGGGGCAAGCCCGAGGGCCGCACCCGCGACAAGAACAAGGCCAGCAACTCGATGATCGTTCGACGCCGCAAGACCGGCAAGAAGCGCTGAGCAGGAGCAACCAGATATGCCACGCAGCTTGAAGAAGGGTCCCTTCGTGGACGACCACCTGATGAAGAAGGTGGAAGTAGCCAACGACAAGGGCAGCAAGAACGTGATCAAGACCTGGTCGCGCCGGTCGATGATCGTGCCCGACATGCTCGGACACACCATCGCCGTGCACGACGGTCGCAAGCATGTCCCGGTCTTCGTGACCGAGGCCATGATCGGCCACAAGCTCGGGGAGTTCGCGCCCACGCGTACCTTCCGGGGCCACATCAAGGACGACCGCAAGTCGCGTCGCCGCTGATCAAGGAAGCAGACACAGATGAGCACCACTGATACGCAGGCCCGGCCGAAGAGCCGCCGCCATGCGCTGCTCGGCGATCGGGCGGGGTCGTACGCGATCGCGCGCCACGTCCGGATGTCGCCGTTGAAGGTCCGCCGGGTGGTTGACCTGGTCCGGGGTCTGGACGTCACCGAGGCACTCGATGTGCTGAAGTTCGCCCCGCAGGCCGCCAGCGAGCAGGTCTACAAGGTCGTCGCCAGCGCGGCCGCCAACGCCGCCGACACCGAGGGTCTGAACAGCGAGGAGCTGTTCATCTCCGCGGCGTTCGTCGACGAGGGCGTCACCCTGCGACGGATCCGTGCCCGGGCCAAGGGCTCGGCCAGCCGGATCCTGAAGCGCGGCAGCCACATCACCGTCGTCGTTGAGCCGAAGAGCGCTCGCGACGCCGCCAAGCAGACCAAGAAGTCCACCGACGAGCAGAAGGAGGCCTGAGCATGGGTCAGAAGATCAACCCCAACGGCTTCCGGCTGGGCGTCACCACCGACCACACCACGCGTTGGTACGGAGAGAAGAACTACTCCGAGAACGTGGCCGAGGACATCAAGGTCCGCGAGTGGCTGGC
The DNA here is from genome assembly GCF_004364645.1 of Naumannella halotolerans. Classification (NCBI taxonomy): domain Bacteria; kingdom Bacillati; phylum Actinomycetota; class Actinomycetes; order Propionibacteriales; family Propionibacteriaceae; genus Naumannella; species Naumannella halotolerans. The sequence goes on along the minus strand of NZ_SOAW01000001.1, from coordinate 2,120,137 downwards.
CAAGAACCTCGAGCGCGCGGGCATCTCCTCGGTGGAGATCGAGCGCCGCTCCGAGCGGGTCACCATCTTCCTCTACGCCGCGCGTCCGGGCATCGTGATCGGCCGCAACGGCGCCGAGGCCGAGCGGGTCCGCACCGAGCTGGAGAAGCTCACCGGCAAGCAGGTCCAGCTGAACATCCTCGAGGTGAAGAACCCCGAGATCGACGCCCAGCTGGTCGCCCAGGGAGTTGCCGAGCAGCTCGCTGCCCGCGTCGCCTTCCGCCGCGCCATGCGCAAGGCACAGCAGACCGCCATGCGCTCGGGCGCCAAGGGAATCCGGATCAAGTGCTCCGGTCGTCTCGGCGGCGCCGAGATGAGCCGCTCGGAGTTCTACCGCGAGGGCCAGGTGCCGCTGCACACGCTGCGCGCCGACATCGACTACGGCTTCTTCGAGGCCCGTACCTCGTTCGGCCGGATCGGTGTGAAGGTGTGGATCTACAAGGGCGACGTCTCCGGCACCCGCGCCGAGCGTGCCGCCCAGAAGGCCGCCCGGCAGAACGCCCCGGGACGTCAGCGTCCGGGCCGTGGCCGCCGCGGCGACCGTCCCGATCGTCCCGAGCGCGGTGGCGCCCGTCGTCGCGAGGGCGCCCAGGGCGCCCCGCGTACCGACAGCGCCCCGGCTGAGAGCGCCCCCGCCGGCGCCGAGAACACAGGAGCGTGAGCACATGCTGATCCCTCGCAGGGTGAAGTACCGCAAGCAGCACCACCCGAAGCGTCGCGGCATGGCCAAGGGCGGCACCGAGCTGGCCTTCGGTGACTACGGCATCCAGGCACTGGAAGCCGCCTACGTCACCAACCGGCAGATCGAGTCCGCTCGTATCGCCATGACCCGTCATATCAAGCGTGGCGGCAAGGTGTGGATCAACATCTACCCCGACCGTCCGCTGACGAAGAAGCCCGCTGAGACCCGCATGGGTTCGGGCAAGGGCTCACCGGAATGGTGGGTCGCCAACGTGAAGCCGGGACGAGTTCTGTTCGAGCTCTCCGGTGTGGATGAGAACGTTGCCCGTGAGGCCATGCGGCTCGCCATCCACAAGCTGCCGATGAAGGCGCGGTTCATCTCGCGCGAAGGAGGCGACGCCTGATGGCTGAGTCACTTGTTGCCGCCGATCTGCGCGGCCTGAGCCGGGAGTCGCTGAACTCCAAGGTGGGCGAGCTGAAGGAGGAGCTGTTCACGCTCCGCTTCGCCGCTGCCACCGGCCAGCTGGAATCGCATGGCCGGCTTCGCGAGGTGCGCAAGGACATCGCGCGCATCTACACCGTGCTGCAGGAGCGCAATCTGGGCATCGTTGCCGAGCCCGAGATTGACGCCGAGGCAGAGTCCACCACCACGAAGAAGGCATGACCATGAGCGAAGCGACGACTGAGGCCACGTCGACCGAGCGCACCGCTCGCAAGGTGCGTACCGGTTACGTGGTCAGCGACAAGATGGACAAGACCATCGTGGTTGCCGTGGAGGACCGGAAGAAGCACGCCCTGTACGGCAAGGTGATGCGGAAGACGGTTCGTCTGAAGGCCCACGACGAGAACAACGAGGCCGGGATCGGCGACCGCGTGCGGATCGTCGAGACCCGTCCGCTGTCGGCCACCAAGCGCTGGCGGTTGCTGGACATCCGCGAGAAGGCCAAGTGATCGATCGGCCCACCCGCTGAACGAACGGCCCCGGTACGTGAGTACCGGGGCCGTTCGTCGTTCCCGGGCCGGTGCGTGAGCGGGCCCCTGGCACCGGGTCTGTGCTCGGACCGGCTCCCCGGGGTGGGTTCGGCGGTCGATGTGTGGCGGTCTGGACGGCGCGATAATTTGGCGCCATGCCTGCCTATCCACCGGACCGGTCCAGCGAGCTGATCGATTCGCTCCACGCGATACCGACGGGCAGTCCGGTCTCGGAGGTCGCCCAGAGCCTGCTGAAACTTTTCACCACCGGTTCCATCCCGCCCGGCACGAGGCTTCCTCCCGAACGCCAGCTCGCGGCATCGTTGAACGTCGGGCGTTCGGCGGTACGCGAGGCGCTGGCCGCGTTGGAGCTACTGGGGATCGTAGACGTCCGACCCGGTTCGGGCACCTATCTGCGTGGCTCGGCCAGTGAACTGTTGCCGCAGAGCCTGCGGTGGGGGTTGCTGATCGGCGGGGAGAGCACCCAGGAACTGCTGGAGCTGCGTGCCGGTCTGGAGACCTATGCAGCCCGGCTGGCCGCCGAACGGGCGGATGAGGACGGACAGGCCGAATTGGCCGAACTGGTGGCTCGGATGGACCGGCAGGTCGCCGAGGATCTCGCTGCGTTCTCGGCCACCGACCAGGAGTTCCACCAGCGCCTCGCGGTGGCTGCGCGGAACAGCGTGCTGCTCGACCTGTTGCATGTGACCCGTTCGCTGCTGCGCGTCTATGCCGACCGGGCAGTGCAGGATCGACCGGGGGCGGAGCGAGCGGTCGCCGAGCACCGGGCGATCCTGGACGCCGTCGCCCGCCGGGATCCGGACCAGGCTGCGCGGGCCATGACCGCGCACATGCGTACCGCCACCAAGAGATTGCGGGGAGAGGCCGGTTGATCTGCGGCTCCCGAACCGCGGGGTCGCTGCAGCCGAACCGTTGACCCGGCCAACCGGTTGACCTATTCTGGGCCGGTCGGCTGGGACGTTCAAAGGGGAGCCAATGGTGGCAGGTGCGCAGGGTCGGACGGCCGGGTACAGATGGCGCGGGTCGGCCCCCGCCGGGACTGAGCGGTCGGGACGCCGAGCCTTCGGGCGGTTCCTGCTTCGGGCAGCCGGTGGCAGCCGATGATCGGACTCAGCACCTACGCCTACTTCTGGCAGATGTCGGATCGGGTGGAGGCACCGATCGGCCTGCGGGAGGCCTTCGAGGATACCCGCGCCCAGGGCGTCGAGCTGTTCCAGATCTGTGATCATCGGGGTCTGCTCGCCTACGACCGGAACCAGTTGGCCGAACTCGCCGCCATCGCCCGTGATCTGGAACTCACCGTAGAACTGGGCACCCGCGGAGTGCAGATCGAGCACCTGCAGCGCCACCTGGAGATCGCCGAAATGTTCGGCGCCACCCTGCTGCGGAGCATGATCACACCCGATGTCGATCGTGATCGGTCGCGGGAGAGCCTGCGGCAGGTGCTGCCCGACTTCGAGCGCGCCGGCGTCAGCCTGGCCCTGGAGACCTATGAGCAGATCGGCACCGCCGACCTCGTCGGGCTGGTCACCGAGCTGGACAGCTCCCACCTGGGGATCTGCCTCGACCCGGCGAACGTGGTGGCCCGGTTGGAGAACCCGAAACAGTGCGTGGAGACCGTCGGCCAGACCGCGATCAACGTTCATGTGAAGGATTTCGCCTTCGACCGGCAGCCTGGCTGGGTGGGTTTCACCTACTCGGGGGCGGCCATGGGTTCGGGGCTGCACGACTACCGACATCTGCTCACACAGGTACGTCCGCGCGAGCGTGGGGTGAACGAGATCGTCGAGCACTGGCTGCCGTGGCAGGAGACACCCGAGCAGACCGTCCGGGCCGAGCGTGCATGGACCCGCACCACCATCGACTACCTGAAGGGAATCGCATGAGCCAGCAGGGTTCGCTGATCGGCCGGATCGCACTGGTGACCGGATCGGGCAGCGGCATCGGCAAAGCCGTCGCCGAACGGTTCGCCATCGAGGGGGCGCGGGTGATCATCGCCGACCGGGATGCGACCGCTGCCCGGGAGACCGCCGAGCGGATCGGGGACTCCGCCCGGGCGGTGGTGATGGACATCGCCGATGAACAATCCGTCGTCGACGCGTTCGCCGAGCTCACCGCCGCCGATCTTGCACCGAATGTGGTCGTGGCCAATGCCGGTGTCCAGCTGTTCGGTTCCGATGCGCCGATCGCCGACCTCGAGCTGGACACCTGGCGCCGGACGATCGACGTCAACCTGACCGGGACCTTCCTGACGGTGAAACATGCGGTGCGTTCGATGCTCACCACCGGTGGCGGTTCGATCATCCTCACCGGCAGCCCGACCGGGATCAACGGCGAAGGCAGGGACTTCACCGCCTACAGCTCGTCCAAGGCCGGGATCCACGGCCTGGGACGTGCGGTCGCCGCCGCCTACGCCGAGCAGAACATCCGGGTGAACACCGTGGTCCCCGGATACACCGAGACCCCCTTGGTGACGGCCATCAGCTCCGATCGTGAGGCCCGCGCGGCGATCACCTCCCGGATCCCGCTGGGCAGGCCGGGGACACCGGCAGACGTCTGTGGCGCGATGGTCTTCCTGGCCGGTGATGACGCGGCATTCGCCACCGGCGCGCTGTTCACCGTCGACGGTGGGATGACCACCTTGTGAGCGCCACGGTGCCGGGCGCATGGGAGGCCGGGCGTGAGCATCGCAGGGTCTGCGTCCTCGGACCCTGGCAGCTCGAGCTGCGTGACGACGAACTCGCCGAGCTGACCCACCGGGGACGCCGGGTCCTGCGTGGGGTGCAAGCAGTCCTCCGGGATCCGGACTGGAACACGATCGACTGGACCGTCGACGGGATCGAACTGGGTGATCAGGAGCTGAGTATCAGCCTGCGGGTCGACCAGGCCGCCCGAGCCGACGCCGAGCTCCGCGTGCGCGCGAGTGACGATCGGCTGCTGGTCGATTTCGGACTGCGGGCCCGGCAGACGTTCTGGACCAACCGGGTCGGCATGGTGGTCCTGCATCCCCCCGAACTCAGCGGTACGCCACTGGCAGTCGATCACACCAAGGGGTCGCAGGAGCTGACGGCCTTCCCGTCGGCGATCAGTCCGCACCAACCGGCACTCGACATCACGGGTCTGACCTGGCGCGCCGGTGCGGGCCGGGTGCGCCTGGAGTTCAGCGGCGACATCTTCGAGATGGAGGACCAGCGGAACTGGACCGACGCGTCGTTCAAGACCTACAACCGGCCACTGGCCGCACCCTTCCCGTATCGGATCGAGGCCGGGGAACAGGTACGTCAGCGGCTCGTTATCCAGGTGAGCGAGCCGCCGCCGGACAACGACGGACCGGTGAGGATCGAGCCGGAGCCGATCACCCTCAGCGAGCTGACCGATCAGGCTCCGGCGATTGCGGTGGCCGCCTCGACCGCAGCCGATCCTGCCCCGGGTGGTGAACCGGTCAGCGGGATCCTGCTGAGCGAGTTGATAGTCGGTGCGCCGAACAGTCCGGCGGCCCTGCGGCGGGCAATGGCCACCGGTTGTGAGCTCGACCTGCGGGTGGTCATCGGCTCGGAGACGGTCAGTGAGCTGACCGAGCTGCTGAATCCACTGAACCCCGCTCGGGTGGTACGGATCGGCGCCTTCGATGCGCACACCCACCTGAGCACGGATTCGGCCGTCACCCTGCTGCGGACGGCACTCGATCGGCTGGGACTGTCGTCGATCCCGGTGATCGGCGGGGCCCGGTCCCACTTCACCGAGCTGAACCGGGGGCAGGATCGGCTCCCGCAGCAGTTGGCCGGTATCGGTTTCTCGATCACCCCGATGTTCCACAGCCGGAGCACGGTACAACTCGTCGAGTCACTGCCGATCCAACGGTTGGTGGCCGAACAGGCCCGTGGGATCGCCGCCGGTCGGCCGCTGCACATCGGCCCGATCACCCTGCGTCCGCGCTTCAACAACGTCGCCACCACCCAGGCAGGCGTACGGACCGGCAGCGACCTCAGCAGCGGCTACGGACCGTCGCAACCGGTCGACGACCGGCAGGACTCACCCGAACTCGCTGCCTGGACCATTGCCAGCGCAGCAGCACTGGCGGTGCCGACCGTGGAGTCCCTCACCTACTTCGAGGACTGGGGGCCGCAGGGAGTCCGTGATCATCGCGGCGACCGCCCCGTCGCCGCGGCCCTGCGCCGTCTGGGGACATTGCGCGGATCGCTGTCGGGTGGTCACAGCAGTGATCACCTGGTCTGGGTCCTGGCCGACCGTCGACGCCTGTTGGTGGCGAACCTCGACCAGGTGCCCCGGCGGGTGGTCCTGAGCGACCGAAGTACGAGGATCCCACTGCGCCTGGCCCCGGGGCAGTGGTGCGAACATCAGCGAGGCTGAGGCCCCAGGTGGCGCAGGATCGCAGTCATCCCGGCGCGTACCGCCGTGTCCAGGCTGAGCTCGATCGCATCCGGCCCGAAGTAGGGCGAGTGGTTGCCGTGGACCGGGTCGCCGGAGTCCAGATGTGCCGCGCTGTACCCGCCGAAGAACCAGTAGACGTAGGGCACGCCGAGACTGTCGCCGAAGAGCCCGAAGTCCTCCGACCCGGTGACCGGGTCGCGGACGATCACCTGCCCGGCACCGAGTTCGTCTTCCAGGGAACCGATCAGTCCGGTCGCCAGTTCGGGATCGTTGTAGCAGCGGGGGAAGTCGTACATCGTCTCGATCACCGGCTCCGGTGCCCCGGCGACGATCGCCTCACCGGTGATGATCCGGTCGATCGCGGCCAGCACGGTGGCCCGGATGTCCGGGTCGAAACTGCGGACGCTGATGGTGAACCACGCCTCCTCGGGGATGATGTTCTCCTTCAGTCCCCCGTGGAAGGACCCGATCGTCAGTACCGCCATCGCCGTGGCCGGGATCTCCCGGGAGACGACGGTCTGCAGGCGGGTGATCATCGCCGCGCCGAGCACGATCGGGTCGATCGAGTTCTCCGGTTGCGAACCGTGGGCCTGTTTGCCCCGGACGGTCACCCGCAGGGAATCGGCCATCGCCATCGCCGTGCCGACCGACACCTCCACCTGACCCGCCCGGCCGGGCCAGATGTGCTGGCCGTGGACGGCCTCCGGGCGGGGCACCCGCTGCCACAGGTCATCGGCGATCATCGCTCGGGCGCCGGCACCGGTCTCCTCCCCGGGCTGGAAGAGCATCACCACCGTGCCCGACCAGGCCTCGGGGTGTTGGCGTAACAGACGGGCGATCGCCAGCCCGGCGGTGATGTGGGAGTCGTGGCCACAACCGTGCATCACCTTGGTACCGGTTCCGTCGGGCAACACCCCCTCCGCGGTGGAGGCATAGGGCAAGCCGGTGCCCTCGTCGATCGGCAGACCATCGGTGTCGGCGCGGTAGGCCACCACCGGCCCGTCACCGTTCTCCAGGACGGCCACCACACCCGTACCGCCACAGCGGAAACTGTCGATCCCGTACCCGGTGAGGATCTCGGTGATCCTGGTGGCGGTGTTCACCTCCTGCATGGACAACTCCGGATGTTGGTGAAACCAGCGGTAGGTCTCCACCAGTGACGGCAGTTCGTCCTGCAGGGTGTCGGTGATCGCAGCGGGCAGGGTCATCGGGGGCCTCCGGTCGACGGTGGGCACGAGCGGGTCGCGCTGTCCTGACCAGATCCTAGTGATCGAAGTGATCCGCCCCGGTTGACGGGGTACGAAACCGATCAGGCGTCGGTGGTCTCGGCGAGCAGCTTGTCGCGTACCTCACGTCGCAACACCTTGCCGATCAAGGATTTCGGCAGTTCGTCGACGATCACCAGGCGACGCGGGACCTTGTACGGGGTGAGGATCCCGCGGGCGAAACCACGGACCTGTTCGGGGTCGACCTCACCGGCATCGGCAGCCACCACGATCGCTGCCACCACTTCCTCGCCGGAGTGGTCGCTGGGCATGCCGACGACCGCCGCGTCATCCACATCGGGGTGCTGGCGCAGGACGCTCTCGACCTCGCTCGGGGAGACGTTGAAACCGCCGGTGATGATCAACTCCTTGATCCGGTCGACGATCGAGACGAACCCGTCGGAGTCGATCTGTACGATGTCACCGGTACGGAACCAGTCGCCGACGAAGACCTCCTCGGTCTCCTCGGGCTTGCCGTAGTAGCCGCTGAAGACCTGCGGTCCACGGACCAGCAGCTCGCCCGGTTCCCCGGCGGGTACGTCGACGGTCGGATTCTCCGGATCGACCACCCGGCACTCGGTGCCCGGCAGCGGCAGGCCGACCGTACCGGCCTTTCGGTTGTCGGCCACCGGGTTGGCCATCAGCACCGGGGAGCACTCCGACAATCCGTAACCCTCCACCAGGTAGCCACCGGTGGCCTCCTCGAAGGGAATCACCAGCGACTGCTGCAACGGCATCGCACCGGAGATGGCGATCCCGGTCCCGGCCAGGGAGATGCCCTTCTCCTTCGAGGCACTCAGCAGCCGTTCGGCGATCGGCGGCACCAGGGGCAGGAAGGTCGCCGGGTGCTTCTCGGTCACCTTCAGCACCAGGTCGGGATCGAACTTCGGGAACAGCACCAACCGGGCACCCATCGACATCGCGAAGGTGAGGCACAGGGTGAGGCCGTAGGCATGGAACATGGGCAGCACCGCATAGACCACACAACCCCGGCCGCGCTGGATGGTCGGCGTCCAGGCCTGGGCCTGACGGGCATTGGCCAGCAGATTGCGATGGGTCAGCTTCGCACCCTTCGGGGCACCGGTGGTGCCCGAGGTGTACTGGATGATCGCAAGATCATCGGTGCCCGGGCGGGGATGATCATCGGGCAGCGGATCGCGGGCGAACACGGACTCCCAGACGATCGTGTTGGTCACCTTGCTGGTCAGTGCCTCCCGCGATTCACGGACCTTCGGCAAGGGAAGGCGCAGGGCCAATTGGGTGAGTCGGGGCATCCCCTTCACCACGTCGACACTGATCAGGCTGTGCACCCGCAGATCGGCCGGGAACTGTTGCACCGTGGCGACGACCTTGTTCCAGACGATGGCGGTCCGGGCACCGTGGTCCTCGAACTGCTTGCGCAGTTCCCGGGCGGTGTAGAGCGGGTTGTGTTCGATCGGTACCGCTCCCAGCCGGAGCACGGCGTAGAAGGCGACGATGTGCTGCGGGCAGTTCGGCAGCACGATCGCCACCGGGTCACCGGGTCCGACACCCAGCGCCTTCAACCCGGCCGCCGCGCGCATGATCATCTCCTGCAGCTGGCGGTAGCTGGTCTCCCGGCCGAAGAACTCCAGGGCCGGCGCGTCGGGGTAGTCCCGGGCCGACTCGGCGACGATGTCGGTGAGACAACCGCCGACCTCACCGAGATCGGTCGGTACGCCCTCGGCGTAGCTGGCGGTCCAGGGGCGCGGGGGATCGAAGTCGGTCACCGATCCAGACTATTCCGACTCGACCGAGGACTCACATCGCGACATCGGGGGAGATCTGGGTCACACCCCGATACGTCGATCCGGTAACCGCGTTTGATCACCGTCGCCAGCACCGAGGGGTCGGGCAGGCACTGGCGCAAGCGGCTGATCGCCACATCCACCGCATGGTCCTCGTTCTCCCCGGGCAGCGACTCGGCCAGTGTCGCCCGGGACACGGTCGACCCGCCTGCCTCCATCAGGGTACGGAACAGGGCCAGGGAGGTCGGGGTCAACTCGACCGTGCCGGTGTCCTGGATCACCAGCCGGCCGCGGAGCTCCACCGTGCCGGCGGAGGTCGACAGCCGGATCACCCGGCGCTCGGACAGGTTCTCGCAGACCAACCGGATCAGCGCCCCCATCCGGAACCGTTCGGGCATGATCGGCTCCACCCCGGCCTCGATCAACGGCGCCGCCGTCACCGGCCCGACCACCGCCGGGGTCACGGTGGATCGCATCGCCGCCAGCAGTTCGTCGCGTCGGGCGACATCGTCGGCGGCCTCCAGCAGGGCGTGCACCGCCGGCGGGCTGGTGAAGGTGACGGCATCCAGACCGCCGCCACAGATGGCCTCGACCAGTCGCTGGACCCGGGTGTCGTCCTGTCTGGTCCGCCAGAAGTAGGGGGCGACGGTGACCACCCGTGCACCGGCATAGCGCAACCGCTGCAGCTCGACCGCCCGCTGTCGCCGTGGAGCTGCACGGCCACGGTGGACCCGCGCAGATCCTCCCGACACACCAGATCGATCAACGAGGCGGTGGTCTCCCGCTCGCTCATTCCATGATCATCGAGACCGGCCGCGCGGACGGCACCGCGGGCCTTCGGTCCGCGGACCAGGATCCGGGAGGAGCTCAGGCAGGTCAGCAGTGGTTCACCCAGACCGGCGGCGTCGGCGACCTCGAACCAGCGACGCATCCCGTAGGAGGTGGTGGCCAGCAGGTGATCGGGGGCGGCGGCGATCACCTCCTCGGTGGAGGCCAGCACCTCACCGTCGTCGGCGACATCGGTCATCCGGATGGTCGGGGCGTGGAGCACCTCGGCACCGCGTCGTTCGAAGGCGGCGATCAGATCCTCGGCCCGCCGGTCGGCGGTCACACCGATCCGGAAACCGCGCAACTGGTCGGGGGCGAACCCGGTCGATGATGTGCGTCCGGGCCGATCGCATGTGCCCGGTCCGGGCGTTCCTGACATCGGAGTCCCAACGCTCAGCTCGGACCGAGTGCCTGCAGGACCGGGCCGAGCACCGTCTTGGTGTCGGGGTCAGTTTCGCACTGCGGGGCCGACCCCGAGACGTTTTCGGTCAGAGCGGCGACCACCGCCCCGATCACGATCACCGCCGGCGAGACAGGTGCGAACTCCGGTACCTGTGCACCGATCGCACCGATCGTGGAGACCAGCCGACGCTCGTCGGCGCTGAACCCGCGCTCGATGATCGCCACCGGGGTGTGATCGGACATGCCGTGACGGCGCAACCCGTCGAGCACCTGGTCCAAGGTGCCGACCCCCATCAGGACGACGATCGTCCCATCCAGCTGCGCGAGCTGCTGCAGTTCGTCCTCACCCAGTCCGGCATGGGCCGAGATCACCGTGAAGGCATGGGCCACACCGCGGTGGGTCACCGGGATCCCGGCGGCAGCGGGAACGGCGATGGCACTGGACACACCGGGTACGACCTCCACCGGTACGCCGGCCCGACGGCAGGTCAGGACCTCCTCACCGCCCCGGCCGAAGACGAACGGGTCGCCGCCCTTCAGCCGTACCACCCGCAATCCGCGCCGGGCCCGGTCCACCATCAGTCGTTCGATCTCCTCCTGCGGCATGGCGTGGTGGCCGGGACGTTTGCCGACGTCGATCAACTCGGCACCCGGAGCCAGGTCGAGCAGCGCCTCGCGCGGGCACAGTCGATCGTGCAGCACCACATCTGCCTCGCCGATCGCCCGGACCGCCCGGCCGGTCAGCAACCCGGGGTCACCGGGCCCGCCCCCGACCAGGCTCACCCAGCCCGCCGGGGTCGGCGGCAACGGCTCGGCGCCCTGGTCCCCGATGGCCGGATCTTCGCGGTCTCCAACCACGACCCGGCCACCGGGGCCGCGGTCATGTCCCGGGGGATCGTCGGTTCCCGAGCCGGCCGGGCGACCATCGCCTCGCCGCTGCACAAGGATGTCTTCGACCTCCAGACCGGGGAGTGCTACACCCGTCCGGGGGAGCTGCACCTGCCGACCTGGTGGGTACGAGAGGATGAGGGGGTGATCTTCGTGGCCCCTCGACCAGTACTGGTCGCTGCCTCGCACGGGACTGCCGACCCGGCCGGACAGCGCGCCGTCGCCGGACTGGTCGACGCGGTCCGTGCGGCCCGGCCGGAGCTGGTCGTCGAGCCGAGTTTCGTCGACGTCCAGGAGCCCGATGTCACCCGTACCCTGGCCGGGTTGCCGGACGAGGTCGGGGCCCGGATCGTGCCGTTGCTGCTCTCGGCCGGATTCCACGTCCACGTGGACCTGCAGCAGACCCGGCAGGCCACGCAGCGCCCGGTCACGGTGAGCGGGGCACTCGGCCCGGACCGGCGGTTGGCGCAACTGCTGCACCGACGGTTGCTGGAGGCCGGTTTCGACGCCGAGTCCACCGATCGGGTGGTGCTCGGTGCCGCCGGGTCCACCGATGCCTCGGCGGTACGCGACTGCCGACTGACCGCGGCGTACCTGGCCGAGCTCGTGCAGCGACCGGTCACCGCAGCCTTCCTGGCCCATGCCGAACCGGGCCTGGCAGCAGCCGTGCAGCAGGTCCGCGCGGAGGGCTCGGGGCGGGTCTTCGTCGCCACCTACCTGCTCGCCCCCGGTTTCTTCGCCGGCCGCGCGGCAGCCGCCGGCGCCGATGTCACCACCGAGCCCCTGTTGACCGCCGACGGCCCCGTACCACCCGAACTGGTCGAGATCGTCGGCGAACTCTACGACGGTCGCGACTGACCGCCCGACTGCTGCTCTCGATCGGCAGGCAGCACTCCTGATCACCCTCCCGGTACGGCGTCGACGCCGGCCCGATGAACCCGCGACCGCGTCGCCCATCCGCTCCCCGAGATCCTCGTCCGAGAACTGGAGTCAGCCATGAACGCCATACCCACGTTGCCCACCGAGACCCCTCAAGGCTCCGGGCTGGTCCGGCGCCGCGGCCGCTGGATCGACGGTTGGAACCCCGGGGACGCCGCACAGTGGGAAGGGCCCGGGCGGGCGATGGCCCGGCGGAACCTGCGCTGGTCGATCTTCGCCGAGTTCCTCGGCTTCGTCGTCTGGCAGTTGTGGTCGATCGTCGTCGTCTCCCTGCCGGCGGCCGGATTCGACTTCAGCACCTCCCAGATCTTCTGGCTGATCTCGATCCCCAGCCTGGTCGGGGCCACCCTGCGTTTCCCCTACACCTTCATGGTCGCGCGATTCGGTGGGCGCAACTGGACCATCGTCTCCGCCCTGCTGCTGCTGATCCCGACGATCGGGCTCTCGGTGGTGGTGAGCAATCCGGAGACGTCGTTCGCGACGATGCTGCTGGTCGCAGCCCTGGCCGGGCTCGGCGGCGGTAACTTCGCCTCCTCGATGGCCAACATCACCTACTTCTTCCCGCAGCGGGAGAAGGGCTGGGCGCTCGGGCTGAACGCGGCCGGTGGCAACCTCGGTGCCTCGGTGGCGCAGTTCGTCGTCCCGATCGCGGTCACCATCGGCGCTGCGGCAACGGTCAACCTGGGACTCGCCGGCATGATCTGGGTCCCACTGATCGTGATCGCCGCCCTCGGGGCAGCACTGCGGATGGACAACCTGTCGAACGCGAAGTCCGATTTCGCCGGGGCGATCGCAGCGGTCAAGGAGCCCCACCTGTGGGTGCTGGCCTTCCTCTACATCGGCACCTTCGGTTCGTTCATCGGGTTCGCCGGGGTCTTCCGAAGTTGATCGCCGACCAGTACCCCCACTTCTCCGCGCTGCACATCGGAACGGCCTCGGTGTCGCTGGCCTTCCTCGGTGCCCTGGTGGGTTCCCTCTCGCGACCCTACGGTGGCAGGCTCGCCGACCGCTTCGGCGGTGCCAAGATCACCATCGGTGCCTTCGCGGTGATGGCGCTGGTGGTGGTGACGGTCGTCGCCGTGCTGCCCTCCGCCTCCTTCTGGGTGTTCCTGGCCCTGTTCCTGGTGCTGTTCGCCGCCAGTGGGATCGGCAACGGTTCCACCTACCGGATGATCCCGACCGTCTTCGCCTGGCGCGGAGGAACCGCCGATGCCCACCGCAGCGCCGGTGACATCGGCTCGCAGCGCAAGGCCGCCGCGGCGCTCGGCATCATCTCCGCGATCGGCGCCTACGGCGGTTTCGTGATCCCGCAGGCACTGGGCCTGTCCAAGACCGCCACCGGCAGCTATCAGGCGGGTCTGCTCTGCTTCGTCGGCGCCTACGTGATCATGGCGGCGATCACCTACGGCGTCTACCTGCGGTCGGGCCGCCGTAGCGGCCTGGTCATCTGAACGGACGCGCCCATGGCCACCACCGCCAGTCACTGCCCCTACTGTGCCCTGCAATGCGCGATGTCCCTGCAGACCGGTGCCGACCTCCCGGAACAGCAAGTTGATCATCGGCCGCCGGTGGGCATCGGCAGTCGGGACTTCCCGACCAATCGGGGAGGGCTGTGCAAGAAGGGCTGGACCTCGGCGGAGTTGATCAACTCCGCCGGCCGGGTGACCACCCCGCTGCGGCGGGTCGGTTCCGAATTCGTACCGGTCGGCTGGGAACAGGCCCTGGACGACATCGCCGACCGACTACGAAGCATCGGTGAGCGTCACGGCAAGGACGCGGTGGGGGTCTTCGGCGGTGGCGGGCTGACGAACGAGAAGGCCTACCAGCTGGGCAAGTTCGCGCGCATCGCGCTCGGCACTTCCATGATCGACTACAACGGCCGGTTCTGCATGTCGAGTGCAGCCGCCGCCGGGAACCGGGCATTCGGCATCGACCGCGGGATGCCCTTCCCGGTCAGCGATCTCGACGGTGCGCAGACCATCTTGCTGGTGGGATCGAATGTCGCTGCCACGATGCCGCCGTTCATCGGTCACCTCGAGGGGACCCGCGAACGAAACGGTCTGATCGTGGTCGATCCGCGCCGCTCCGAGACCGCCCGGCTGACCGACGACGGCGGTGGTTTGCACCTGCAACCGGTGCCCGGAACCGATCTGGTGCTGCTGTTGGGGATCACCCACATCGTGCTCAACGAGAAGCTGTACGACGAGCACTACGTGCAGACCCGTACCGTCGGCTGGGAAGGGGTGCGGCGCTCGGTCGCGCAGTGGTGGCCGCAGCGGGTGCAGGAGGTGACCGGTGCGCCGACCGGTCAGCTGCGGGAGGTGGCCCACCGGCTGGCCGGCGGTCGGGGCACCTACATCCTGACCGGCCGGGGGATCGAACAGCATGTCGACGGCACCGACACGGTGACCGCGGCGATCAACCTGTCGTTGCTGCTCGGGCTCTGCGGCCGGCCCGGCTCCGGGTACGGCACCCTCACCGGACAGGGCAACGGCCAGGGCGGTCGCGAACACGGGCAGAAGGCCGACCAACTCCCCGGCTATCGCAAGATCACCGATCCCCAGGCACGGGCTCAGGTGGCCGCCGTCTGGGGTGTCGACCCCGACCGGTTGCCCGGGCCCGGGGTGCCGGCGACCGAACTGCTCGGCCGGCTCGGTGAGCAGATCAAGGCACTACTGGTCCATGGGTCGAATGTGGTGATCTCGGCCCCCGACGCCGGTGCGGTGGCCCGCCGTCTGGCCCAACTCGATCTGCTGGTCGTCTGCGACTTCTTCTGCTCCGAGACCGCTGCCCATGCCGACTACGTCCTGCCGGTCACCCAGTGGGCCGAGGAGGAGGGGACGATGACCAATCTCGAGGGCCGGGTGTTGCGCCGACGGCGGGCGATCGAACCACCGCAGGGGGTACGCAGCGAACTGTGGATCATGGCCGAACTGGCGCAGCGGTTGGCGGCCCCCGGGGTCTGGGACACCGAAGCTGCGGCGGTCTTCGACGAACTCGCCCGCGCCTCGGCCGGCGGCATCGCCGACTACTCCGGCCTGAGCCATGAGTTGCTGGACACCGAGGTCGAGGCCTACTGGCCGTACCCGAGCGGATCCGCGGGGACCCCGCGACTGTTCGCCGAGCGGTTCGCCCATCCCGACGGGCGCGCCGTGATGGTTCCGGTGCGTTCCCGGCGCCACGCGCCCCGGCCGGTGGCGACCGATGAGCTGACCCTGGTGACCGGGAGGCTGCTGGAGCACTACCAGTCCGGCGCCCAGACCCGTCGTGTGGAGGAACTGCGCAGCGCCCGCCCGCAGGCCGATCTGCAGATCGATCCGGCCACGGCACAGCGGCTGGGCATCGCCGAGGGGGACCGGGTGCGATCTCGAACCTCCGCGGTGAGGTCTTCGCCCGCGCCGAGTTGAGCACCGGGATCCGGATCGACACCGTCTTCCTGCCGTTTCATTTCGGAGGCAGACAGACGGCGAACGCCTTGACCGAGGCCGTGGTCGACCCGATCTCGGCGATGCCGGAGTTCAAACGGACCCAGGTGAGCGTCCGCCGCGCCGACCCGGTGGAGGTGCAGGGCTGATGCGTGTCGTGCTGGTGGGGTACGGGCCGGTCGGGGCCAGGTTCGTCGAGGAGGTGCTGCCGGCGGTCGAAACCGGGCGGATCGACCTGACGGTGGTCGGTGCCGAACCCGAGCAGGCCTACAACCGGGTACTGGTCTCGGAGTTCGCCGCGAACAAGGTGGACCGCCGGGCGCTGGACATCATCGACGCTGAAGCCGTTGCAGCAACCGGCGTCCGGGTGCTCACCGGTACGGCCGTCACCGCGATCGATCGGACAGCCCGCCGGCTGACACTCGGTGACGGGCAGTCCCTGGGTTACGACCGGCTGGTCCTGGCCACCGGGGCCCGGGCCCATGTGCCGGCGCTGGCCGGGTTGTCGCAGGTCGAAGCGTCGACCGATCCCGCCGTACCCGCCGACGATCGACAGGTACGGGGACTGCCCGCCGGGATCGTCGGGTTGCGCGATCTCGCCGATGCCGAGGTGGTCGCCCGGGCCGTCAGCGACCGCCGGCGGATCCTGGTCCTGGGTGGCGGGGTGCTCGGTACCGAGGCGGCGTTGGCGATGGCCGATCAGGGTGCGGAGGTGGTGCTGATCCACAGCGGGCCGGTGCCGATGGCCCGCAATCTCGATCATGGTGGCGGACAGGCCTTGGCCCGGGCGGCCCGACGGGCCGGGGTGATCATGCTCGGTGACTTCCGGGCCACCGGTGTGATCTGTGAGCCCGTACCGGGCGAGGGTGCGCGGTTCGGTGCCCTGCTCGGTGAGGACGGGGAGCGGATCCCCGGCGATCTGCTGGTGCTGTCGGCCGGTGTCCGGGCACGGGTGGGGCTGGCTGCGGCCGCCGGTCTGCCCACCGCCGCAGGGATACTGGTCGATCCGAGCCTGCGCAGTTGGGCCGATCGGTCGATCTTCGCCATCGGTGACTGTGCGCATGTGGCCACCGGCCGGGTGGGCGCCGGCGCCGAGTCCGTACCCGGCGGGCCGCGCGGCCTGATCGGCCCGGGATGGCGACAGGCCGAGTTCGTCGCCGCACAGCTGGTGGCCGAGGCCGGACGGGCCGGTGGGCCGGTGCTGCCCGAGACCGAGGAACGTCCGCCGGTGGTGATGTTGAAGGCCGACGGGGTGGATGTGCTGGCCGCCGGCCGGGTGATGGCCGATCCATGGGACAGCGGCAGCCATGCCCTCGGTTGCAGCGGTGGTGTCGAGGTCTCCCAATGGGTCGATCCGGCCCGGGGTGCCTACGTCAAGCTGGTCACCGTCGATGACGTGCTGGAGGGATTCGTCTGTGTCGGGATGCCCCGGGTCGGGGCCGAGCTGACCGTGCTCTACAACGGGCAGGCCGAACTGCCCACCGATCGCAGCGTTCTGCTGCGCCTCGACGCCCCCGCCCTCACCACCGGCGGGGCGGTCGACCGGTTCGCCCCCGAGGCGGTCGTCTGCTGGTGCAATGGGGTGGTCGTGAAGTCGATCATGGATGGTGTGGCTGCCGGGGACGACAGTGTCGAGTGCGTCGGGCGGCGGACCCGGGCCGGCACCGGCTGCGGCGGTTGCCGCGGCCGGATCGCCGAGCTGATCGGCAGGCAGGCCACCGTGGGATGAGCCGTGAGGAACCGTCGGGTGCAGCGGGCCGGCGAGGAATCACAGCGGCGCCGGCCGGGTGACCGGTCACCGTGAGCCGGGGTCGGGCAGGATGGCCTTGTGACCGAGCCAGAAGCACCGTTGCCGAGTGCGCGGGAGCAGCCCGCCCTGGAGCCGGCCGTACCGGCTGCCGCAGCGGTACGGCCCGGCCTGATCAGCGCCGTCGACCGTGCCCGCGGTCGGCTCGCCGCACTCGCGCTGCCGTTGGCCGGGGCCGGGGTCGACCAGGCCCGTCGGCAACGCCGATCGGTGATCGACCAGATCGACGACTATCTGCTGCCCCGGTTGCGGGCCGACGGTGCACCGTTGCTGGTGGTGGTCGGCGGGTCCACCGGAGCCGGTAAGTCGACTCTGGTGAACTCCCTGCTCGGGGCGCCGCTGACCACCCCGGGTGTGCTGCGCCCGACCACCCGCTCGCCGGTGCTGGTCTTCCACCCCGCCGATGCTCCGTGGTTCGCACCGGAACGGATCCTGCCCGGACTGCAACGGGTGCACACCCGTACCGTCTCGCCCGGTGCCGGAGCTGTCCCGGCACCGGACCGCGACGGCACCCGGACCGAGGACGTACGGTCCCTGCGGTTGGCCCCCTTCCCGGCCATGCCGCCCGGGCTGGCGCTGCTCGACGCACCCGACATCGACTCGGTGGAGACCGCCAACCGGGAACTCGCCGGGCAGTTGCTCGCCGCCGCCGACCTGTGGCTCTTCGTCACCACCGCCGCCCGCTACGCCGATGCCGTGCCGTGGGAACTGCTCGGTGACGCCGCCCGCCGACATGCCCAGATCGCGCTGGTCATCGATCGGGTCGATCCGGGCTCGGAACTGGCCGTGGTGGGCGACCTGCGGCGGATGATGGACGCCCACGACCTGGGCCCGGCGCCGTTGTTCTCGGTACCCGAGAGCGCACTCGACGACCAAGGTCTGCTGCCGGAACGGGCGGTCGCCGAGATCGCCGGCTGGCTGAGTGACCTCGGCGGTGATGCCGGTGCCCGGGACCAGGTCGCGCTCGCCACCCGCGACGGGGTGATCGGTGATCTCGCCGGATCCCTGCGGCAGCTCGCCAGTGCCGCCGATGAGCAGTACGCCTCGGCCGAGCGGTTGTTGCAGATCGTCGACAGCGCCTACGACGACGCCCGGGCGAAGGTGGTCGAGGCCACCGCCGACGGTGCCATGCTGCGCGGGGAGGTGCTGGCGCGGTGGCAGGACTTCGTCGGCGCGAGTGCTTTCATCCGCTCCATCGACCGCGGCGTCGGCCGGGTACGCGACGGTCTGCGTTCCTTCCTGCGCGGTGGTGAGCCGTCGGCCAGACCGGTCGAGCTGGCGATCGCCCACGGACTCGAAGCGGTGATGATCGACGCCCTGGAGAGTGCCCGGGAGCGGGTGCGTTCGGCCTGGCGCTCGGACCCCGCCGGGTCCGGTCTGCTGGTCGACGCCTCGGCGACCGCCGGGGTGACCGGGGTCAGTACCGCCGAACTCCGCTCCACCGTCGCCGAGCAGATCCGCGGTTGGCAGGCCGATGTGCTGGAGATCGTCAGCGAACAGGGTGCGGCCAAACGTGGCCTGGCTCGCGGTCTCAGCTTCGGTGTCAACGGCCTCGGTGTGGCCCTGATGTTGGTGGTCTTCGCCAGCACCGGCGGGCTGACCGGGGTGGAGGTCGGTATCGCCGGCGGTACGGCGCTCGCCGCGCAGAAACTGTTGGAGGCCGTCTTCGGTGATGATGCCGTGCGCCGCCTGGCCAAGGAGGCGGCCGAACGGCTGAACGCCCGGTTGCAGGCGGTGCTGGACGCCGATGCCGCGATCGCCCGTACCGCGGTCGCTGCGCTCGGGCTGACCGCAGTCGCCGGTGACGAACTGCGGCAGGCGGCCGACGCGCTCGAGGCCGCCGATGCCGACGAGCGGGCCGGTCGGCGTGCCCAGCTGCCCGCCGAAGGGGTGCAACGACCCGGCCCGGTGTTGCGCGGTGCGGGCCTGCGCGGACAGCCCGAACTCGAAGCACCGGTCTCGACCGAGGTGGTCGTCGCCGAGGAGGACGAACGCCCCGGATTCTGGAGACGGCTGTTCGGCGGGGGACGCTGATGCCGCGGACCAGCCTGGCCGACCGGGTCAGCGCGCTGCAGGAGGCGTTGACCGCTGCCGGTGACCGACTTCCCGAGCCGGTGCGCATCCGTGCCGGCGAGGTGCTGCAACGGGCGGGCGAACGTACCCACTTCTCCGCCGAGCACACCGTGGTCGCGCTGGCCGGTCAGACCGGTGCGGGCAAGTCGTCGGTGTTCAATGCCCTGGTCGGCGCCGAACTCGCCGCCACCAGCAGCAAACGCCCGACCACCGCCCACCCGATCGGTGTGGTCGCCGAGACCGCTGCCCTCGGCGCCGGCGCCGGGGACCTGCTGGACTGGCTGGGTGTCAGTGAGCGGCACGACCTCCAGGTCGACCGGGCCCATCCCGACGGGCTGGTGCTGCTGGACCTGCCCGACCACGACTCGGTGGTCGCCGACCACCGGCTCCGGGCCGACCATGTCACCGAACGTGCCGACCTGTTGATCTGGGTGACCAACCCGCAGAAGTACGCCGATGCCACCTTGCACACCCGTTATCTGCAGCGGCTGACCGGCCGCGACGAGGTGATCGTGGTGGTGCTGAACCAGCTCGATCGGCTGCAACCGGCCGAGCAGCGGGCCTGTCTGGACGATCTTCGGCGGCTGGTCGCCGCCGACGGCCTGCGGGCCACCGTGGTCGGTACCTCCGCGGTCACCG